>NZ_JBEXNQ010000008.1:0-314663 GCF_040611155.1 Streptomyces sp. NPDC002994
ATTCCTTTCTCTTGTTTTCTTGGGGCTTTGGTTTTTCCTCCAACCCTAAATCAGGCATCACACCGATTTTTATTTGCTCTAACCACTAACAGACCACGACGGGGCGCGCACCGGAATCGATTCCGGTGCGCGCCCCTTACGCATGTGGTGCGTCAGCCGCCGAGGCCGGGGAGGCCCGCCGGCAGCCCGCCGAGCAGGCCCTTGACCGGGTCGGCGCTGCGCTGCCCGCCCTTTTCGCCGCTCGGCGCGGCCTTGGACGTGGCCTCGCCGAGGGTAGTCGGCAGCGTGGTGGCAGTCCCGGTGAGCGCGTCCTGCGCACCGGTCAGCGCCTCGGGAGCTCCGCCGGGGAGCTTGGTGACGACGTCCTGCACGGGCAGCGTCGTGGTGGCGGAGCTCAGCGTGCCCGTCAGGTCGGGGACGGCCGGCAGGGCCGGCGCCGCGGAGGCGCTGCCGGCGGCGGCAGCGGCGAAGGCGGCACCGAGAGCGGCGGCACCGAGGGTCTTGGCAGCAGACTGCTTCATGAAGAGAACGTCCTCGCAAACGGGGATGGGGAGCGGCTCTGCAAGCTAGCCACGCCCGGACTCCGCCGCAAACACGCGAAGGCGGCCGGGAATTGACGTTCCCGGCCGCCTCCAGTGCGGTGTGCTCAGCCTCGTGCGGAGGAAGAACCGCTGGTCGCGGCGGTCTGCCGGAACAGCCATTCGGATTTCAACTCGGCGTATCCGGGCTTGATCACGTCATTGATCATGGCAAGGCGTTCGTCGAAAGGAATGAATGCTGATTTCATCGCATTGACTGTGAACCACTGCATGTCGTCGAGCGTGTAGCCGAAAGCGTCGATCAGGTGCTCGAACTCGCGGCTCATGCTCGTACCGCTCATCAGCCGGTTGTCGGTGTTGACCGTGGTGCGGAAGTGCAGCTTGCGCAGCAGCCCGATGGGGTGTGCGGCGTACGAGTCGGCCGCGCCCGTCTGGAGGTTGGACGTCGGGCACATCTCCAGCGGGATGCGCTTGTCGCGCACGTACGCGGCGAGGCGGCCCAGCGTGACGCTGCCGTCCTCCGCGACCTCGATGTCGTCGATGATGCGTACGCCGTGACCGAGCCGGTCGGCGCCGCACCACTGGAGCGCCTGCCAGATGGAGGGGAGCCCGAAGGCTTCACCGGCGTGGATCGTGAAGTGGTTGTTCTCGCGCTTGAGGTACTCGAAGGCGTCGAGGTGGCGGGTGGGCGGGAAGCCCGCCTCGGCGCCGGCGATGTCGAAGCCGACGACGCCGTTGCCGCGGTAGCGGTTGGCGAGCTCGGCGATCTCCAGGGCGCGGGCGGCGTGCCGCATCGCGGTCAGCAGGGCGCCGACGCGGATCCGGTGGCCGTTCGCCTTCGCGCGGCGCTCGCCCTCGCGGAAGCCGTCGGTGACGGCCTCGACGACCTCTTCGAGCGTCAGCCCCTTCTCCAGGTGCTGCTCGGGGGCGTACCGGACCTCGGCGTAGACGACGCCGTCCTCGGCGAGGTCCTCGGCGCACTCGGCGGCGACGCGGAAGAGCGCGTCACGCGTCTGCATGACGGCGCAGGTGTGGGCGAAGGTCTCCAGGTATCGCTCCAGCGATCCGGAGTCGGCGGCCTCGCGGAACCAGATGCCGAGCTTGTCGGCGTCGGTCTCGGGAAGGGCCTGGTAACCCGCCTCGCGGGCGAGATCGATGATCGTGCCGGGCCGCAGACCACCGTCGAGGTGGTCGTGGAGCAGCACCTTCGGGGCGCGGCGGATCTGGTCCGCGGTGGGCGTGTTAAGGGTCTCGCTCGTCATCTGCGCACTCTAGCGCCTACGCGCGTAGATCGCCTCCGTCGATACGTAACAGTGACCGTGCGGACGGGTGGAGTACATCTGGGCTTCTGAGACTGTTCTGTCATGGCACAGCAAGCAATCCCGGTTTCCGGGGCCGCCCGATTGGGCCGGCCGGTCGGAGCGGCCCGAGTGGCCGGGGGCGGTGACCGCACGGTCTGCGGCGTGGTCCTGCTTCTCCCCGCCGGTGAACCGATGTCGGCCCGCAGACCGTCGCCGCTGGCGTACGCCGGTGTGCGGCCGCTGGCGCGGAGTCTGGCCGCGGCGGGGCGCGCGGAGGGGCTCGCCGCCCACGTGGTCCGCTACCGCGGCCGCGGCTGGAACGGCTCGGACGCGCGGCTCGCGGCGGATGCGACGTGGGCGGCGGACGAGGTCGTACGGCGCTACGGGGACGTACCGGTGTGTCTCGCGGGGATCGACATGGGCGGGCGGGCGGCGCTGCACGCGGCGGACCACCCGGCCGTGAACTCGGTGCTGGCGGTCGCGCCGTGGCTTCCGGACGACGATGTCGCGGCGGCGGAGGAGCCGGTGAAGCAGCTGGCCGGGCGCCAGGTGCTGATCGTGCACGGCACGAATGACGAACGTACCGATCCGGAGCTGTCGTACCGGCTGGCGGAGCGGGCGAAGAAGGTCAACCGCGACACGTGCCGCTTCGAGGTCCACTCCGACGGCCACTCACTGCGCCAGCACCGCCCGGAAGTGCTGGCCCTCGCGGCCGACTTCGTCCTGGGCGCGCTGTTCGGCCGCGGATACGCCCGCCCGGTGGCCGACGCCCTGGCCGCACCGCCGCCGCTGGGCTTGCGCATGCCGCTGGCCTCCGGCTTCGGCCACGCACTACGCCGCTGAAGCACCCCCGCTGCTCGGGACCAGGGGGGTGCCGGCGCTCAGCCCTCCGGTGTCGCTTCCGCTACCCAGCCGTACGGGAGCTCCCCGCCGTCGAGGGTGATCGCTTCCACCGCGCGCGTGCGGGGATCGATGTCGGCCGCGACGCCGTCGCCCTCGTAGCGGGGGTACCCGGACGCCCCGGTACCGCCAGTCGCTTCCACGACCGCCGTCCGCAGCGTGGACCCATGGTCCGGATGACCGTCCGCATCCGCCGCCCGAGGCTTGATCGCGACCGTGTAGCGGGCGGGCGGCGGCGGCTGCGGAGCAGCAGGAGTCGGCATACTTCGACGCTAGCGCCGTCCCCCACCGTCCGCCCCGTACGACGCGCGCCCCGCGCGACCCTCTGCCAGGGTCAAACGCATGATCCGTCTGGTCCGCGCCCGCCTCGCGCACTGGCCGACCGCCGTGCCCGTGCTGGCCGTCGTACTGCTCGTCCTCACCTGGGGGCGCGACCTGCCGGGAGCCGTGGTCGCGCTGCTGGCCTGCTTTCTGGCCGGTGCGGTGCTCGCCGCCGTACATCACGCCGAGGTGGTCGCCCACCGGGTGGGCGAGCCGTTCGGCTCGCTCGTCCTCGCCGTGGCCGTGACCATCATCGAGGTCGCCCTGATCGTGACCCTCATGGCCGACACCGGCGGCGAGAGCGGCGACAAGAACAGCTCACTGGCCCGGGACACCGTCTTCGCCGCCGTGATGATCACGTGCAACGGCATCGTCGGGCTCTCGCTCCTCGTCGGCTCGCTGAAGCGGAAGGTGGCGGTGTTCAACGCCGAGGGCACCGGCGCGGCGTTCGCGACCGTCGCCACGCTGGCGGGACTGAGCCTGGCCCTGCCGACGTTCACCACCAGCGCTCCCGGCCCCGAGTTCAGCCCGGCCCAGCTCACCTTCGCGGCGCTCGCGTCCGTGCTGCTCTACGGGCTGTTCGTGATGACGCAGACCTGGCGGCACCGGGACTACTTCCTGCCCGTGACCACCCAGGGGAAGGTGATCGACGTGGAGGAGCACGCCGATCCCCCGGCGCGGCGGGTCGCGCTCATCTCCCTCGGGCTGCTCGCCGTGTCGCTCGTCGCGGTGGTCGGGCTGGCGAAGGGTGTCTCTCCGACGATCGAGGAGGGAGTCGCGGCGGCCGGTCTGCCGGCCTCCGTCGTCGGGGTCGTGATCGCCCTGCTCGTGCTGCTGCCCGAGTCGATCGCCGCCGTACGGGCCGCCCGGCGCGACCGGGTGCAGACCAGCCTGAACCTGGCGCTCGGATCAGCCATGGCGAGCATCGGGCTGACCATTCCGGCGGTCGCGATCGCCACCGTCTGGCTGGAAGGGCCGCTGCTGCTGGGGCTCGGCGCCTCGCACATGGTGCTGCTGGCGCTCACCGTGGCCGTCGGCACGCTGACCATCGTGCCGGGACGCGCGACGCCTCTCCAGGGCGGCGTACATCTGGCGCTGTTGGCGGCGTACATGGTGCTCGCCGTCAGTCCGTGACGCGGCCCACCCCCCTCACTCCGGGAGCAAGTGGCCCCTGCGCGACAGCAGGAAGCGCTTGAAGGCCGCCACCGGCGGTGTGTCCGGGTGGCCGTCCAGCCACGCGACTCCGATCTCCCGTACAGCGCGCGGGGCCGTCACCGTCAGTTCCCTGACGCCGGGGCGGGCCACCGCCGGGGGCGGCAACAGGGCGACGCCGAGACCCGCCGCCACCAGGCCGCGCAGCGTCTCCGCCTCCTCGCCCTCGAACGCGACGCGCGGCTTGAAGCCCGCCTCGGCGCACAGGTCGTCGGTGATACGACGCAGCCCGTAGCCGGGTTCGAGGGTGACGAACGCCTCGTCGGCCGCCTCCGCGAGACGCACGCGCTTCCGGGTGGCCAGGCGGTGGTCGTCCGGGACGACCAGGCGCAGCCGCTGCTCGTCGATGCGGCGGGCGACCAGGTCGGGGGCGTCGGGGACGGGGGAGGTCAGGCAGAGGTCGAGGTCTCCGGCGCGCAGCCGTTCGATCATGGCCTCGCCGTAGTTCTGGACGAGCTGGAAGCGGACCCGCGGGTGGTCCGCGCGGAAGGCGCGGATCAAGCCGGGGACGGTCTCCGAACCCATGGTGTGCAGGAAGCCGAAGGCGACCTTGCCGGTCGAGGGGTCGGCGTCGGCCCGTACCGATTCCGCCGCCCGTTCGACCTCCGCCAGTGCGCGCTCGACGGTGGTGAGGAAGGTGCGGCCGGCGGGAGTGAGGGCGACCGTGCGGCCCTTGCGGGCGAACAGGGCGACGCCCAGGTCCTCCTCCAGCCTGACCATCGCGCGCGAAAGCGTCGACTGCGGGACGCCCAACTCGTGGGCCGCGCGCGTGACGTGCTCGTGGCGGGCGACCGCCGCGAAGTGCGCGAGGCGCGGCGCGAGTACCTGCTGGATGTCTTCTTCGTAACTGCTGGGTGACAGGCGGGGCCGTGAGCTCGGGTTATGCAGCATGGGATTGATTATCGTGTGTTTGTGCATTGGACGCATGAAGCTGCGGTGTTTACGTTCGATGCATGCCTCCTGCCAGTACCAAGGCGTCCACCACCCATGTGGACGCCGACGCCGTTGTTGACGTTGACACCGACTCCCGTCTCGCCCCCTCCTCCCCCGGCTACCGCCGGATGAGCTTCGCGCTCTTCGCCGCCGGGGTCGCGACGTTCGCCCTCCTCTACTCCACCCAGGCGCTGCTGCCGCTGATCTCCGCCGACTTCGGCGCGAGCGCGAGCGCCGCCAGCTGGACCGTCTCGGCGGCCACGGGTGCGCTGGCCCTGTTCGTACTGCCGATGAGCGCGCTCTCGGAGCGCTTCGGGCGCAGCCGGATGATGACGGTCTCGCTGGTGGTCGCGGTCGCGGTCGGCCTGCTCGTGCCGTTCGCGCCCTCGCTGGAGTGGCTGGTGGCGCTGCGCGCGGTGCAGGGCGCCGCGCTGGCCGGTGTGCCGGCCTCCGCGATGGCCTTTCTCGCGGAGGAGGTACGGCCGAAGGCACTGGTCGGGGCGATCGGACTGTTCGTGGCGGGCAACTCCATCGGCGGGATGAGCGGCCGCATCGTCACCGGCTGGGCGGCCCAGCTGTGGGACTGGCGCGCGGCGCTGGCCGCCGTCGGCCTGATGTCCGTGGTGTGCGTGGTGGTGTTCTGGCTGATGCTGCCGAAGGCCCGCAACTTCACGCCCGGTTCGCTGAACCCGCGGGCGCTGGCGAAGACGGTCCGCGGTCACCTGGCCGACCCGCTGCTGCTGCGTCTGTACGCGATCGGCGCGCTCTTCATGACGGTCTTCGGCGCGGTTTACACGGTGATCGGCTACCGGCTGGTCGAGGCCCCCTTCAGCCTCCCGCAGGGCGTCATCGGGTCCGTGTTCCTGGTGTATCTCGTCGGTACGGTCTCCTCCGCGGCGGCCGGAAAGCTGGTCGCCCGCCTGGGCCGCCGAGGTGCGCTGTACCTGGCGGTCTCGACGACCGCGGCCGGTCTGCTGCTGTCGGTGGCCGACGCGCTGGCCGCCGTGCTGGCGGGCCTGGTGCTGATCACCGCCGGGTTCTTCGCGGGGCACGCGGTGGCGTCGTCCTCGGTGAGCCGTACGGCGAAGACCGGCCGGGCGCAGGCATCCGCGCTCTACCAGTCGGCCTACTACCTGGGCAGCAGCGTCGGCGGCACGCTCGGCGCGGTGGCCTTCCACGCCGGCGGCTGGGCGGGGACCGTACTCCTCGGGCTGGTCGCGGTGCTCGGGGTCGTATCGATCACGCTGTACGGCACCCGGGTCGCCAGGGTCGAACAGCGCCGGCACGTTCCGCGACCCGTTTCGCGGCCGGTTTTCGCAGCCCGCCCCTGAATGTCAGTGGCGTCCGGTAACTTCCGAAGTGCTGGTGCCAATGGCGAGTGGGGTGGACCCGATGAGTGATGTCGTGACGACGCAGGACCTGGACTCCCGGCTGGAGAAGCACCGGACCGAGCTGACCGGGTACTGCTACCGGATGCTGGGATCGGCCTTCGAGGCGGACGACGCCGTGCAGGACACGATGGTCCGGGCCTGGCGGAATTTCGACAAGTTCGAGGGCCGGTCGTCGCTGCGCTCGTGGCTGTACCGCATCGCGACGAACGTATGCCTCGACATGCTCAACGCGGGAAACCGCAGGGCCCGCCCGATGGATCTGACCGCCGCGACCCCGGTGGCGCAGGCCGCGCTCAACTCCCGCCCCGAGGTCACCTGGCTGGAGCCGGTGCCGGACGGGCGGGTGCTGCCTTCGGTGGCCGACCCGGCGGAGACCGCCGTGGCGCGGGAGAGCGTGCGGCTCGCGTTCGTCGCCGCGCTCCAGCATCTGCCGCCGAAGCAGCGGGCGGTGCTGATCCTGCGCGAGGTGCTGGCCTGGAAGGCGAGCGAGGTCGCGGAGCTGCTGGAGACGACGGTCGCTTCGGTGAACAGCGCGCTCCAGCGGGCCCGCGCGACGATCGCCGAGCACGGCTCGCAGGAGACGGACACCGCGAATCCGCTGGACGAGGAGCAGCAGAAGCTGCTGGAGCGGTACGTCGCGGCCTTCGAGGGGTACGACATGACCGCCCTCACGGCGCTGCTCCACGAGGACGCCACGCTGTCCATGCCGCCGTACGACCTGTGGTTGCGGGGACACGACGACATCGTCGGCTGGATGCTGGGCGTCGGCGAGGTCTGCCGGGGCTCGAAGCTGGTCCCGGTCGTGGCCAACGGCACGCCGGCCTTCGCCCACTACCACCCGAGCCAGTCGGGCGACGGCAGCTTCGAGCCGTGGGCGCTCATGGTGATCGAGATCGTGGAGGGCAAGGTCAGCGGGATCACGTCCTTCCTGGACACGAAGCGCTGGTTCCCGCTCTTCGATCTGCCGGCCCGCCTGGAAAAGGAGTAGGAGCGGGAAGTGCGCAAGGTTCTCGTGATCGCCTGGGCGGTGCTCGCGATGACGGGGTACGGGCTGACGGTGCTGCTGGACGAGCCGCGGGAAATCAGCCCAGCCGGCCGGGTGTCGCCGCAGGACCCGTCGCCACCGTCCCCGCCGACATCGGACGCGGGGTGCCCGACGCCGGAGGATCACGAGGACGGGACCGTCGTCCTCTGCGTCCTCAAGACGGCGGGCTGAGACCGGCCAAGGGCTTCCGGGATTCAATTCGGAACCTTGTTGCACCCTTCCATTTCTACGACCGAATACCTTTCCGTTTATCATGCGGGGCGCCGGGCGAAATCACTTCGTACCACCCGCATTCCGACGATTTTCCTTTCGATCCGTTACTGCCCTCCTATTGCCGCGTTGAAGGAAGGTGAAGGCCGCAAGCCCTGCGGTCGACCTCTTCATCTCGCAAGGAGAACTGATGTCGCATATCGCGAAGGCAGCTGCCGTCATCGCCGGCACCGGTGCCATCCTGGCCGGCGGGGCCGGCGTGGCCACCGCCAACGCCGGAGCGCATGGTGAGACCGTCGGGAACCCCGGTGTCATCTCGGGCAACGCCATCCAGGTGCCCATCCACATCCCGGTCAACCTCTGCGGCAACACCGTGAACATCATCGCCGCGCTCAACCCGGCGTTCGGCAACACCTGTGCGAACGTCTCGGGCCACGGCGCCTACGGTCACTGATCCCCGCCTCACGCCACTGCGGCCTCCCCTTCAGGTATGGGGAGGCCGCAGTGGTGTGTCCGGTGCTAGGCGTAGCGGTAGATGCGGCTGTGGTCGAGGAGTTGCGCGGGCGCCACGTTCCACGGCGGCATCGGTTCGTCGAGGCTGAAGACCCGCCCGCGCTGCGGATCGGACCCGGTCAGCTTCTTGCGCGGCAGATAGCCGGAGCGGGGATGCGCCCGCTGCCAGCGGTCCCAGAGCAGGTCCATGAAGGCGTGGTGGAGCCAGAAGACCGGGTCGTTGGGCGAGGTGGCGCCCAGCATCGCACCGCCGACCCAGCGGTGGACCCGGTTGTGGTTGAACGTCGTGGCCGTGCCACCCCGCCCCCACCCCTCGATCTTGTTCCGGAAGCCCCTGGTCGTGGTGGAGTTCCACGGCGCGGCGTCGTAGAGCGGGTCGCTCAGCGCCTTCGCCACGTCCTGCCTGGTGGGCAGGGAGACGGGGGCGGAGGGCCGGCCGAAGTTGCGGGTGAGGTAGGCGCCGTCGCCGACCCGTGCGCGGATGTTCCAGTTGCCGGTGGCGTGGGCGAACGGTCCCGTCATGACCTTCTGGTCGCCGGCCCGGCCGTTGCCCCCGAGGAAATCCTCCGCCCACAGCGACGCGGCGGGAGTGTTGTCCTTCGTCCAGTCCCAGTACGGAACCGACACCCCCGGATCGACGGCTTGCAAGGCGCGTTCGAACTCCAGGAGATAGCGGCGGTGCCACGGGAAGAAGGAGGGCGTCATATGGCTGACGCGTGGCCCGGGCTCGTCGTCGGTGACGTAGTGCTGACCGTGCAGGGTCACGAACTCGTCGTACCGCCCCGAGCGCTTCAGCTCCAGGAGCGCACTGACCAGACGCTTCTTCTCCGTACGGGTGAGGTCGCGTTGGTTCTTCCGGGTGTACACCACTGTTGGCCCTCCCCTCTTCAGAGACTGTGCAGGGGGGATGCCGACAGCTGGGCGTCACCCAGCTCGTCCACCGCCGCGCGTGCCGCGTCGAGCAGCGTGGGGAACGACTCGTAGTGGTTCACCAGGCTCAGGTAGCTGCCGTCGGCGCGCCGCATGACGTGCAGCGGCCGGCCGTCGATGCGTACCTCGGCGTCCCGTACGGCGGCGACGGTCATGGCGTCACCGACGGCCCGTACGCGGCCGGCCGCCCTCGCGGGCATCGTGACCCTGGCGGTCCCCTGGATGTACCGGCCGCGGTACGTCTCGGCGAACCGCTCCAGCGCCGGTCCTGCCGTGCCTCCCGGCCTCTTGGTGAGGATCGGGGCGAGCGCCCCCGCGGTGCCCGCGATCACGCCCATCGCGAAGACTCCGCGCAGCAGAATGCGGCGGGTCAGGGAATCCCCTCGCACGGTCGCTGCGCTCCTGCGCGTGATCAGGCCCATGCCGAATACCCCTTGCCCTTCGCGTCGGTCCACTCTTGCGATGTGCGCGTGCCTCGGTTTTGACAACGACCCGCCGGCGAAACAGTTCTCGTGGGCGGGCGGCCGGCGCCCGTGAGGGACGCCGGCCACCGGATGCGCGGCCTCAGTCCATGAGCAGGGCGGCGGCCGGCGTGCCCTGCAGAATCGGCGAGACCAGCCCGAGCTGCGGCAGCACCGGCTCGGGCAGCCCCGAGAGGTGCTCGCGGGGCGCCGACAGCGGCGCCCCCACAGTGGCGCCCGGCGCCTTCAGCGTCAGGTCGGAGGCCTCGGAGACGGCGCGCAGCGCACCCAGGTTGCCCTCCCCCAACGGATCCTTCACCGGCAGTTCGACCTCCGTCTCCGGCAGCTCTGCCGTGAACGGCACCGCGGGCAGCGTCTTCTCCGGCAGGAGCCGGCCGGTGACGTAACGCGGCCCGTCGGGTACGCCGGCCACGGGCACCGGCACTCCGGTGCGCAGTTCGGGGGCCTCGACCGGCAGGACCCGCTCCAGGTGCTCCAGCGGCAGGTCGACAGGCGCCGACGTGCCGGCGGCGGCGGGAGAGGCCGCCGCCGCGGTCGCCATGCATGCCAGGAATGCCGCCGTGACGGAGCCTCGGATGGTCAAACTCATTGGTACGTACGTCCCCTCTGATTCGCAGACACGCTGTTGCTCTGCAAGAACGAGCCAAACGCCCGAACCAGTGCATAGTTCCCCCGTCCGCAGCAACCGACTCGGGCCAAAACGGCCGCCCGAGCTTCTGAAGGGTGTGGGTATGAACATCCCGACGCAGGCGTCCACGCAGCACATGCTGCGGGCGCACAACGCCGATCTCGCCGATCCGGTGTTCTGGCAACTGCCGCGCTCCGAACGGCTGAAGGCCTTCGCGCTGCTGCGCGGGCTCGACGCCCCGGTGCGGTTCGGGGAGAGTCCGGGCAAGAGCTTTTACGCACTGGTGAAGCACGCGGACGTGATGGAGGCGAGCCGGCAGCCGCGGCAGTTCGCAAGCGCTCCGGGCGTCACCACTCCGGAGCCGGCCGCCTGGGCGAAGGCCGTCTTCGGGAACTCCATGGTCAACATGGATGGTTCCGAGCACGCCACGATGCGCAGGATCGTCTCCCGCGCCTTCACGCCGCGCCTGCTCGCCGCCGCGGAGGAGGACATCCGCGCGGTCGCGAGGCGGGTGGTGGACGAGATGATCGACCGGCGGCCGGGCGACTTCGTCCCGTCGGTGGCTTCCCGTATGCCGTTCGAGGTCATCTGCAACCTGATGGGCATCCCGGAACGCTACCGCCCGGAGATCGCCGACCGCGTGAACCACGCGTCCGAGAATGTCGGCGTGAAGCGTGGCCTGCGGGCCAGGCTGCGGGTGCCGGGGCGCGGTCTGCGGGCCCTGGCCCATATGCAGCTCGTCATGGCGAAACTCGCCCGTGAGCGCCGCCGCCGGCCCACGGACGACCTCATTTCGGCGCTGGTACGTGCGGATATCGACGGCCAGTCGCTCTCCTCCCGTCAGCTCGGCGCCTTCTTCTCGCTGCTGCTTGTCGCCGGGGTGGAAACCACCCGAAACGCAATCGCCCACGGGCTGGCACTGCTGACCGAACACCCGGAGCAGCGCGCCCTGTTGGTGTCCGACTTCGACCGGTACGCCGACGGGGCGGTGGACGAGATCGTCCGCCACTCGACGCCGATCATCCAGTTCCGCCGGACGGTCATTGCTGAATGCTCCCTGGGCGGACGGGAGTTCCGTCCGGGCGAGAAGGTGGTGCTCTTTTACGCTTCGGCCAATCGCGACGAAGCGGTGTTCACGAATCCCGATGTCTTCGACATCACCCGCGACCCGAATCCGCATCTGGGGTACGGCGGTGGCGGGCCGCATTACTGTCTGGGGTCACATCTGGCCCGGCAGGAGATGAAGGCCCTGTTCCACGAGCTGCTGACCCGGCCGCGGGATCTGCGGGCGGTGGGGATTCCGGAACTTGTCGACTCGAATTTCGACAACCGGGTGCGCGCCCTGCGTTTCGCCTTCGACCTGTCCTGAGGAATTTCACCCGAGTGGCCGAGTTCGAGGGGGCCCGTATCGCCAATGGCCTACTGACAAGCATGCGGACAGCCCATTAGTAAGACTTTCTGCCTACTGTCGGACGCGTCGGTAAGAACGACCGATCGTAGGAGGAGTCATGGCTAAGAGGCGCCGTCTCACCGGCACCTGCATCGGGACGGTTGCCATAAGTCTCGTCGTCGCCGGTGGTGTTCTCGGAGGAAGAGCGGCCGAAGCAGCACCGCCCACCGAAAACACCTACACCTCAGAGGATCCGGAGAATCCCCCGCCCTCCATTGGCGCGTATCTCGACTACGGGCCCGACGGCGTGACACGGATGGCTGAACTGTCCCAGTGGCTGGGCGGTGCGGAACTCTCGGTCGGGCACACCTACCTGCCGGGCGATCTCTGGGAGAACATCGAAGGCCGCCCCGGCTTCCTGCGCTCCTGGGCGGACTGGCGGCGCGGTGCGCAGGACCGCATGTTCGTGCTCAACGTGCCCATGCTGGAGCGGAACGAGGAGCGCCTCTCCGACGACGAGGTCCGCGGGCTCCTCCAGGAGGGCGCCGGCGGCGCCTTCGACCACCACTACCAGAAGCTGGCCACACGCCTGGTGGAACTGGGCGTACCGGACACGGTGATCGTCCTCGGCTGGGAGATGAACGGCACGACGTACTCGCATCGCTGCGGACCGGACCCCGATGCCTGGAAGACGTACTGGAACCGCATCGTCGCGGCGATGCGGTCCGTTCCCGGCCAGAAGTTCCGCTTCGACTTCGCCCCGAACCGCGGCATCGACGCGATTCCGTGGACCGAGTGCTATCCGGGCGACGACGTCGTGGACATCATCGGCATGGACTCGTACGACCAGCCTCCCGGCGACACCTTCGACCAACAGGTGTCGGATCCGTACGGGCTGCAGAAGCAGGTCGACTTCGCCGCCGAGCACAAGAAGGCGATCTCGTATCCGGAGTGGGGGCTTTTCCGCAACGGCGACAATCCGGAGTACATGAGGCGGATGCTCGACTGGATGGACGAGCACAAGCCGCTGTACCAGACGATCACTGATTACTGCCCGCACGGCGTCTGGCAGTGCGACGAGAACCCGCAGTCGTCGGAAGTCTTCCGCTCGAAGCTGTTCGGGTGGCAGCCGCCCGGGATGCAGACGCCGGGTACGCCGACGCCCGACACGCCGACGCCCGACACGCCGACGCCCGCGCCGCCTCAGGCCCCCGCGCCTTCCGTGCCGAAGCCCGCGGAGATCAAGCCGGTCAGGCCCACGCCGACCGATCCTCCGGGAAAGCCGTCCGACGAGGAACGGGACGAGAAATGGTGCGTGCCCATCGAAATGGGCGAATGGATCAACCAGTGGATGAAGGACTTCACGGTCTGTGTGAAGCCCGGGATCCCGAAGCACTGGAAGCCCTGACGGCCCCGTCCGCCCGCCAGCTGTTCACCCGGTCACGCCAGTCACGCGCCGCCGGAAAGCGCGTGCTCACGGTCTCGGCGGCCCGCTCCCGCATGGTCACCTGCGACTCGCGCATGCGCAGCAGGGGTTCCAGGCCGGACCGGGCCAGCAGCAGCCGCTGGTTGGTGACCGTCGCCGGCCGCCAGTGGTTCTTGTACGGTTCCGACCCGCGCAGCAGGCTCAGCACGCCGCGGCCCGAGCCCGCGGCCAGCTGTGCCTCGTGGCGCAGCAGCATCGCCGTGACGTCCACCTTCTTGTCGCGGAGTGCCGGATCGGCGCCGTACAGGTAGCCGCCGGACAGGAGGCCGGACTGGAGCGTCATGCTCACCGCCACCACGTCGCCGTCCAGCCGGAACTCCGTGACCGCCGCGTCACCGTCGCGCAGCATCCGCCGCCCGGCGCGCCCCAGGTGCTCGGCGAATCGCGGTCTGAGGTGCTCCACGTTGACGCCGCGGCCCCGCCACTGGAGTTCGTGCAGGTGAAGGAGGCGGCCGATGGCTCCGGGTACGTCGTGCTCAGGGACCTCGCGCTCCTCGATCCTCAGTGCGTCGATCTTGCGCAGCTTGGCCCGTACCCGCTGGGCGCGGTTGCTCTGCATCCGTTTGAGGAGCGCGTCGATCGGCTCGGCGGGCAGCTCCATGCACGTCGAGTCCGTGAGCTGGGCCCGGGCGCCGGTCCATCGCTCGTACAGCAGCTCGGCCGCAGCGCCGGGCCGTACCTCGCGCAGGTCGATCACCGCCTGGCGGGCCGCTCGGTCGAGTCCGCGTTCCAGTGCGGTGATGGCGTTCTTTGGCTCGTTCGCGTCGACCAGTACGTCGGAGAAGTCCGAGATCGCGCCGCCGATGGGGACGAGCAGCGGCATCGGGCGGTGCACGAGCATCAGCGGCGCCGCGCCGATCAGCCGGCCGTCGCGGCGGGCCAGTACGACGCGTAGCCGGCCGTTCGTCCCGTACGAGAGCCACCAGGAGTGGAGCCAGGCGTGGCTCTGGAAGGGTGTGGCGGCGGCGCAGCGGCGGTGGAGTCCGTCCCATTCCTGCTGGAGCGCGGCGAACCGGGCGGGGTCGCGGCACAGCGTGACGGTGAGGCCCCGGGTCCGCTGGTCGCCGGGGGCCATCACACCAGCTCCCGCTCGGCGTTGGTGTTGGTGTTGGCCGTGGCGTGGGCCGTGGAGGGTGCGGGCACCGACGCGGTCGTGCGGGGGCGCCTCGGCCGTACGAGGAGCGCCAGGCCGCCGATCAGGCCGCCGGTGCTCCCGCCCACGGCGGCGCTGATCGGGACGGACGGGGAGGCCGGCTCGGCCGGTGCGATCGCGCGGGAGAAGACGAGCAGCTTCACGCCGGTGTTCTTGGAGACGTGGTTGCTGCTGACGAGGACGGCTTCCGCCACGGCGTTGGCGATGTCCGCCGCCGCAGCCGGCTTGGCGGCGGTGCCGGTGATCGCGATCATCGGCGAGTCGGGGGAGGTCTGCGTGCTGACCTGTGTACGCAGCGCCTTCGGCGGGACTCCCGCGGCCACGCGCGCGTACGCGAGGGTGGAGTCGCTGGTGGTGATACGGCCGTAGGCCTGGGCGTAGCCGAGGGCCGCGGTGGGCTCGATGCCCTTGGCGGGGACGGCTACGACGTAGCTGGTGGCGGTGTACTCCGAGGTCTTGAGGGCGCCGTACGACACTCCGCACAGTGTGCCGAGGAGGGCGCAGACGGGGACGGGCCACCACGCGGGGAGGGTGGTGGCTTTGATGTGTTGTGTGGTCTTCGTGAGGAGCCGGGTGATCCGTCCGGGGGCGGCGGGCTGCGGCTGCGGCTGGTCGGGTGACTCGGTCATTGGTGTGTTTTTCTCCTGGTCGAGGGAGCGGAGGCAGTGGAAGTGAGGGCGTGTTCGTACACGTCCATGAGGCGTGCGCTGCTGCGCGCGATGTCGTAGTGGCCGACGGCCGGCGGCGGAACCAGGCGCCGTGCTCCGCCCTCCATCTGCCGGCGCAGCGCCGCCGTCAGCTCGCCGACGTCACCGGTGATGCGCCGGGCGCCGGGGGCGTGGCCCGGGGGCAGGTCGTCGATGGCGGGGCAGGTCCGGTGCAGTACGGGCAGGCCTGCGGCCAGGGCCTCCACCACGGCCAGGCCGAAGGCCTCCTCGCGCGACGTCGAGACGAAGACGTCGACGGCGCAGAGCATCGCGGGGACGCGAACGCGGGGCGTACGGCTGCGGGCCTTGGTGACGCCGCCGGTGTCGCGAGAGCAGTCGCCCAGGAAGCGGATGCGGTCCGTGGCTCCCAGGCGCGCGGTCAGCGTGCGCAGTGCGCCTGTCTCGGGGCCGTCGCCGGCCAGCAAGAGCCACGCGCCGGGCAGGGCCGCGACCGCTCGGACCAGTACGTCGAACCGCTTGCCGGGGACGAACCTGCCCACCCCGCCGACCACGAACGCGTCGGCGGGGACGCCCAGTTGTGCGCGGGTGGTGAGGCGGCGTGCGGCGTCGAAGCGGAAGTGCGCGGCTTCGATGCCGTTGGGCACCACGTGGATGCGCGCGGCCGGTACACCCCAGTCGCGCAGCCGTCCGGCAACGGTGTCGGAGACGGCTACGGTGGCGGAGCCCAGGCGTTCGGTGCCCAGGTACAGCGCGCGGGCGCCGCGGGTGAGCGGGCGGCCCTCGATCTCCGACTGGCCGAGGGAGTGTTCCGTGGCGACCGTGGCTTTGACCCCGGCCAGCCGTGCGGCGATCCGCCCGTAGACGCAGGCGCGGTACAGGTGCGTGTGGACCAGGTCGTACTTCCCGCGTCGGATCAGGTTCGTCAGCGCGGGCAGGGCCTTGAGGTCCCGGTTGCCCTTTATCCCCAGGTGGGCGACCCGGACGCCGTCCGCGCGCAGCCCTCTCGCCACCGGGCCCGGGTTCGTCAGCGTAACGACGTCGCAGGGTACGGGCAGGTGCCGCAGCAGCAGCCGCAGTTGCTGTTCGGCGCCTCCGGTGCCCAGGCCGGTGATGATGTGCAGTGCCTTCATCGGCCTGGACCCCGTACGGCGAAACGGTGGCGCAGCCGCTTCGCCCGGAGGCGAAGGCCCCGGTCGGCGTGGCTGATGTGCGTTCGGGGCAGGGCGTACGTGCCGAGCGGCGGGTCGGGGGCGATCGCGAAGCCGTAGGTGTAGCCGGCGGCGCGTACCGCGTCTGCCACGCGGTCGTCGACGATGCCGTACGGGTAGCAGAAACTGTCCGGGGCGGTGCCGGTGATCTCGCGGAGCAACTCCCGGCTGTGGAGGGTTTCCTGGCGCAGGTCGGTGTCGGACAGTGCGGTGAGGTTCTGGTGGTAGAGGCCGTGCGAGCCGATCCGCATGCCGGCTGCTGCGGCCGTTCTGATTTCCTCCGCCGTGAGCAGCCGCTTGCGCGGGCCCAGCGCGTCCCACTCGTTGGAGCCGCCGCAGCGGCCGGGCAGGACGAACACCGTCGCCGTGAACGCGTGCCGGCGCAGCACCGGCAGCGCCTCGTGCAGGAAGTCGGCGTATCCGTCGTCGAAGGTCAGTCCGACCAGGTGGCCGGCGCGGCCCGCCGCGTGGGCTCGCAGGAGTGTGCCTACGTCGACTCCGGTGAGTCTTCGGCGGCGCAGCCAGGTCAGGTGCCGGTCGAGGCGTTCGCGGGCGACGGTGATGCCGTACGGGTCGTCCGCCGGGTCGGCCACCGAGTGGTACATCCAGATCCATGGCCGGCGGTGGGGGCGGGGGGTGCGTACGGGGCGTTGGGCGGTGCGCGTTGTCGTTTCAGTGGCCATGGTGGAACCTCTGTCGGGTTTGGGCCAGCAGGTGAACGACCTCTGGGGCTCTTACCGCGAGTCCGCAGAGGACGAATACGGTCGGGACGAGGACGCAGCCGACTGTCAGGCTCAGCAGCGGGTCCGACATCCTCGGGGCGGCCGCCGCGCCCGCCGTGGCCGCCGCTGCCGCCGCGAGCATCAGGCGGCCGAGGGATGCGGTGATGGCCCGTACCCGTACGGGGACCACGCGCGAGCCAAGGCCGGTGAGCAGGAGCAGCGCCGTCGTGGTGATGCCGACTGCGTTCGCCGCCGCGATGCCGTGTACGCCGAAGCTGCCGACCGCGGCGGCGCCTGTGGCGGTGGTGACGACCAGGCCTGCGGCCATTGCGGCGGCCGGGTACCAGGTGGGGCGGCTGGTGGAGAAGAACGGCCTGCTCAGGGCGCCCACCAGGCAGTGGCCCAGGAGGCCGGCCGCGTACACGCGCATGACGGTTGCCGTCGTGGCTGTGTCCTGGGCGTCGAACGCGCCGCGTTCGAAGAGTACTTCGATGATCTGCGGCGCGTAGCCGAGAACCAGCGCTGTCCCGAGGAGGACGACCATCGCGGCCAGGGCCAGGTCTCTTTCCACCCTGCGGCGGGCTCCTTGCTGGTCTCCTTCGGCCATGGCTCTTGCTACGACGGGGTACGTCACCGTGCAGATCATGAGCGACAGCACCATCGGCATCTGCGCGACCTTCTGCGCGTAGTTCAGGTGCGAGATGGCGCCGCCGGGGAGGGAGGACGCCAGGAAGCGCTCTACCAGGACCTGGGCCTGGCGGCTCACCGCGAAGAGAACCACCGGGGCCAGGACGGCTGTGCCCAGGAGTGGGGGGATGGTGGTGCGGGTGCGGGTGCGGGTGCGGGTGCGGGTGCGGGTGCGGGTGCGGGTGCGGGTGCGGGTGCGGGTTGGCTTTACCAGGCGTAGGAATGTGGGGAGTTGGGTCAGGATCATCAGGAGGCTGCCTGCCGCCACCCCGGCCGCGGCTGCTCGTACGCCCCAGAGGGAGTGCAGCGTCAGCATCGTGACGATGATGCCTAGGTTGTACGCGGCGTAGACGCCGGCCGGTTGCCAGAACCTGCCGTGTGCGCGCAGGGCGGCGCTGAAGTATCCGGTGATGCCGAAGGTCAGTACGGTCACCGCTGTGAGGCGGGTGCAGTCGGTGGCCAGTTGGGGGTTGCTGAAGCCGGGGGCGAGGACTTTGACGAGCCAGGGCGCACCGAGGATCAGGGCCCCGGCTGCGCAGGACAGCAGGGCGAACAGCCGGGGCAGGGTGGCCAGGACCAGCGCTCTTACCGCGTCGCGCTGGGCGGCGCGGCGGGCGATGGCGTGGCTGAAGGCGGGGACCAGCAGCAGCGCCATCGCGTCCTCGATGAGGAGGGTTGACGCCATCTCGGGCAGGGTCCAGGCGATCAGGAAGGCGTCGCTGTCGACGCTCGCGCCGAAGAGGTGGGCGATGGCCTGGTCCCGTACCAGACCCAGCAGCGCCCCTGCCGCGGTCAGGCCGGCGGTGACGGCGGCGGCCCGCGCCAGAAACCGGCCCAGCTTCGGCGGATGCGGGTCCCGGGGCTCTGGGGTCGGTGCCGCGCCGTGGCGTCTCCTCGGGCGCCGAACGTTCGGGTAGCGCGTTGTTTCTTCGGGCTCGTTGCGTTCGACGCCCTGCGGGGAGCGCCCCGGCACGTCCCCTCCTGGCACCGTGTTTCGCGGGGCGGGGTCGGGCTCGTCGAGTGCCCGCGTCGGGTGGGCGGGGGCGTCGGTCATGCCCTCTCCTCGGACGGCGCCAGGGCCCACCAGGCGGCCAGGCCCAGGATGATTCCGGTGAGGACGGTCGAGGGGCCGCCGATGTCGGCGTAGAGGAAGTCGACCGTCTGCCAGGTTGCCAGGCCTACTGCTGCCAGGCCGCAGTCCGCTGCTTTTTGGGGGGCTCGGGTCAGTCTGCGTAGGGCTGTCAGGAGGATCGCTGCCCAGCCGGCCAGGAATGCGGTGAGGCCGATCAGGCCCTGTTCGCTGAGGACCAGGAGGTACATGTTGTGCGGGGAGAGCAGGGCTTGTTTGTGGAACGTCTGGCCCGCTCCCGCGGTGTCGCTGCCTGAGGAGAGAGCGATCGACGCGTGGGCGTCACGGTGGGCGGGGAAGCCCTTGAGGCCTACTCCGGTGGCGGGGCGGTCCTGCCACATGCTCACCGCGGCGGTCCACATGGTGTAGCGGTCGGTGACCGAGCGGTCGGGCGCTTCGGTCACCTCCGTGATGCTGGTGAGGCGTTGGGAGATCATCTCGGAGCCGATGCCGAAGCCGCCTACGAGGATGACCGAGGCTGCTGTGAGGGTGGTCAGGGCTCGTACCGCCTGGCGCCGGCCCGTGAGGAGGATCATGGCGAAGGCTGCGGCGAGGGTGGCGATCCAGGCTCCTCGGCTGAAGGAGAGCGCCAAGGGGATGGTCAGTGCTGCTGCTGTGGCCGTGGCGGTCGGGCGCAGGTACGGGTGAGCGTTCTTGGGGGGGCGCAGTGCCAGGGCCAGGGCTGCCAGGAGACCGTAGGAGACCACCGTGGCCATTCCCATGACGTCGGTGGCGCCGAAGGTGCCTACTGCCCTGATGTCCTCGCCCATGTACGACGCGCCTGTGTTGGTCGCGTACTGGTAGACCCCTGTGGCTCCTTGGGCTACCGCCAGGGCGATCAGTGCGGTCGTGATGACGCGGAAGTGGTTCGGGGTGCGGAGGAGGAGGACCACCGCTGCGGGGACCAGGACGAAGACCTGGAGGTAGCGGGCGAATCCGGTGAGGGCGGCTGTGGGGTCCGTGGCGGTTGCCGTTGCCACGGCGATGGCGACGGCGGGGAGGCCCAGGACCAGCG
The DNA here is from genome assembly GCF_040611155.1 of Streptomyces sp. NPDC002994. Lineage (NCBI taxonomy): Bacteria > Bacillati > Actinomycetota > Actinomycetes > Kitasatosporales > Streptomycetaceae > Streptomyces > Streptomyces sp. NPDC002994. The sequence goes on from NZ_JBEXNQ010000008.1 coordinate 19,864, forward strand.
CGGCGGTGAGGGTGAGTGGGCGTCGGCGTTCGTGTAGTGCTTTGGCCAGAGCTGTCAGGACAAGGGCGCACGAGGCCAGGTCCGCCGGCGTGATGTTCGCCGATGTGCCCGCTCCTGCGGTTTGGATCGGCGCTGCCAGCAGCAGCACTGTGGCGATCAGGGGCAGGAGCGGTAGTCGGTCGACGCGCGGTAGTGGTGTGGTCCACACGGCCGTCATGCTCAGCTGCCTCCGAGCCGGAACAGGGAAGCGGCGGTGCGCATGAGGATGCACACGTCCTGCCAGAGCGACCAGGTCTCGATGTAGAGGTTGTCGAAGCGGGCGCGGTCCTCGATCGAGGTGTCGCCGCGCAGTCCGTTCACCTGGGCCAGGCCGGTGATGCCCACGGGCATGCGGTGGCGGGCCTGGTAGCCGGGGTAGGCGTGACTGAATTTGGAGACGAAGTACGGGCGTTCGGGGCGGGGGCCCACCAGACTCATGTCGCCGCGCAGGACGTTCCAGAGCTGGGGAAGTTCGTCGAGGGACGTGCGGCGGAGGATGTTGCCTGTCGAGCTCATACGGCGGTCCGTGGCCACGCTCCAGCGGGTGGCGGACTCGTGCTCGTCGGCCGGGCTGAGCGTACGGAACTTCAGGAGGGTGAAGGGGCGGCCGTCGCGGCCGATGCGCTCCTGGCGGAAGATCACGCCGGGGCCGTCGGAGAGGCGTACAGCCAGGGCGCAGACCGCCATCACGGGAGCTGTCGCGAGAAGCGCCAGCGCGGCGACGGAGGCGTCCATCGCTCGCTTGGCCGCGTGTGCCACTGGTCTGTGGAGCCGGGTGTGGAGCGGTTGTACGGCGAAACCCCAGAGGTGGTCGGGGTGGTGCGTGTGGTCGGTTACGCGCCAGAGGTGGCAGTCGTGCTCGGTGAGGAGCGCGACCAGCGCTGTCGCGTCGGGGGCCTGCTCGGGCGGGTGGGTGAAGACGGCGTGGCGTACGGAGTTCTGGATGATCGCGCGGCTGACGTCCTCCAGGGTGGCGAGGACGGGGAGTTTTTCGGTGGCGTCCGTGGGTGAGGCGTCGATTCTGCCGACCGGGCGCAGTCCGTACTCGGGCCGCTCGTGGAGGGCCGCCGTGACCTGCTGGGCCACCGGGCCGCGGCCGACGATCAGTGCCGACTGCGGGCGCCGGGCGGCCGTCCTGCGGCGGGTCCGGTAGACCAGGGCGCGGGAGGTGCAGGTGAGGGTTGTCTGCGTGGCGGTCGCGAGGGTGATCGTTGCCCAGGTGACGGTGTGCTCCGGGGCGTACGTGCTGAGGGCCTCCGCTGTGGCGTACCACTGGATCAGGGCGAGGATGAGGAGCGGGGGGAGCTCGGCCAGCGCTGAGGGGGACAGGCGTGCGCGATAGAGGCCGCGGTACGTGTGCAGTGCCAGCATGAGTGTCGCGAGCGGGGCGAACACCACGGCCGGCCACGGCATCAGGGCCAGGGTGAGGGCCAGCGCGAGGGCGTCGGCGGCCAGGAGGCCCGCGACGGGGCCGCGCCGGATGCTCCGTGGGGCGAGGGGTACGGGGCGGCGGCCGGTGGCGCTGCGTGGCGGGTGGACGGACGGAGCCGTGAGCGGTACGGCCGTGGCCTGGGCGGTGTTGGGCGCGAACGCACTCTCCGTCGTCATCGCTCGGTGCGCCTCCTCGTCATGGGTCGGTGCGGGCTGAGAAGTTCCCGATAGAGGCCACAGACGGCTGCGGCGGTCTCCCGTACGTCGCGGGTCGACCGGGTGTGGGTCTGCGCCGCACGGCCGAGGGCGTCCCGGAGACCGGGGTTGTTCAGCAGCTTGGTGAGTGCCGCCCCCAGGGCCGCCGGGTCCTCGGGCGGTACGAGGCAGTGGGCTTCGTGACCGGGCGGCAGGCTCTCCCGGGCGCCGCTGACGTCGGAAAGCACGACCGGCCTGCCGCAGGCCATGGCTTCGAGCGGAGCAAGGGCCATGCCCTCCCAGCGGGACGGGAGGACCACGATGTCGGCCGCGTGGAACCAGGGGCGGGGATCGCGGCTCGCGCCGGCGAAGAGCACGCCGGGGTGGGGGTCCGACATCAGTTGGTCGCGGTCCGGGCCGTCGCCCACCAGGACCAGCCGGGCGCCGGGTACCGCCCGGGCCACCTGTTGCCAGGCCCGCAGCAGAATGTCCTGGCCCTTCTGGCGGCACAGGCGGCCTACGCAGACCACCAGGGGGGTTCCGGCGGCCATCCCGGTCAGCAGGGGCAGGGCGGCGCGGGCGGGGGCGCGGCTCGCGCCCTCGTCGGGGCGGAAGTGGCGGAGGTCGATGCCGTTGCGGATCACCGACCAGCGGGCGGCGATGCCGGCCTCCTCGCCTGTTTTACGCTCGGTCTCGCTGACGCACAGGGTCCTTGAGCTCCAACGGGTCCCGTACTGCTCCCATGTGAGGGCGAGTGCCGCCTCGCGGCCCTGCACCGCTTCGAAGGACCAGGCGTGCGGCTGGAAAACCGTCGGCACCCGGCCGCGTACGGCCAGCCTGCCCGCGAGCCCGGCCTTGGCGCTGTGGGCGTGCACGACATGGGGGCGGCTCTGGCGGATCAGCCGTGCCGCGGTCATGACTTCGCCGGCCAGGCCGGCACCGGGAGCGCGTACGGCAGGCCAGGTGTGTACGTACGCTCCTGCCTCGGCGGCCTCGGTCGCCAGCGCTCCGCCCGGCGGGCAGGCGACAACGGTCCGCAGGCCCTCGCGCGTCTGCGCTCTGACGAGATCGGTGACAACGCGCGCGACTCCCCCTTCCACCGGCTGAACAAGGTGAAAAACCGTCAGTTGGCTCTGCTCGGTCCAACTTCTTTGCAGCACGTGCGGCTCCTGACCGAGAAAGCAACCGCGGATTTCGGATGGGAAACAAGGCGACGAAAGCAGGAGTGAACTTTGTCAGAACGCCAGTTGGAAAATCACGCTGGACTCGCCTGTTCGGCCATTTGGAGCCTTTGGGCCGTGGCGGCCTTTCAGCGGCATTGACTTGCGTCAACAGGCCTTCTCCGCTTTTGCGGAAATAACCCATCGGGTGATCGCGCCGCAGGGGTTACCGCGCTGACCCAAGGCCCTAGGCGACGTCGCTGAGGCCCGCCAGGCGCAGCAGCATCAGCAGGTCCTGGCGGACGCCGCACAGCCGCAGCCGGCAGCCGGCCCTGCGGGCGGTGAGCCGTAGGCGGGCCAGGGCCTCGACGGCGGTGAGGTCCGGGTGGGTCAGTCCGGTGACGTCACAGATGACCTCGGTGGCCCCTGATGCGTACAGCAGGCTGTCGAGTTCGTCGCACAGACGAGGGACGTCGGCCGGGGTCACCCGGCCGACGACGACGAGAACGGTCGGCATCGTGGCATCCACATGAGGGAGACCCTGGCGGCGTCGGTAACTCATCGGTGGACGAGAAGAGCGGGACCGGTGGCTTCCACCGGTCCCGCTCGGTCGTGCACGTCGTACGGGTCAGGCGATGCGGCCCAGCACGATCGGGTTCGGGGTGAACTCCGTGCCCTCGGGGGCGGTGAGGACCCCGCCGTTCAGGGCTTCCAGGGCGTACTCGAACTTCTCCGGGGTGTCCGTGTGCAGGGTCATCAGGCGCTGGCCCGCGGTGACCTTGTCGCCCGGCTTGGCGTGGAGTTCGATGCCCGCGCCCGCCTGGACCTGGTCCTCCTTGCGCGCGCGGCCCGCGCCGAGGCGCCAGGCCGCGACACCCACGGCGTACGCGTCCATGGTGGTGAGGACGCCGGACTCGGAGGCGTGGACCACGTGCTGCTCGCGGGCGACCGGGAGGGCCGCGTCCGGGTCGCCGCCCTGGGCCGCGATCATGCGGCGCCAGACGTCCATCGCGGAGCCGTCGGCGAGCGCCTTGGCCGGGTCGGCGTCCTTGAGGCCCGCCGCGTCGAGCATCTCGCGGGCGAGCGCGAGGGTGAGCTCGACGACGTCGGAGGGGCCGCCGCCCGCCAGGACCTCTACCGATTCGCGGACCTCGAGGGCGTTGCCCGCCGTCAGGCCCAGGGGCGTCGTCATGTCGGTGAGCAGGGCCACCGTGCGTACGCCGTGGTCCGTGCCCAGGCCCACCATGGTGGCGGCGAGCTCGCGGGCGTCCTCGATGTTCTTCATGAAGGCGCCGGAGCCGACCTTCACGTCCAGGACGAGCGAGCCCGTACCCTCGGCGATCTTCTTCGACATGATGGAGGAGGCGATCAGGGGGATCGCCTCCACCGTGCCGGTGACGTCGCGCAGCGCGTACAGCTTCTTGTCGGCCGGGGCCAGGCCGTCGCCCGCCGCGCAGATGACCGCGCCGGTCGATTCGAGGACGTTCAGCATCTCCTCGTTGGAGAGCAGCGCGCGCCAGCCGGGGATCGACTCCAGCTTGTCGAGCGTGCCGCCGGTGTGACCGAGGCCCCGGCCCGAGAGCTGGGGTACGGCCGCACCGCAGGCGGCGACCAGGGGTGCGAGGGGCAGCGTGATCTTGTCGCCGACGCCGCCGGTGGAGTGCTTGTCGGCGGTGGGGCGGGAGAGCTGCGCGAAGTTCATGCGCTCGCCCGAGTTGATCATCGCTGCGGTCCAGCGGGCGATCTCGACGCGGTTCATGCCGTTGAGCAGGATCGCCATCGCGAGCGCTGACATCTGCTCGTCGGCGACCTCACCGCGCGTGTAGGCGTCGATGACCCAGTCGATCTGCTCGAGGCTCAGTTCGCCCTTGTCGCGCTTGGTCCGGATTACGGAGATGACGTCCATGGGGTTTATCGGGTTCCTTCCGGGGTGCCGGGCGCCAGGTGCTGGGGGCCGAAGGCGTCGGGGAGCATGTCGGCGAGGGTACGGATACCCGCCGACGTGTCGAGCAGCAGCGCGGGGCCGCCGAACTCGTACAGCAGCTGGCGGCAGCGGCCGCACGGCATCAGGATCTCGCCCCGGCCGTCGACGCAGGTGAAGTGCGTCAGGCGGCCGCCGCCGGTGGCGTTGAGCTGCGAGACGAGGCCGCATTCCGCGCACAGGGAGAGGCCGTACGAGGCGTTCTCCACGTTGCAGCCGGTGACGATGCGGCCGGTGTCGACGAGGGCCGCGGCGCCGACCGGGAAGCCCGAGTACGGGGCGTACGCATGGGACATGGCCTCGCGCGCCGCCTCCCGCAGGGCTTCCCAGTCGGCTGGAACCGCGGCGTCCGTCATTTGCCCTGGCCCTTCCGGTACGGCATGCCGTTGGCCTTGGGCATCCGCAGCCGTTGCGCGGAGAGCGCCAGGACGAGCAGCGTGGTGATGTACGGCGCGGCGTCCACGAACTGGCTCGGGACCTCGTCGGTGAACGCGTACCAGGTGAAGAGGAGCACGGCGGCCACGGCGGAGATCGCCGCGGGGAGGTACTTCTTCTTGTAGAGCTGCCAGAAGACGACCAGCAGCAGCAGGATCGCCAGCAGGAGCAGCATCGCGTGGACGTTCTCGGCGCCGCCGCGCAGCTTGAGGCTGTCGGTGAAGCCGAAGAGGCCCGCGCCGAGCGCCATTCCGCCCGGCATCCAGTTGCCGAAGATCATCGCGGCGAGACCGATGTAGCCGCGGCCGCCGGTCTGGCCCTCCTGGTAGATGCCGGTCGCGACGATGGCGAGGAACGCGCCCGCGAGGCCGGCCAGGCCGCCGGAGACGACGACGGCGATGTACTTGTACTTGTAGACGTTCACGCCGAGGGACTCGGCGGCCATCGGGTTCTCACCGCAGGAGCGCAGCCGCAGGCCGAACGCCGTACGCCACAGGATCCAGATGGTCGCCGGGATCAGCAGCAGCGCGAAGATGGTCAGCAGGGAGAGGTTCGTGAGCAGGCCGCCGAGGACGCCGGCGACGTCCGAGATGAAGAACCAGTGTTTGCCCTGGATGTCCTGTAGCCAGTCGGACAGCCCTGGGACGGTGACCTTGGTGATCTCGTCGATGCGGGGGGACTGCTTGGAGGAGCCGCCCTCGACCTGGTCGAAGGTGAAGTTGGACAGGTAGCGGGTGGCGCCCACGGCGAGGATGTTGATGGCCACACCGGAGACGATGTGGTTCACGCCGAAGGTGACCGTGATGATCGCGTGCAGCAGACCGCCGATCGCGCCGCCGAGGATGCCGAAGGCGACACCCGTCCACGGGCCCCACTGGTAGCCGGCGTACGCGCCGAACCAGGTGCCCAGGATCATCATGCCTTCGAGGCCGATGTTGACGACGCCCGCGCGCTCGGCCCACAGGCCGCCTAGACCGGCGAGGCCGATCGGGATGGCGAGCTGGAGCGCGCCGGAGACCTGGCCGACCGAGGTCAGGTCGTCGGCGCCGCTGATGATGCGGACCAGCGAGACCAGGGCGAGACCGCCCGCGATGATCAGCAGGATGACGGGTACGGACAGTTTGCGGCGGGCGCTCTTCTTCGGCGCCGCGCTCACGGCGGAGACAGTGCTGGTACTCATTACGCCGCCACCTCCTCACGGTTCTTGCGGGCGGCTGCGGCGAGCTCCTCGCCCACCTTCTGCTGCTGGCGGCGGAGCCCGTAACGGCGGACGAGTTCGTAACTGACGACGACCGCGATCACGATCAGGCCCTGCATGATCGTGGCGATTTCTTTTTCGTAGCCGTACTGGTCGAGCGCGGCGGACGCCTTGTCCAGGAACGCGATCAGCAGTGCGCTGAAGAAGATGCCGACCGGGTTGTTGCGGCCGAGCAGGGCGATGGTGATGCCCGTGAAGCCGATTCCGGTCGGGAAGCTGAGGCTGTACGTGTGGGTGTCGCCCAGCAGCGTCGGCATGCCGGCGAGACCGGCGACGCCGCCCGAGATGAGCATCGCGGTGAGGATCATCTTCTTGGCGTCGACACCGGAGGCCGCGGCGGCGCTCTCGCTGGCGCCGGTGGCGCGCAGGTCGAAGCCGAAGCGGGTGCGGTTGAGGATGAACCAGTAGACGACGCCGAGTGCGAAGGCGACGAACGTGAAGCCGTAGATCTCGCCGCCGTCACCCATGCTGACGCTCGGGAACCAGCCGGACTCCGCGATCTCACCCGTGGTGAGGTCGTTGGAGCCCGGGAGCTGCACACCGAAGTTGTCGGTGAGGATCAGCCAGGCGATCAGGCTGGTGGCGATCGCATTGAGCATGATCGTGGAGACGACCTCGCTCACTCCGCGCAGCGTCTTGAGCACACCCGCGATACCGGCCCAGAAGGCGCCGGTCAGCATCGCGACGATCACGATCATCGCGATGTGCAGCGGACCCGGCAGCTCGACGGCGGCGCCGGCCAGGGCCGCCATCATCGCGGCGAGCCGGTACTGGCCGTCGACGCCGATGTTGAACAGGTTCATCCGGAACCCGATGGCCACGGCGAGCGCCGCCAGGTAGTACGTGCCGGCCTGGTTCAGGATGAGCACCTGGATGTCGGCGTACTGCGCACTCTCGACCATCAGCGTGTACGGCTCGAACGGGTCGCGGCCCGAGGCGAGCAGCACCACCGAGGTGAGCGCGATGGCGACGACCAGCGCGAGCACTGGGCCGGCGAGGCCCAGAATCAGCCGGTCCTTGTCGAATTTCTTCATCAGGCCTCGTCCTCCGGGGCGTGCTCCAGATGACCGCTGGCGGCGCCGGTCATGGCCGAGCCCAGCTCCTCCGGGGTGATGGTGGCCGGGTCGGCGTCCGCGACCAGGCGGCCGCGGTACATGACCCGCAGGGTGTCGGAGAGCCCGATGAGCTCGTCCAGGTCGGCGGAGATCAGCAGTACGGCCAGTCCCTCGCGGCGTGCCTCGCGGATCTGGTCCCAGATCTGCGCCTGCGCGCCGACGTCCACGCCGCGCGTGGGGTGCGCGGCGATGAGCAGCTTGGGAGCGTGGCTCATCTCGCGGCCGACGATCAGCTTCTGCTGGTTGCCGCCGGACAGGGAGGCCGCGGTGACCTCGATACCGGGCGTACGGACGTCGTACTCGCGCACGATCCGCTCGGTGTCGGTGCGGGCCGCCTTCAGGTCGAGCAGCCCGCGCTTGGAGTTGGGCTCCTCGGTGACGTGGCCGAGGATGCGGTTCTCCCACAGCGGCGCTTCGAGCAGCAGGCCGTGCCGGTGGCGGTCCTCGGGGATGTAGCCGATGCCGCGCTCACGGCGCTTGCGGGTGGGCGCGCGCGAGATGTCGGTGTCGTCGAGTGTGATGGCACCGCCGTCCGGGGTGCGCAGACCCATGATCGTCTCGACGAGTTCCGCCTGGCCGTTGCCCTCGACACCCGCGATGCCGAGGACTTCGCCCTTGTGGATGGTGAAGTCGATCCCGGCCAGCACCTCGCGTACGGCGCCGTCGGGGTCGATGGCGTTCAGGTGGAGGTCCTGGATGCGGAGCATCGGTACGTCGGTGACCGTCGACTCGCGGGTCTCGGGCGACGGGAGTTCGGTGCCGACCATCAGCTCGGCGAGCTGCTTGGTGGTGGTCTTCTTCGGGTCGGCGGTGCCCACGGTCGTACCGCGCCGGATGACGGTGATGTCGTCGGCGACGGACAGCACCTCGCCCAGCTTGTGCGAGATGAAGATGACCGTCAGGCCCTCGGACTTGAGCTCGCGGAGGTTGGCGAAGAGCGCGTCGACCTCTTGCGGGACCAGGACGGCGGTCGGCTCGTCGAGGATGAGGATGCGGGCGCCGCGGTAGAGGACCTTGAGGATCTCCACGCGCTGGCGGTCGGCCACACCGAGGTTCTCGACCAGGGCGTCGGGGCGCACGTTCAGTCCGTACGCCTGGGAGATCTCCTTGATCTTGTTACGGGCCTTGTTGCCGATGCCGTAGAGCTTCTCGCCGCCGAGAACGACGTTCTCCAGGACGGTGAGGTTGTCGGCGAGCATGAAGTGCTGGTGCACCATGCCGATGCCGCGTGCGATGGCGTCGGCGGGGCTGTGGAAGGTGGCCTGCTCCCCGTCGATGGTGATGGTGCCCTCGTCCGGCTTCTGCATGCCGTAGAGGATCTTCATCAGGGTCGACTTTCCGGCACCGTTCTCACCGACGAGGGCGTGCACGGTGCCCTTGCGGATGGTGATGTCGATGTCGTGGTTGGCGACGACGCCGGGGAAGCGCTTGGTGATGCCGTGCAGTTCTACGGCGGGGGGCGGGCTGGACGCGTTGATGACGCACTCTCCTTGGCGGAAAGGAGCGGGAGGCAGGGAGGCTGGGGCGCGGCGAAACTATCGCGCTGCGAGAGTGTCTACGCGCGTAGCACTGCCAAATATCAAAAAGACGGGGCGATGCGGGCTTATTCGGATGCGGCCCGGGGGCCGGAGAGGCGGCGGAAAACCGCCTCCCCGGGCCCCCGGGTCTCGCGTCGTCGTGGCCGGTGGGCCGTTACGGCGCGGTCTTGACCTTGATCTTGCCGGCGATGATCTCGGCCTTCGCCTTGTCCACGGCGGCGATGAGGTCCGTCATCTTCTTGTACTCCGGGTTGGAGTCGGAGAGGCCGACGCCGTTCTCCTCGAGGCCGTAGCGAACCTCACCGGACTGCGGCTTGCCGTCCTTGACCGACTTGATCAGGTTGTAGACCGCGTCGGAGACGTCCTTGGTGACCGAGGTCAGGATCTTGTCCTTGTACTTCGCCAGACCGGCCTGGGTGTACTGGTCCGAGTCGACGCCGATGGCCCACTTGCCCTTGGTGGCGGCCGCCTCGATCGAGCCGGAGCCCGCGAGGCCCGCGGCGTGGTAGATCACGTCGGCGCCCTTGTCGAGCTGGCCCTGGGCGGCGGCCTTGCCGAGGTCGGGCTTGGAGAAGCCGTCGAAGTTCGGCGGCTGCGTCAGGTACTGCTTGAGCACCTGGACGTCGGGCTTGGTGTCCTTGACGCCCTGGGCGAAGCCCGCCTCGAACTTCTTGATCAGCGGGACCTCGACACCACCGATGAAGCCGACCTTGTCGGTCTTGGTGGCCTTGGCGGCGGCGACGCCGGCGAGGTACGAACCCTGCTCCTCGTTGAAGACCATGTTCGCGATGTTCTTACCGGTCACCGAGGTGTCGTCGATGATGCCGAAGGTGGTCTTCGGGAACTTCGGCGCGACCTTCTTGATGGCCGGGGCGTAGGCGAAGCCGACACCGATCACCGGGTTGTTCCCGGTACGGGCCAGCTCGGTGAGGCGCTGGACCTTGTCGGCGTCCGACTCGCCCTCGGAGGGCTCCTGGTCGTTGCCCTTGATGTCCAGATCCTTCTCGGCCTTCGACAGACCGGCGTAGGCCGCGTCGTTGAAGGACTGGTCACCACGGCCACCGATGTCGTACGCGATGGCGGCGCTGGGCTCCTTCGAGCCGGAGCCGGAGTCCGACGTCTTGCCACACGCGGTGGCGGAGAACGCGAGGGCTGTGGACGCGATGGCCACAGTGGCAATCCTGGTTACGCGGCGCAAGGGAGGGCTCCTTCGACCTGACCGAAGCGCCTCTTCCGGCGCTGGTTTCGCGGCGATCGTAACGCGCGTAGATGCCGGATAAGCGACCGTACGGCAGCTGTTATCGGATCGTCGTGAACGGAAGGCGCCGTGGCTGATTACGAACGGTGTCCGTCAAGCAGCACTGCGGCGGTGAAGAGCTCGACCCCCGCCTCGATCGCGGCCTCATCCACGTCGAAATCACCACGATGCAGGTCACGCCGGGCCGTGTCACCCGGAGTGCGTACGCCCAGACGGGCCATCGCGCCGGGAACCTGCTCCAGGTACCAGGAGAAGTCCTCGCCGCCCAGGCTCTGCTCGGTGTCCTCGATCGCGTGCAGTCCGCGCCTGGCGGTCATGGCGGCGACGAGCAGCTCGGTGACGTCGTGCTCGTTCACGACGGGCGGGACGCCGCGCACGTAGTTGATCACCGACTTGGCGCCGTGCAGGCTCGCGACCTCGTCGACGGCGGCATGGACCAGGTCCGGCGCCTCGTGCCAGGCCTGGAGGTCCAGGCAGCGGACGGTGCCGGCGAGGACGGCGCGCTGCGGGATGACGTTGCAGGCGTGACCGGACTCGATGCGGCCCCAGGTCACTGCGAGGCCCGCGCGCGCGTCGACGCGGCGGGCGATCAGCGCCGGGACGTCGGTGGCGACCCTGGCGACGGCCGTGACCAGGTCGGTGGTGAGGTGCGGGCGGGCGGTGTGGCCGCCGGGCCCGTCCAGCGTGATTTCGATGCGGTCGCAGGCCGAGGTGATCGGGCCCGTACGCAGACCGATGCGGCCCGCGTCGACCTTGGGGTCGCAGTGCACCGCGATGATCCTGCCGATGCCGTCGAGCCCACCGGCTTCGACCACGCCGAGCGCGCCGCCGGGCATCATTTCCTCGGCCGGCTGGAAGATCAGCCGTACCGGATGCGTCAGCACGCCCTGGCGGTCCAGCTCGGCGAGGATCAGGCCGGCGCCGAGCACCACCGTGGTGTGCACGTCGTGGCCGCACGCGTGCGCGCGGTCCGGGACCGTGGAGCGGTACGGCGCGTCCGTCTTGGTGTCCGGGATGGGGAGCGCGTCGATGTCGGCGCGCAGGGCCAGCATCGGGCGTACGCCGTCCCAGCCGGCCGCGCCGGTGCCGATGTCGCAGATGAGTCCGGTGCCGGAGGGCAGCACACGCGGCGTGAGGCCTGCCTGCTCCAGGCGGGCCTTGATCGCGGCGGTGGTGCGGAACTCCTGGTTGCCGAGCTCCGGGTGCATGTGCAGGTCGCGACGGAAGGCGATCAGCTCAAGGCGCAGGCTCTCGGGCAGCGTGCCGGGGAGCTGGGGCGCCACCGGCAGTGCTGCTTCTTCGGACTCGCAGATCAGCTGGCTCATCCCTGAAAGAGTAGGCGTCTTATGGGGGTAACTAACCAGCGATCAACGAAATTTCAGCCGCATAGGGGAAAAGAATCTGGTTCCGAGGCGCATAAGCGTCGCTGGGGGCGGGTATGCTGCGCCGCTCCTCGTTCCCGTGCCGGCCTGGTGTTTTCCCCTCCAGCGGGTCCGTTCCCGGGCGCGCTGGGGCGCCGACGGGACGCGCGATACACGTGGTCAAGGTCACATACGTGACTAACTAGACATTTGCCCCAGCGCGGGCAGGTGCTGGACGTCGCGCGCCGTGGTCGTGACGCCCGACAGGAAGCCCTGGGCGCGCGGCGAAGCAGTGTCCCGCAGCCACAGCGGGTTCACGTCGCAGACCGCGACCCGTACGCCCGTGCCCGCGAGGGCGAGGGGGAGGGTGTGTACGACGGTTGACGGGAAGCTGAGGATCAGGCGGCCGATCGGGCCGCGCCGGGCGATCAGCTCCAGCGGCAGGTCGGGGCGGACGATCTCCAGGCCCGTCTCGACGGCGAGGCGGTGCAGCTTGTGCGCGCTCTCCCGGCGGTGCGCGAAATAGCGGGTGGCCCCGTGGGCGCGGGCCAGAGCGGTGACCGCCTCGACGTACCGGTCCGGGTCGACGACGCCGGTCTCGACCAGCGACGTACCGACGAGGTCGGCGCCGCGCGAGATGCGGGGCGGACCGAAGCGGGCGCGCGTCCAGCCGAAGTCGTTGGCGGTGACGGTCAGCCCCGGGGCCTGCTCCACGGGCATCGAGGTGAAGACCTCGACCGCGCGGCTGCCGGACGGGGTGAGGCGGCGGCGCGCGATCGCCGAAACCGGCCCGAAGACCAGGTCGCGCGGCCCCCGGCGGCCGCCGCGCCGGTGCCAGCGCTCCAGGCGCTCGCCGCCGGTGAGCTGGGCGACGAACTCCATGGTGGCCGTGCCGTCGTCGACGACGACCAGGTCACGGGCGCGCGTGATCGTCAGCAGCAGCTGTACGTACCGCGAGAACGGGTCGCCGATCACCACGCGGCGCGCCCGGCGCAGGGCGGACGCCAGCCCGCCGATCGTCTGGAACGGCGCCCCCGCCCCGCCCCGGGCCTCCTCCCACCGCACCCGCATCCCTTCGTGGCGCGCGAGCTCCGCCATGCGCCGCAGCTGGCCGCGGGTCATGGGGTCGGTGGGTGACAGGACGACGACCGTGAGGTCGTTCGGCTGTGTCTGTGCCTGGGGCCCGGCCTTCGCATGGGCCCACTCCAAAACGTTCAGGAGCTGGACCGGGCTCTCCACGAAGGCGAGCGTCCCGGAGGCCTCGGTGGCGGGGGCGGCGGGGGTGCCGTTCACGGCGACTACGACCGTATCTCCGTCGGGTCTGTCCGTCAGACCGCGACGGGCTCGCGGTCCGCGCCCTCGGCGACGACGCCCGCGACCCGGCGCAGCTTCTTCATCGGGCCGAGCTCGGACTCGTACACCTTCTTGACGCCGTCACCGAGGGAGGCCTCGATGGTGCGGATGTCACGGACCAGGCGGGTCAGGCCGCCCGGCTCGACGGAGGCGGCCTGGTCGGAGCCCCACATGGCGCGGTCGAGGGTGATGTGGCGCTCAACAAAAGCGGCGCCGAGGGCGACGGCGGCCAGGGTCGTCTGGAGGCCGGTCTCGTGGCCGCTGTAGCCGATCGGGACGTTCGGGTACTCGGCCTGAAGCGTGTTGATCACGCGGAGGTTGAGCTCCTCGGCCTTGGCCGGGTACGTCGAAGTGGCGTGGCAGAGCAGGATGTTGCTGCTGCCCAGCACCTCGACGGCGTGGCGGATCTGCTGCGGCGTCGACATGCCGGTGGAGAGGATGACCGTGCGGCCGGTGGCGCGCAGGGAGCACAGCAGCTCGTCGTCGGTGAGGGACGCGGAGGCGACCTTGTGGGCCGGCACGTCGAACTTCTCCAGGAAGGCGACGGCCTCGGTGTCCCACGGGGAGGCGAACCAGTCGATGCCGCGCTTCTTGCAGTAGTCGTCGATGGCGCGGTACTCGTCCTCGCCGAACTCGACGCGGTGGCGGTAGTCGATGTACGTCATCCGGCCCCACGGGGTGTCGCGCTCGATGTCCCACTGGTCGCGCGGCGTGCAGATCTCCGGGGTGCGCTTCTGGAACTTGACCGCGTCGCAGCCGGCGTCGGCGGCGGCGTCGATGAGCGCGAAGGCGTTCTCGATGTCGCCGTTGTGGTTGATGCCGATCTCGCCGGTGACGTAGACGGGGTGGCCGGGGCCCGCGGTCTTGGAACCGAGGGTGCGCAGGCGGGAGTTGGTGCTCATGTGGTTCTTTTCCTTAGGGGGGAGGTGAGTTACGGGGTGGGGGTAAGGGAGGGGCCGGTGAGGGAAGGGCCGAGGATCCAGGCGGCCATCTCGCGGATGGCGCCGTCGCCGCCGGGGACGGTCGTCACGGCGCGCGCCGCCGCGCGCACCGTGTCGTGGGCGTTGGCGACCGCCACCGGCCAGCCGACGAGGGCCAGGCAGGAGAGGTCGTTGACGTCGTTGCCGGCGTAGAGCACGCGCTCGGGCGCGACGCCCTGCTCCTCGCACCACTGCTTGAGGGCGAGGTCCTTGCGGTCGATGCCGTGGAGCACGGGGATGCGCAGCTTGCGGGCCCGTGCGGCGACGACCGCGTTCTGTTCCGTGGACAGGATCAGCAGCTTGAGCCCCGCGTTGCGCAGGGCCGCGATGCCGAGTCCGTCGCCGCGGTGCACGGCGACGAGTTCCCGTCCTTCGGAGTCGATCAGCACCCGGTCGTCGGTCTGGGTGCCGTCGAAGTCGATGACGACGGCGTCGATGTCGTCGCGGGTGGGGAGGTCGGTGCCCCGCGGATCCAGCAGCGGCGCGAGGGCGCGGGCGCGGGCCAGGTCGTGCGGGTCGTCGATCTCCAGGACGCGGGCCGGGTCCGTGACGACGAGCGCGGTCCGCCCGAAGAAGCGATGCCCGGCCTTCCGGAACCCGGCGGCGTCCATGGCGTACGCCGCCCCGGTCTCGAGAAAGTCCTGCGGCCGGTCCTGACGGCGGGGCCGGAAGCTCTTGTCGTGATTCACGCCCTGACCGCCGGAGGCGGCGGGGCGGTGGTGGTCGGCGAGGCCATCCGGACCGCCGTCCGCGCCGGCAGCACAGTGAGCAGCGGCGACCTGGCCGCCGTCCGCGCCGGCGGGTGTGGGGTGGTCGGCCATGGTGCACGGGCCGCCCGGGCCGGAGAGTGCCTCGGCGGCCGGGGACGCCGCATCGGCGGCGGTGGCGGCCGGGCCGTCGGCTTCCCGGGGGCCGGGGGCAACCGCGACGGCTGCCATCGGGAGCGCGCCCGCCGCGTGAGCGGCCGTGTCGGCCTCCGTCGGGCTCTCCTCGGCCTCCCGCCAGACGAAGCCGTGGAAGGGGGCCACCGTGTGGGCCGTGTCGGCGCCGTCCTCGACGACCGCCGCGCAGACGCCGTCGACGTCCTCGCTCGTCAGGAACGGGCTTGTGCACTGCACCAGCAGCACCACGTCCACCACCGCGCCGTGCAGCGCCTCGTGGGTGTCCAGGGCGTGCAGTACGGCCGCCTCGCTGGTCGCCGTGTCCCCCGCGATGTCCGCCGGCCGCAGCGCCACCTCGGCGCCCGCGCCGCGCGCCGCCGCCGCGATGGCGGGGTCGTCCGTGGACACCACGACGTCCGTGACCCGGCCGGCGCCCAGGCACGCCCGTACGGCGCGCGCCACCAGCGGCACGCCCCCTACCGGGGCGAGGTTCTTCGCCGGTACGCCCTTGGAGCCGCCCCGGGCGGGGATGACGGCCAGGACCCGGCGTACGGGCTCGGTGTCGGTTTCGGTCTGCGGCCGGCTGCTCATAGTTCTCCCATGCGGCGGATTACGGGCGCCACGCGCTGCACCCCGTGGCGGTACGCCCCGCGCGCCGCCTCCCGTACGGTGTCGCGCAGGACGCGGCGTACGCCGGTGACGTCGGTGGTGGCGGTCTGCGTGCCGTCGAGGCGGTGGCGGGCGAGGATGCCGGGGAGGTAGCCCGGCGCGGTGGCGGAGGTGTAGTAGGGGGCGATCGGCGGCAGGCCGGGGCGCTCCAGGAGTGCGGTGACCCGCTTTCGTACGGCGTCGAAGGCCGTCTCGTACGAGCCGTCCGCCGCCACTCCCTGGCTCGCCAGCCACTCCTCGTCGGCCCGCGGCCGGTGACCGGCGTCCAGCTGGTCCCAGGAGGCAAGGCACCCGGAGCCGAGGAAGTGGTGGTTGCCGAGGACCTCGCGCACGCCCAGGTCGGTGAGGACGGCGGTCGGGATGCGGCGGTGCAGGGACTCCAGGGCGGCGGTCGAGCTGACCGTGACGAGGAGGTCGGTGCGGTCCAGGACCTCGCCCATGTGTCCGTAGACGAGGCGGAAGTTGGGCGGTACGCCACCCTCGATGCGGGCCGCCAGCTTCTGGTACGGCAGTTCCTCGATGTGGGTGGTGTGCTCCCCCGGCTTGCTGCGGAGCTTGAGCAGCACCTCGCGGCCGGGATGCAGCCGGGCGTGCTGGACGAGGCGGCGCAGCAGGTACGTGCGGTCGGCGCGGGACTGCGGCACGGAGGGCTGGGCGGCGAAGACGACGGTGCGGGTGTCCGTACCCGTGTAGCTGTCGCCGCCCAGGAACGGCAGTGCGGCTTCCGTCACCGCCGACGCGTCCGCGCCCACTCCCTCGTACACCGCGCGGAAACGTTCCGCGTCGTGGCGGGAGTTGGCGATGACGATGTCCGCGCCGTGGCGCAGCAGCAGCCCGTCGGCGAGCTTCTCGTACACGACACCGACGTAACCGGTGCAGAGGACGGGTCGTCGGTCGGTGTCGGGCCACAGCGGTGCGAGGCCGTGCAGCATCGCCTGTACGGCGCCGCCGACGAGGGCGAGCAGGACGACGTCGTACGCCGAGTAATCGATCTCGCCGATGAATTCCGCGGCGGTCACCTCGCGCACCCCGTCGACCGGCACGCCGACCTCGGCGAGCTGGCGCGGTGTGGGAGTGGCCCGGCCGCGCAGCAGGAAACCGTCGATCCGGGCTTCCGGCGCGATACGGCGGGCGGTGAGGGCGCCCCATTTCCATCGCGTATCGGAATCGGCGATCACGGCGATCCGCAGGGCTTTGCTGGTACTTGCTGGCACACCGACGAAACTAGGGAGGCATTCCGATTGACGGCCCAACTCAGCCGCAACAAACGGTTAACAGCACATCGACGATCGGCGTCGGAGCCCGGAAAGCAGACGGGTTAACCATTCCGCCATTCTTCGTTCACCCGCCATCTCTCCGGCGGTCGCAACGAATGCCGCGCTGCGCCCTAGCGTCACGCAGGTGGTCAAGCTCTCTGTCGTCGTGCCGTTCTTCAACGTGCAGACATACGCCCCAGACACCCTTCGAAGCCTCCGCGCGAACGCCCGCGAGGACTTCGAATTCATCCTCGTCGACGACTGTTCGACCGACGGAACGCCGGAGATCCTCCAGCGCGCCGAGCGTGACCTCCCGGGGGCGGTCCTGGTCAGACACGAGACCAACGGCGGCCTGGCCACCGCCCGCAACACCGGCCTCGACGCCGCGCGCGGCGAGTACCTGACCTTCCTGGACGGCGACGACTGGCTGGCCCCCGGCCACTACGCGCGCCTCCTGGCCACCATGGAGGAGCTGGGCTGCGACTTCGTCCGTACGGACCATGTGCAGTGCACCGGACGTACGCGTACGGTCCACCGCGTCCCGCACGGCAAGCGCGGCGTCGTCATGTCACCGCGCGAGGCGATCCTGCCCGCCACCCGCTCCACCTCCGTCGACTACGCGTTCGCCTGGGCCGGCATGTACCACCGCAGGCTCGCCGACCGGGGGCTGCTGCACTTCACCGACGGCCTGCGCACGGCGGAGGACCGGCCGTGGATCTGGCGGCTGCACCGGGAGGCCGAGAGCTTCGCGGCGCTCGGCACGCTGGGGGTCTTCTACCGGCGGGGCGTCGCTTCCTCGCTGACGCAGATCGGCGACGTACGCCAGCTTGATTTCATCCGGGCCTTCGATCAGGTCATCGAGGAAACGGCGAAGGACCCCGACGCGGACCGCCTTCTGCCGAAAGCGGTGCGTACGTACTGCGCCATCATTTCCCACCACTTGGGAAGTATCGAAAGGTTCGAACCGGCCGTGGCACGGAAATTGCGGACGATGAGTACGGCGGCCCTCAAGCGGATGCCGCAGGATTTCCTCAAGGACGCGCTGGATTCGATGGACATGGAGCGTTCGGGGCGGCTGCGCCGGCTGCGCCGCCGGCCCGTGGCCCCCGGCACGACCGCCGCGCCGGAGGTCGCTGCCTGATGGCCACCACGCAGATCTTCTTCGCCTCCACGCTGTACGGCGCCGCGACGCTCGCCGCCGCGATCGACAGCGACTGCTTCTCGCCGGCCGGCCGGCGGCTGCTCCTCGTCAGCAACAACACCACGACACCCGAGACGACGCCCGCCCTCGACGAGATGCCGGGCTTCGAGCGGCTGCGCGGCCGCTTCGACCGCGTGCTGTCCTGGAACGAGACCATCGCCCCCTTCCACCCCGGCGCCTGGTCGCCGCGCGCGGACGACATCCCGCTGTGGGAACGGCACCTGCGGCTGCTGTGGGGGCTCGGCGACGACCCGGTGGAGCTGTTTGTCGAGTCCATCCAGGTCAACCCGGCGCTGGCGCTCGCCCAGCTGTTCACGGACGCGCCGATCGAGGTGTACGCCGACGGGCTGATGAGCTACGGCCCGACCCGCAACAAGATCGACCCGCTGGTCGGCACGCGTGTACGCCGCCTCCTCCACCTGGACCTGGTGCCGGGCCTCAGGCCGCTGCTGCTGGGGGAATTCGGCGTACCGCCGGAGCTCGTACCGACGGAGGCGTTCCTGAAGGTCCTCACGGAACTGTCCGACGGGGAGGAGGCGTTGGCGGTACCCGCCGACTCGGCTCTTCTCCTCGGCCAGTACCTGTCCGCGCTGTCGATCCTCACCGCCGAGGAGGAGGAGAACCTCCACGTCACGATGTTGCGCGGGGCGGTCGAGCGGGGCCACCGGCAGATCGTCTTCAAGCCGCACCCCACGGCGCCGGCCCGCTGGTCACGCGTGCTGGAGCGGGAGGCGCAGACGCTGGGGGTCGAACTGACCGTCCTGGACAGCCCGGTGCTGGCCGAGGTGCTGTACCAGCGGTTCCGGCCGGCGCTGGTGGTCGGGTGCTTCTCGACGGCGCTGCTGACGGCGAGCACGTTCTACGAGATCCCGGTGGCCCGCACGGGCACGGACGTACTGCTGGAACGCCTCTCGCCGTACCAGAACAGCAACCGCGTGCCCGTCACGATCGTCGACGCGCTGGTTCCCGACCTGGCGGAAGGCACCCCGCAGCCCGCTCCGGCCGACCTGGCGTACCTGGCGGGCCTCCTCCAGGCGGTCGGCTTCGCGATGCAGCCGCAGATCCGGCCCGACCTGCGGCCGGCGGCCGAGCGCTTCCTCTCCCGGCACCTGGACGGCCACACCTGGCGCTACTTCAAGCGCCGCCGCCTGACGACGCTCGCGCTGCCGGGCGCGATCCCGAAGCAGTTCGCGTTCATCCCGCGCAGTGCGGGGCTGCGGCGGGTGGTGCGCAGGGCGCGGTCCTTGAAACGGGCGGCGCTCAAGCGGGCCGCACTGGGTTGACATCCTCCCCCTCGTGAACGAGGGGGATTCCTCACTTCGCAGTGAGGGTTTCCTGCTTCGCAGCAAGTTGCCCCGTCCGGGAGGACTCCCGTTGAGGTCTTACACCCGCTCCACAGGCTGTCACCGCCAGCCCGGCGGCCAGAATGTTGCATGCCGCGTTCACGTCGCGGTCATGCGTCGTGCCGCAATCGCACGTCCATTCACGGACGTTCAGCGGCAGGTTCTCTCGGATGGTGCCGCATGCGGAGCAGAGCTTGGTGGAGGGGAACCAGCGGTCGATGGTGACCAGGTTCCTTCCGTACCAGGTGCACTTGTATTCCAGCATGGAGCGCATGTCGGTCCAGGCCGCGTCCGAAATGGCGCGGGCCAGACATTTGTTCTTG
This sequence comes from Streptomyces sp. NPDC002994, assembly GCF_040611155.1. Classification (NCBI taxonomy): domain Bacteria; kingdom Bacillati; phylum Actinomycetota; class Actinomycetes; order Kitasatosporales; family Streptomycetaceae; genus Streptomyces; species Streptomyces sp. NPDC002994. The sequence continues at coordinate 39,641 of NZ_JBEXNQ010000008.1, forward strand.
ACCATGTTGCGGACGGTCAGGTCCTCGATCACGATCGTTTGGTTCTCACGAACGAGCCGAGTGGTCAGCTGGTGCAGGAAGTCCCGGCGCCGGTCGGCGATCCGGGCGTGGATCTTGGCGGCCTTGATGCGGGCCTTGTCCCGGTTGCGGGAGCCCTTCTCCTTCTTCGCCACGGCCCGCTGGGCCTTGGCCAGGCGTGCACGGTCCCGGCGTTCATGCCGCGGGTTGGTCACCTTCTCCCCGGTGGACAGCGTCACCAGACTGGTGATTCCGGCGTCGATCCCGACCGCCGTGTCCAGGGTGGGCAGGGGCTTGACGGACGCGTCCTCGCAGAGCATGGACACGAACCAGCGGCCCGCACTGTCCTGGGACACGGTCACCGTGGACGGCTCCGCTCCCTCGGGCAGAGGGCGGGACCACACGATCGCGAGAGGGTTCTTCATCTTGGCGAGCGTGAGCGCACCGTCGCTGTACTTGAACGCCGACTTGGTGTACTCCGCACTGCGGCGGGTTTTCTTCTTCGACTTGAACCGGGGGTACTTCGCCCGGCCCTCGAAGAAGTTCGAGAACGCGCCTTGCAGATGCCGCAGCGTCTGCTGCAACGGCACCGACGACACCTCGCAGAGAAAGGCCAGCTCTTCGTTCTTCTTCCACTGCGTCAGCATCGCCGAGGTGGCGTTGTAGTTCACCCGCTCCTGACGCTGGAACCACGCCACCGTGCGGGCTTCCAGCGCCAGGTTGTAGACCTTGCGGACACACCCGAACGTACGCGACAGCTCCGCCGCCTGCTCGTTCGTGGGGTGAAAGCGGAACTTGAACGCCCGCTTCACCAACTCGGTCTTCACATCTCACTAACCACCAGACCCGTTAATAAGACACGGACAGCCAGAACGGATACGCACCCAAGCTCCGCCGCTTCGCGGCTCCCGGCCAAGGATGCGCTTCCTCCCCGAGACGAAGCACGGGGTATCCACGCAAGGATTTTGGGATGAGCACTGCCGAGGCCGTGCTGGCCGGGCCACCGCGCATGCCGGACGGTGCGCGCGACACCAAGCCGACGACGCACGACACCAAGCCGGGGCACCATGCCAAGCCGACGCGCCCCGCGCGGCTGGGCGCGCTGGACGGACTGCGGCTGGCCGCCGCCCTGATGGTCGCCGCGTACCACTACGGCGGCCGGGACGGTGACATCACCACGGCCTGGGGCTCCTCGCCCAAGGTCCAGTTCCCCACTGCCCACGAGTGGTTCGCCTACGGCTCCCTCGGGGTGCAGATCTTCTTCGTCATCAGCGGCTTCGTGATCTGCATGAGCGGCTGGGGCCGGCCGCTGCGCTCCTTCTTCGCCTCCCGCGTCTCGCGGCTCTTCCCCGCCTACTGGGCGGCCATACTGCTGGTCACGGCGGTCTTCGCGCTGCCCTGGGTCGCGTACGAGGCGGTCTCGCCCAGCGATGCGCTGGTCAACCTCAGCATGCTGCAGCAGCCGGTCGGCGCGGACAGGGTGCTCGGCGTGTGCTGGACGCTCTGGGCCGAGCTGCGCTTCTACGCGTTGTTCGCTCTGTTCGTCGTGCTCCCCGGCGCCAACAGACACCGCGTCGTGCTCTTCTGCGTGGTGTGGACCCTGGCCGCCGTCCTCGCGGACGCCGCGAACGAGCCGCTGCTCGACGTCGTCCTGATGCCCGAGTACGCGCCCTTCTTCATCGGCGGCGTAGGCCTCTATCTGCTGCATCGCGACCGCCGGGACGCCACCGCCTGGGGCATCGTCGCGCTGAGCTGGCTGCTCGGCCAGCACTACGCGGTGGCGCAGCTGTGGCACACGGACAGCCCGCACTTCTTCTCGTACCGGTCGGCGTCGCTGATCATCGCGGTGGTCACGGCCGGCTTCGTACTCGTCGGCGCGATAGCGCTGGGGTACTTCCGCTGGGCGAACTGGCGCTGGCTGACGGTGGCCGGCGCCTTGACGTATCCGTTCTATCTCGTGCACGAGCACCTGGGCTGGGTCGCGGTCGACGTACTGCACCAGCGCCTGGGCCTGCCCTCGTACGCGACCTTCGGGCTGACGATCGCCGGGATGCTGCTGCTGGCCCGGCTGCTGAACCGTTGCGTCGAGAAGCCGCTCACGCCGCTGCTGCGCAGATCGCTCGCCGCCAGGCGCTAGAGGGGAAAGCAGGAGAAGGGTGGGGCACCCCGTGCACGGGGTGCCGCACCCTCCTGCTGTCCATCAGCGAGCCGGGCGCCCCAGGATCACCCTCAGATCGGCGGCGTTCGCCTCGGTCACCTTCCACAGCTCCTGCTGTCGGCCGTGCACGTCGGCCACGGCTGCCGCATGGTCGTCGAGCAGGCCCAGCGCGCGCTCGGTGAGCACCGCGCCGAGGTTCTTGTCGTGTACGGAGATGCCCCACTCGGGCCGGTCGATGTCGGACAGGAAGTACGCCATCTTCGGGTGCGAGATGAGGCTGATGATCGGCGTACCGCAGCCGAACGGGATCATCCCGGCGTGCCCGCGCATCCCGATGACCAGCTTCGTGCGCGCGTACGTGTCCCGGATCGCGTCGTTGTCGAAGTCGTACATCGGGATGACCGGCAGCGAGACGCCGTGCTCACGCCGCAGGTCGAAGGCGATCTTCTCGTCGTCGAGCGAGTGCGCCACGCACTTCACCTCGGCGTGGGCGCCGAGCGCCCGTACCGCCTTCGCCATCTCGGCGAGGAAGTGGCCGTAGTCGTGGCCGAAGCGCAGCCCTGCCCTGTCGTACGCCGCGTTGACGAGGACCGTGTTCTCGCGGTGGAGGGGGTCGGTCCAGCCGTCGACGAGCTGCCGGGTGACGGTGGTCGGGCAGGGCTGGAAACGTACCTTGTCGTGCAGCTCGGCGGGGAGGAGCGCGCGTACCTTCTCGATCGATCCGTGGTTGCGGAGGCCGAAGAAGGAGGCGCGCTCGACGAGGGTGCGCAGGGCGGTGTTGAAGCGGCCGGCGCGGTAGGACTGGCCGTCAAAGGCGTTGAAGCCGACGGCGTACACCATGACGGGTACGTCGATGCGGTTCAGGAGCGCGTCGGGGACGTTCCACTGCCAGGCGCTGTTGCCGTTGGGCGCGGTGTCGGGGATGAACAGCCCGCCGCCGCCGATGACCAGGCCGCGCCGGGCGTTGACGCGCTCCAGGGCGGCCTCGTCGAAGAGGCGGTGGGCGTGGACGGAGTGCCAGGTGCGCGGCCCGGTGTCGCCGCCCGTGTCGAAGGCGAGCCGCACGCTCTCGGGCAGCAGCTTGTCCCCGGCGTTGCCCTGCTGCTCCATGTAGAAGGCGACGTGCGCCAACTGCTCGCCGGGCACGCCGGCTTCGGCGGTTCGCGGATTCTTGGTACGTCGCTGCATGAGCCGGTTGGCCCGGTGCGTCGGATCGACCCGCAGCCCGTCGAGCGCGTGCTGCTGCGCCGCCTCGTCGTCGCCGTGGATCCAGGCGATCTGCGCCAGCCGGCCGAAGGCGGTGGCGGCCCGGTTCGGGGCGGCGGTGGCCAGCAGCAGCTGCGCCCGGGCTTCGTCGTAACGCGACACGCTCATCAGCGCGTGGCCCAGCACCTCGTGCGGCCAGGCCGAGTCGAGCGGGATGCGTACGCGCCCGAGCAGATCCACCGCTTCCTGGTACTCGCCCGCCGCGATGTGGGCGGCGGCGACCTTGCGGGTGCTTTCGACATCGCCGGTGCGCTCGACGTGCGGGGTGCCGAAGTGGACGAGCAGGTCGTGGTGCATGCCCTTGCCCAGCGCCAGGTAGGCGGCGTGGAACTGCGCGTCGGACAGCTCGAACTCACGCCAGCGGTCCTCGGCCTTCCCGTACCCCGCCTCGCCGCCCTGCCAGGGCTTGTGGCGCCCGGTGAAGTGGAGGATCGCGGTGTCGTCCGGTACGGGCAGGTCGCCGGACAGCCGCCGCTTGACGAAGTTGTAGCGGGCGTCGAGCTGGACGAAGTCCCCGTCGAGCACGGCGTTGAGGATGCCCTGGTCGTGCTTGTCGAGCTCGTAGTCCCCGCTGCGACCGATCTCGTCGATGCGAGCGCAGAATTCATCACTCAGGTACTCGCGCTGAATCACCAGCAGCCCGCTGTTGAGCTTGTGCTGCCCGTAGAAGAACTGCGGTACGGCGGCCAGCCCTTCGCGCAGCTTCAGCAGTTCCCCCAAATCGCCCAGCACCACCATGTCAGTGTCCAGGGTGATCACGGTGTCGTAGTCGCGAATGCGGAAGACGTCGAGGATGAAGTAGGCCTTGCGGACCAGATAGTTGTCCTGGTCGCCCTTGGCGTACGAGTCGTAGCGCGCCGCATCGACGCGGCGCAGCTCGATGCGCGGGTGCAGGGCCCGTATCCGGGCGACGGAGGAAGGCTTCAGATCGTCGTGCAGGACGATGAAGTCCTCGCACAGCGCGGGATTAGACAGGGCGAGGCTGCGCAGCAGCACAAGGAACCCGGGCAGGTAGTTCTCGTCGACGAAGGCGGCGAAGGCGATGCGGCGTTTGCCGGTAAGGGCATGGGTGGTGGATGTCATCGCAGGGAGATCCTCATGTCACTGACGCTCTGGGCGCGTTCCATGACCCACGCCTTTTCGCTGGTGTATTCGTGCACGGAGGTGATGGGCATCCGCATCGCCTCGTGAAGGCGGTAGGCACCGCTCTCGTAGAAGTCGAAGCCGATGAGATCGAGCGTCGGGCTGACGTCGAGGAAATCCAGCAGCCACAGCATGTTGAAACCGCTGGTGGGGATGGAGGACCACACATCCGACCCCACCTTGCCGACATTGCGCAGCGGCCAGCGCAGCGACTCGTCGCCGAGGTACTTCTGGGCTCCGGGTACGAGCCGGTTGCGCAGCGAGTGCTTCCAGTCGCCGGAGACGCCACCGAAGACGAGCCGCGTCGTGACCGGCTGCTCCCAGTTGAAGCCGTGCTTGTGGATGGTGGCGTGGATGTCGGTGCGGCTGCCGGTCGCCGCCGCGTCGAGCTTGTACGAGTTGAAGCGGACGACGAGGTCGTAAGCGTCGATCTCACTCCCCAGCGAGCTGCGTCCCACCCGCTGAGAATTGGCTATGAGGCAGATGGACTTGCCGGCGATCTGATTCCGGAACTCCCCCAGGGTGATCCACTCCACCCCTCCGAAGGTCGGGTCGGCGACGGGCCCTCGCATGCGATTCCTACGCTGCTCGGCGTAGAGCGTGATGACCTCGGGCAGCCCTGCCGCTTGGCCCCCATTGGCCCCGATCCGCAGATCAAGATACTGACCGACAGCCTCCTGGAGATCCTGGACAGGACTCCCGCTCCGCTCCATGGCAAGCAGCGCACCGACGAGCCGCGCCTCGCCCCGCGCCCACTCCCCACGCGCGTGCAGCGCGAGACCTTCGGCCCAGACATCGGTGGCGGGCCCGGTGGAGTGCTCCCTCGCCCCGGGGCACTCGCGCTCCAGCAGCCGCAGCAGCTCGTCCTGCTGCCGCCCGCCGGCCCGCATGCCGGCGATTTTCGGCGCGATGCCGAACCCGTCGTCGTCGGTGAGCGCCAGATAACGCTCGTACGCCTCGACAGCGGCGGCCTCGTCCCCGATGGCGTCCAGCGTCCGGGCGCGCAGCCGCCAGCCGGCCCGCGATTTGGCCCGCCGGGTCAGCACGGTGTCGCTGACGAGCAGGGCCAGCCTCAGCTCGTCGTCGTACCCGCACTCCAGAGCCTTACTGCCCACAGCGAGCAGCGCGTCGAGCAGCTCACTGCCCAACACATCGGCGGGACCACCCGCGCCTTTGGCGGCACGCCGGATCAGCGCGGTGGCACCGGAGGCGGCGGGGACGAGCGCCGGCTCCTGCGCCATGGCCTGCACAGCGAGCAACTGCCGCAACTTCTCGGCAAGTTCGGTACGCCGGCGATCCAGCCCGGCGACAAGCTTGCCGCTGTGCACGGCGCACGCGCGCAGGCACTCGTCGAGCCCGGTCGGCTTGATCCCAACAGATGACTCATGAGGTGACTGGCGGTCCGGCGCGCCGGTGGGGTTCTCCCCGTCGCGCGGTCTCGGCCATCGGTTGCGGGCCTTCGTCATGATGCTCCAAGGTCTTTCCGCCCCGCTGACAGGTGGCGGGTCCGCGTCACCTTAGGAACCCAGCACGACCCCAGGATGAACTCCCCTCGTCGCCCCGGAAAACGCCAGGCCCCTACCAGGGCCGCTCGCCGTGCGTGGGCAGTGGGTGCAAGGTCGGCCAGCGGTGCAGGAGGCGGGTGGCCAGGGTGTCGCTCAGGCGGCCGAGCAGGTGCAGGTGGTCGTGGGTGCGGGTCAGGGCGGCGACCGTGTTCAGGCGGTGGAGCAGGCGTTCGCGGGCGGAGACGTAGCCCCAGGCGAAGTCCTCGGCGGGGATGCGGGCCAGGTGGTCGGTGGACTCGCGTTCGGCGCGCTGGACGAGGGCGTCGCCGCGGATCAGCCAGCCCGCGCAGGCGTCGGCGAGGTCGCCGGGGACGTCCGTGCCGGTGAGACCGCGCCAGGTGGACCGGTAGATGTCCTCGACCTCCGTGAGCGGGGTGCCGGTCACCGACATGGCGCACCAGCAGGTCGGGAAGCCGATGCGGAAGTACGCCAGTTCGACGAGGCCGTTGCCCAGTGATGCCTGCTCGAAGTCGATGAAGCGCAGGCCGTCGGCGGTGCGCAGGTCGTTGCCGGGGCAGGGGTCTCCGTGGAGGAGGGCGTGGTGCGGGGTCGGGTCCAGGCGGTCGATCAGGTCCGCGAGTTCGTTCGGGAGTCCTGGCGGGACGGTTACGTCGAGTGCCTTCGCCAGGGCGAGGAAGGACTCGGCGTCGGCGGCGGTCGGCCCCGACCAGGCGGGGAGCGTGCCGGTGTCGGCCGGACCGGTCAGCGCGTGCAGGCGGGCCAGCGACTCGGCGTACGCCGGCATCCAGTCGTCGACGGCCCCGAGGTCGTCGAGGTACTCCAGGACCATCACCCGGGCCGCCGGGTCCGTGGCGAGCAGCGCGGGGGCGACGGCCGGTCGGCCGGCTCGGGCGGCTCCGGCGGCTCCGGCGGCTCCGGCGGCTCCGGCGGCTCCGGCGGCTCCGGCGGCTCGGGCGGCGAGGCGCAGTGCGGCGACCTCACGGGCGTACCGCGCGTCCCCGTCGGCCTTGGCCCCGGCCCCTCCCCCGTCGGCTGCTTGCTTGACGATTACCCGGTCGCCCCCGCGCAGCTCCACCCGCCACACCCGGGAACGCGGGCTGCTCTCCAGCAGCGTGGCCCGGGACGGTGCGCCCACGACCGAACGTAACGCGTCACTCATCGGCACCTGGATCGACATGACGCCCAGCGTAGGGGTTCAGGTCTCAACACCGTTGACGTCAAGTGCACTTGAGGTCCTACGGTCGGTCTCATCAGCGGAAACACCGCACTGCAACGAGGTGAGGACAGAGCCATGGAGTACTCGCACGACGACGCAGGACTCGCGCGCCAGCCGATCGGTTACTGGAGCTGGGCCGCCCACAGGTCGGTCGTCACCCACATCCGCACCGCCCTCGCGGAGCTCGGCCTCAGCCAGCCCCAGTGGTGGATCCTGAGCCAGCTCGTCGACCACCCGGAAGGCAGGCCCCGGACGGACGTGGAGGCCGTTCTTGAGGGCTACCTGGACGTGGGCGCCACCCTGGAAGGCGAAATCGACGCCCTCACCGCCAGGAACCTCATCGTCCAGGACGACGACGACAAGCGTCTTCGGATCACCGACGAGGGCCGGGCGCTCCAGAAGACCACCGCCACACACCAGCAGACCCTGCGCGCGGAGATCCACGCCGACATCACGGACGAGGAGTACGTGCGTACGCTCAAGGTCCTCCAGCGCATGATCCACAACACCGGCGGCCAGGCCTGGCACGAGTGAGGCGCCGGTTCGCCGGCCTCTCCGCTCGCGACGCCCGCTCTCGCGGAGTAAGCAGGATTCGGCGCGGCGCGCGGGACGGTGCACCGTGGCGATCTCAGCGGTGCCCTCGCGAACCACACCCACGACATCGTGATGTTCGATGTGCCGCCGCCCCACGACGGCGTGCGCGGTATCGACGCGTACCGCGAGACGTGGCCGCCGTTCTTCGAGTGGCAGGCGCAAGGCGCGGCGTTCGAGATCGTGTCCCTGGACGTCACCGTCGGCGGGGACGTCGCCTATGCACACGCCCTGCTGCGCTGCGGAACCCAGAAGGAGCTCGCCGAGCATCCGGAAGGCCGCCTGCGGCTTACGGTCGGGCTGCGCAAGGAGCAGGGGCGATGGGTCGTCGCACACGAGCACCACTCGTTCGCCGATACCTCGGCCGGGGACGGTGGGGCAACCGCAGCCGCCTCAGACGCTGCTGAATGACAGCTTCGCCGCGAAGCCCAGGAACAGGGCCCCCGCCGCCGACGTCGCGCCCGCCGACAGCCGCTTGCGGCGGCGGAAGGTGGCGGCCAGGTGGGTGCCGCCGAAGATCAGGGCCGAGAGGTAGAGCACGCTCGCGACCTGGGCGAGGGTGCCCAGCAGGACGAAGGAGAGGGCGGGGTGGGCGTACGCCGGGTCGACGAACTGAACGAAGAAGGAGATGAAGAAGAGGATCGCCTTCGGGTTGAGCAGGCTGATCACGAGCGCCCGGCGGAACGGGCGCTCGCCGGCCGGAGCCGCGTCGGCATCCGCGGTCCCGGCGTCCGTGCGCTCGTTGCGGCTGCGCCACATCGACCAGGCCGCGCGCATCATCCCGATCGCCAGATACGTCAGGTAGCCGGCGCCCGCGTACTTCACGATGCCGAAGAGCAGCGCGTTCCCCTGAAGCAGCGAGGCCACACCGGCCGCTGACAGCACCATCAGGACCGCGTCGCCGCACCACACGCCCGCGGCCGCCGTATAGCCGGTGCGTATGCCGCGCCGCGCCGCGACGGACAGGACGTAGAGGGAATTCGGACCCGGCAGAAGAATGATCAGGACGAGCCCGACGAGGTAGGTCGGCAGATCGGTGACACCCAGCATGGGCCGAGTGTCGCACAGGGGTACGACACTCGGCCGAAGCATTTCGGAGTGCGGTCAGTCGCCGTCGAGGAGGGTGTCCACGGGCAGTTCGAGGGTGACGCCGACGGAGGCGGGGACGGGCACCGAGGCCCCCCGCTCGTACCGCTGCGGCGGCGGATACTTGCCGTCCGCCGGATCGCTGTAGAGCAGCACTTCACCGTGCTTGCGGTCGACCACGATGTAGACCGGGACCCCGGCCTCGGCGTAGCTCTCGACCTTGGTCCCGAGGTCGTCGGCCCAGTTCGAGGAGGTCACCTCCACCACCAGGCGGAAGACGTTCGGGGCGTAGCAGTTCTTCTGCACATGAGCGTCCCGGAAGTCCTCGTCGACCACGGAGAAGTCGGGGATCGCGTAGTCGTCGGGCAGGCCGGGCAGCCACAGGCCGATGCCCTGGACGTACCTGAGCCCAGCCTGCCTCGCCCCGGCACGGTCGAACGCCACGACCAGCCAGGTCAACGACAGTGCATGCGAGCCGTCCGGCGGTGGTGTCACGATGAGCCTCCCCTGGAGAATCTCCACGCGGTGCCCAGGCAGTGCACGGGAGAGCAGGTCGGCGGCTTCGCCCAACGTCAGCTCGTGTTGCATGACAGCCACGGCATCCTCCTTGTCGGGATCACTCTTCACGAGCGTATCCGCCACCACCGACAGTCCGCTCGGGATCACTCATTCGGGGTACGCGCTCAGAACGCGTTCTCAGAACGCGTTCGTCGGCACGTACGTCCCCCACACCTCCCGCAGCGCGTTGCAGACCTCCCCCACCGTCGCCCGCGCCCGCAGCGCGTCCTTCATCGGGTACAGGACGTTGTCGGTGCCCTCCGCCGCCTTCTTCAGCTCCACCAGCGCCGCGTCCACCGCCGCCTGGTCGCGCTCGGCCCGCAGCTTGGACAGCCGCTCCGCCTGCTGGGCCTCGATCGCGGGGTCGACGCGCAGCGGCTCGTACGGCTCCTCCGTCTCCAGCTGGAAACGGTTCACGCCGACCACGACGCGCTCGCCGCTGTCCGTCTCCAGCGCGATGCGGTAGGCGCTGCGCTCGATCTCGTTCTTCTGGAAGCCGCGCTCGATCGCGTTGACCGCGCCGCCCATGTCCTCGACCTTCTCCATCAGCTCGATGGCGGCGGCCTCGACCTCGTCGGTCATCTTCTCGACGACGTACGAGCCCGCGAACGGGTCGACGGTGGCCGTCACGTCCGTCTCGTACGCGAGGACCTGCTGCGTGCGCAGCGCGAGCCGGGCGCTCTTGTCGGTCGGGAGCGCGATCGCCTCGTCGAAGGAGTTGGTGTGCAGGGACTGCGTGCCGCCGAGGACGGCCGCCAGGCCCTGGACGGCGACGCGCACCAGGTTGACCTCCGGCTGCTGCGCCGTGAGCTGCACGCCCGCCGTCTGCGTGTGGAAGCGCAGCATCAGGGACTTCGGGTTCTTCGCGCCGAACTCGTCGCGCATGACCTTCGCCCAGATCCGGCGCGCGGCACGGAACTTGGCGACCTCTTCGAGGATCGTCGTACGCGAGACGAAGAAGAAGGACAGGCGCGGCGCGAAGTCGTCGACGTCCATGCCAGCGGCAACGGCGGTGCGGACGTACTCGATGCCGTCCGCGAGCGTGAACGCGATCTCCTGCGCGGGCGAGGCACCGGCCTCGGCCATGTGGTAGCCGGAGATCGAGATCGTATTCCACTTCGGGATCTCGGTCTTGCAGTACTTGAAGATGTCCGCGATCAGGCGCAGCGACGGCTTGGGCGGGAAGATGTACGTCCCGCGCGCGATGTACTCCTTCAGCACGTCGTTCTGGATGGTGCCGGTGAGCTTGTCGGCCGGTACGCCCTGCTCCTCGCCCACCAGCTGGTACATGAGGAGGAGGAGAGCAGCGGGCGCGTTGATCGTCATCGACGTCGAGACCTTGTCCAGCGGGATGCCGCCGAACAGGACGCGCATGTCGTCGATCGAGTCGATCGCGACGCCGACCTTGCCGACCTCGCCGCTCGCGATCGCCGCGTCGCTGTCGTGGCCCATCTGGGTCGGCAGGTCGAAGGCGACCGACAGGCCCATCGTGCCGTTGGCGATCAGCTGCTTGTAGCGGGCGTTGGACTCGGTCGCGGTACCGAAACCGGCGTACTGGCGCATCGTCCATGGCCGGCCCGTGTACATCGACGGGTACACGCCGCGCGTGAAGGGGTACTTGCCGGGCTCGCCCAGCTTCTCCCGGGCGTCCCAGCCCTCCAGGGCGTCCGGCCCGTACACCGGCTCAATAGGCAGTCCCGACTCCGACTCGCGCGCCATCTGCTGTGCCTCCCGCTGAACGTACTGGCTGGTAATGAACCGACCCTCGCGACGGACTGTAGCGGCGAGCGTGCGGCGGGTGGAGAGCCGCAGGCTGGGACCTTGCTCACAACGTCGCTGTTCGTCGCCGTTCGTCGCTGTTCCCATGATGCGGGGGCTTTCGCAACCGGGCAGAGCGGGAAACAGTCCATAGGGACATACGAGATGCCCGGGGGGCGGGGATGGACGAGAACCAGCGGAACAACAGGGCCGTGCGCAGAGCGGTGGCATTGACGGCGGTTGCGGTGGTGGCCGTGACAGCGGGGTGTACGGCGCGGGCGAGCGGGGCGGGAGCGGGAGCGGCGGCGAGCGTGACGAAGTCGGCGGCTCCCGCTCCCGCGCATGAGGCCGCGATCGCGTCGCCCTCGGCAGGGGCACCCGGCAAATCCGGGAACTCGGGGAACTCCGGGAAGGCGTCGCCGGGCACAGCCGCCCCCACCGAAACCCAGTCGCAAACGCCCGAGCCCAAGGCCACGCCCACGCCCGCGCCCACGCCCACGCCCAAGGCACCGGCGCCGAAGGTCCTCATGGCGAGCGGAGCCGAAGGCTCCCAAGTACGCGAACTCCAGGCCCGGCTCCGCCAGATCGGCCACTTCAACCGCACCCCCACCGGCCACTACGCCTCGGTCACCGCCGCCGCGGTCTCCTCGTTCCAGAACAAGCGCGGCCTGCCCCGCACGGGCGCCACCGACACCGTCACCTGGGACAAGCTCCTCGGGATGACCAGGAAGCCGACGCGCGCCGAGCTGCACCCGACGACCGCCAACCCGGTCACCAAGCCCGACCCGCGCTGCATGCGGGGCCGGGTTCTGTGCATCAGCAAGACCAGCCGCACGCTGTCCTGGATGGTCGAGGGGCGGGTCGTCTCGGCGATGGATGTGCGCTTCGGATCGCAGTACACGCCCACCCGCGAGGGGACGTTCAACGTGTACTGGAAGTCCCGGCACCACGTCTCGACGCTGTACGACAGCCCCATGCCGTACGCCCTGTTCTTCAGCGGCGGGCAGGCTGTCCACTACTCGTCGGACTTCGCGGCCCGCGGCTACAGCGGTGCGTCGCACGGCTGCGTCAACGTCCGGGACGAGGGGAAGATCGCGAGTCTGTTCTCGCAGGTGCGCAACGGCGACAAGGTCGTCATCTACTGGTAGCGGATGAGGGAGAAGAAGAAGTGGCGCGGGCGGGACCGGGGGAACGTGTCCCGCCCGCGCCTGTTGCGCGGAGCCGAAGGTACGGGGGGAACCCCGGCTCGTCGCGCTGCCGATGACCAGTCGGCTCACTCTCTACTGCGTCACCCGGCCGAAAAACGTCACACCTGCGGGAGCGCGGCAACAAAAGCGCAGGTCAGCGAGGGTTAGGGCGGTCAGTGCGGCTGCGGCGAGGCGCCGACAGTGGCGGACGGCTCGACGGTCGGGGAGGGCGGCGGAGTGTAGGAGATGGGCGGCACGGCGCGGCTGATCCCGCCGGGGGCGTCTTGGCTCCCGTCGCCTCCGTCGCCCTTTTCGCCGTCCTTGTCGCCGCCGTCGCCGTCGCCGCGGCCGTCGCCTTCGCCGTTTCCGCCGCCGCTGCTGCCGTCGCCTTCGCCGCCGCCTTGTTTGCCCCCGGTGCCGGTCCCGCTGCCGGAGCCGTCCAGCACACGGTCACAGAAGCGCTCCACCCGGTCGGCGCCGTTGGCCGCCTCTTCCAGGCGTCGCTCACGGTCGGGGGTGAGGCTGCCGGCGCGGTAGTCCTGGCAGGCCTTGGCCGTCTTGCGGTACCAGTCGCCGGAACCAGGGCCGGAACCGGAACCGTCACCCGGTGCCGTTCCCGGAGGGCCGTCGCCGGTCCAGCCCGGGTAGGTGGGGAGCAGGCCGGTGTCCGACCCCGGGGAGGACTCGTGCGTACCGCCGGTTTCGCCCTCGCCGGCGCCGTCGCCGTTCGCGCCGCCGGGCGTCTGGTGCTCGCCGCCGGGAGTGCCGGTGGCGCCCGGTGTGGGCTCGCCGGTTTCGCCCGGTTCACCTGTGGTGGACCCGGAGGTTAGCGGCTGGGGCGTCGCGGCCGCGGACACGGAGGACGCGGGCGCGGGGTCGGCGCCGCGCCCGAAAGGGCTCGGCAGTACGCCCGTGCCCGCCGCCACCGCGACGCCGCCGAGCGCGACACCGGCGAGCGCCCCGGCCAGCCCGAGGCGTACGGGACGCGCCCAGCGCACGGGGACGGTGACCTTGCGTCCGATACGTACCGTGGCAGCGGAAGTGGAAAAGGTGTCGGGGGCCGCGGCCCTGGCCTTCCGGAAAGCCGCCAGCGCGGCCGCCTCGCCGGGGAGTTCGCCCGCCTCGTGGCCGCCGGCCCGGGCCACGCCGTCGAGGGCGGCGGAGAGGCGCTCGGCCTGGGCGCGGGCGTGGTCGCCGACAGGCCCGACGGGTTCTCCGCGCAGCAGTCGCTCCGCCGTGTCCTTGTCGAGCCACTCGTAACGCTCGTCGGCCATCACATGTCCTTCTGCGTCCGCACGCCGGAATGCGTCACACCGGCGGACGTCGCCCGGCCCGTTCGCGGGCCTCGCTGGGGCGGTACGGCGCCGAGTTCCGGCCTCCCGCCGGCCGGGCCCGCCAACGTACCGCTGCTGTCGCTGTCGCTGTCTTCGCCGCCAACGCCAACGCCGTCGCCGCTGTCGTCGCAACCGTCCGCCGCGTTGAGCAGCTCGGCCAGCCGCTTCAGGCCCCGGTGTGCGGCGGTCCGTACGGCGCCGGGGCGCTTGCCCAGGGTCTCGGCGGCGCTCTTCGCGTCGAGCCCGACGACGACGCGCAGGACAACGGCCTCGGCCTGGTCCTGCGGGAGCTGGGCGATGAGCGCGAGGGTGTCGCCGGTGGCGAGGGCTTCCATCGCCTCGTCGGCGGTGTCGCAGGCGCCGGGCTTGCCGGCGAGTTCCGTCTCGTCGCCGCCTATGGCGGGGCGACGGCCGCGCATGCGGATGTGATCCAGGGCACGATTGCGCGCTATGCGCGCGGCCCAGCCCCTGAACCGGTCGGCGTCGCCGCTGAACCGGTCGAGGTCACGGGCAATCTGGAGCCACGACTCGGAGGCGACGTCCTCTGCCTCCGGGTCGCCGACCAGCGTTCGTATGTAGCCCAACAGCCGCGGGTGCACGGCGCGGTACACAGTACGGAAGGCGTTCTCGTCCCCGTCCTGTGCCGCGAGCACCGCGGCGGTCAGCTCCGCGTCGTCCCCCAGCACTCCCTCAACCTGTCCCAAGTCGCAGCTGGTCACCACTGCCGCGCAGCCCCGCGCGAGTCAGCACGCTACGACGTTCGAAGGGGTCACGTCCACGTCTTGCACAACGCGCGACGACGCGCTGACAGAGAGCGGTGTGACAGAAAACGCATGCACGGCGCTGAGAGTAGTACGGGCCGCCGCACGGTCCGCGGACGGCGACCGGGGCCTCTCCTGTGGGGGGTGGCGGCCCCGGTCGTCCTTCCAAGACCTGCGGCGGCCCTATCTTCCAGATCTTCCCGACGGCCCTTGACCGCTTTCACGGTCTGCCGGATTCGCTTTCGCCGCTCTCGCCGTTGCCCTGGGTGCCGTTCCCGCTCTGACGGCCGCCGTCGCCGTCTTCTTCCCTGTCGGCGGGCTGCGTGGGATCCGCGGCGGGATTCCCCGGATCCGCTGGATCCGCGGCAGCGTCGCCTTCCGGCTTCGCCGGGGGCTCCTCCGGCGTCCCGGGCGCCGCGCCCGGCTTCGAGGCGTTCAGGCCTTTGGGTGCCTTCGTAGAGCCCTTCCCGCCAGTACCCCGGCCCAGCTGCTGCTTGTCGGCCACCAGCAAGCGCTCGCAGTACGCCTCCACCGTCAGCCCGGCTTCCTCGGCGTCCGCCGTCAGCTGCTGGGATGCCGCACCGTGGCCGGAGGCCGAGCGACCGTGGGACACGAGGTACGCGACGCAGTGCGCGACGTCGTCCCGCGCCTGGGCCGGGCGCGCCGGCCCCGAGCGGGTGACGTCGGCCGAAGGAAGGCGCGCCGCGCCCTCCTCTGCCGCGCCGGGCGCGCTTCCCCGCGCCGCGCCGGGGGTGGCCGGGGCGCTGCTGTGGGTCCCGGTCGCCACGGCGGCGGCCCCGCCGCCCCCCGCAGCACCGTCGCCGATCCCGAACGGCGCGGGGATCGCTCCCGTGCCGGCCGCGAGCGCCACCCCGCCCAGCGTCACCGTTGCCGCGGCCGAGGCGAACGCCGCCCTGACCGGCAGTACGCCGCGCCACCGCCGGGACGGCCGCCAGTCGTCGCGTCTGCGCGCCTGCCACCAGCGCCCCGGGCCGGCGTGCACGCCGGAGTCGCGCGCCTCCCGGTACGCGGCGAGCGCCGCCTGCGCATCCGGCTCGCCGGGGCGAGGCGCGGATCGGCGTACGGCGGCCAGCAACGCCTCGACCTCCGGCGTGACCGCCTCCTCACCCACCGCTTCCCATTTCCCGGCCCCGGCCCGCTGTCGCGTCCGCGCCCGTCTCCGTACCTGTCTCATGTGTCACGTCTCATGCGTCACGTCTCATGTCTCATCTCTCAGCGTGCGCGGCGCCGCAGACGTCACAACGCCCGTCCGGCTCCCCGCGGCCAGCTGCTCGGCCAGCCGCTTGAGCCCGCGGTACGCGGAGGTCCGTACGGACCCACTGCGCTTGCCCAGCACCCGGGCCGCCGCGGGCCCGTCGAGCCCGACGACGACGCGCAGCAGCACTGCCTCCGCCTGCTCGCGCGGCAGCGTGGCGATCATTTCCAGCGCCTGACCGGTCGACAGCGCTTCGAGCGCGTCGTCGGCGGTGTTCTGCCGGCCGGGAAGGTCCAGTACGTCCTGCTCGATCAGCGAGGTAAGGGGTCTTCGCTTCCGCTTGCGCAGGTGGTCGAGTGCGCGGTGGCGGGCGATCGTCGCCGTCCAGCCGCGGAATCCCGCCCCGTCGCCGCGGAATCGCCCCAGGTCCCGGGCGATCTCCAGCCACGCCTCGGACGTCACGTCCTCGGCGTCCTCCCCGACCAACCCCCGCACGTATCCAAGCAGTCCCGGATGCACGAGCCGGTACGCCGCAGCGAACCCGCTCTCGTCCCCCTGCTGGGCCCGCTCGACGGCAGCACCCAGCTCCGCGTCGTACGCCTGTGTACGACGCCGCTCCCCGCCCCTGACCACACGACCCTCTTCGTACGACTCGGCACTGGTCACCGTGCCCATGCCCCCTGGGGAGCCAGGCCCCCCATTGCTCTGCGCCGGGAGCCACAGAAACGTCACAGCGTCTTCGCCGCGCCCGTCTCAGGCTTCCATCAGAAGGTCACTTTCAAGGTCACCTTCACGGTCACCGTCACGCCTCGCAGACGGCCTTACGGGCCCGACCGTGAAGCAGCAGATAGAACCGCTGCACCGACTCCTCGGAACCGGCCTCGAACCGGTTGACGACCTTCCCGAGCGGGTTCCACACCCGCCCGTCGGGCATCCGCACCCCGACCGACTGCCGGAACAGCTCCCGCTGTTCGTCCCCGAAGTCGACCCAACGCCCGCCCGCCCGGCGGACGATGACCTCACCGGTGTACGCCCCGAGCCCCCGCAGCACCGCGTCGATCTGCGCACGCTCGGGCGCGCTGCGCCGCAGTCCGTCGACGACGAGGTCCACGAGCCGGAGGCTGGCGACGGAATAGTCGAGCGGCAGCCGGTTGCGCACGGTGAGCTGCTCGACGAACTCGGCGGCGTACCCCCGCATGCCGCCCGCACCGGGCAGCTGCGACTCCCCGTCCCCCACGCGCTCAGCCATGTACCCACGCTCCTCGCAGCTCAGCCGGTCAACGCCTTCCACTGACCAAGCGACGGGAGCCTCAGGAACATCACGCGAACCACCCTGTGTTCGTTGTCACGACCCCAGATCCGAAATACCCGCGATCTCCGTACAACCTTCACCAGCGTTCGAGCGTCTGATGGCCCACCGTGCGGGCCCCGCGGGGTCAAAGCCGGGCGGCGGGGCGCTGTCGGGTCAGCCTCCCATTTGAGACTTGAGGTGCCCGATCACCTCGTTGAACTCCCTGGTCGGCGAGAAGTCGATGTACTCGCAGTCCTCGAGGGCCTCCGGCACGTGGCCGGGCGCCCAGTAGAAGGCCTGCCCCGCCTCGTAAATCTCTTCGCCGTCCTTGGTCCGCATCTTCAGCCGACCCTTGAACAGGTATCCCCAGTGCGGGCACTGACACAGGTCGTCGGGCAGGCCCTTGGCCAGCGGCCCCATGTCCGTACCCTTGGGAAACTTCGCGAAAGCGACGGTCATGTCGCCCCCGACCTCCTGCATACGCAGCTCTACTCCGCCGCCTTCGATCGCGACAGGTGCGTCATTCCGGGTCGTTGCCTGCATGAATCCTCCAGGGCGAGAGGGTTGCGGGGCTCGGACTATCCGCCTCCTCCCAGTCTGTCCCCGACCGCACGGCCGTGCGACACGGAGGAGACGCCGGGCGCCGGGCGGTCACACGCCCACCTCCCACACGACCTCCCCCTCCTGCCGACGCTCGGTGGGCGAGAGCCCGGCCGCCGCGGCGACGGCGGCGGACGCGTGGTGGTCAGGATGGATATGGGCGACGACGGTACGTACGGACGCACCCCGCGCAAGCCACGCCACCAGCGCGGACGCGGCCTCGGACGCGATGCCGCGCCCCTGCCACGGAGTCCCGACGACCCACGCGATCTCGGCGCTGGACGCACTGACGGTGGCCTGAACCGTGCCCACCAGACACCCCTCGCCCCGGAGCCGGACGACCCAGTTGCACCAGGAGACAGCAGCATCGGGCGCCCCGGCCACCCACCGCACGTACCTCTCCCGCAACTCCTGCGGCGACGCCGGAGCGCCGCCGGTGAAGGCGTGCAGTCCGGGGTCGGACAGTACGACGGCCATCTCCTCGGCGTACGCGACCCGCAGCGGCAGGAGGTCCAGCCGCGCAGTAGTGAAGCCCTCGGCCCTAATCGGTTTCATGCCACCCCCCTCCCACAGTCATGAACGGTCAATCGCAAGGCAGGTGCAGGGACCGGTCCGGCACAATGCCCGGATGATCGGCAATCGGATCACCCATCGCACGGCGGACGGCGTCCGCATACCCGGCACTTGGCGTCACGCCTTCATCCGCAACGGCGATCACTACTACCTCACCGACCTTTTCATCTACGCGGACGAACTCATCGACTGCTGGGGCCTGGTCACCCTCGATGAGTTCGAGCAGAAGCTGCGCAGCGGATGGGTGGCGACCGCCTTCCCGGACGGCGCCAAGGCGTCCGCCCACGACCTGGCCGCATGGAAGTTCAACGAGCCGCGAACCTGGCTCACGCCGGAGTTGCTGCTCGCGGAGGTGCGGGACACCATCGACCAGCTGAACGGCCGCCCCGACTCAACGGGCAGGTGTCTGGCCGCCGTAGACCGCTTCATGGCCGACCGGACCGAGGAGAACCGGGACGCCGCCCGCGCCTCTTATCTCGCCATCCCCAAGACCCAGCGCCGCTATGCGCTCAGCGACATGGACAGAAAGGACTGGCCGCTCCAGGTGCTGGTGGCCGGGCCGGCCGGCGAGAGGGAGAGCCGGCCCGAGGAGCCCGTCACGCAGGAGGAGTACGACTCGGCGGTCACCTACTTCGAGGAGCGGGCCCAGTGGATCGCCGAGCGGCCCTCGCGGGTCCCGGCGGACGGACCGACGAGCCCGCACGCGCCGGCGGTCAAGCTGCACCACTCGTATTCGACCAAGCGACTGGACGACCCGGGCACGACGGGCCTGCGCAACCACTACCTCGCGCCCATCGACGTCGACGGCGTCACCTACCCCTCCGTCGCGCACGCCTACTGGGCCCTGTCGGTCGCCGATCCCCAGGCACGGGCCGCGATCACGGCGGCCGACACCGACTACGCCGCCCGCGCGCTCGCCGCCGATGCCACCCGCCGCGAGGGTTGGGAACAAGCCCGCACCGCCGTCATGACCAGCCTCCTGCGTGCCAAGTACATCCAGCACCCCTCCCTGGCCGAGATCCTGCTGGCAACCGACGACGCAACCCTCATCTACGACGACGCCGACTCCGCCTTCTGGGGCGACAACGCCGGCCGCGGCCGCAACTGGACTGGCCGCCTCCTCGAACTCGTCCGCTCCGAGCTGCACGCACGGCGCGCCGGGATCGGGTAACCGGCCCAGCTTTGGTCAGCGTGGGACGCGGTAAGTGAAGACCTAGTTCCTTCTCACTGCCGCCTCCCCTCGTGATATCTTCTTTGGGAAACGTATATACACATCCTGGGGGCCACCATGTCCCGCACCGTGATCGATCTGGACGACGAAGCCCTGCAAGAGGCCGCACGGCACTTGGGCACCACCACCAAAAGGGACACCGTGAACGCGGCCCTGCGTGAAATCGCCGACCGGCGGCGTCGCGCAGCAGCAGTGGAGCGGATGCGTCAGATGGTCGCCGATGGCGAGATCGATTTCTCGGTCATCGAGCCTGTCGGCGAGCACATCGACGACGGAGGCGGTCGGTCCGCCGCGTGAGCGAGCTGTTCTTGATCGACACCAGTGCCCTCGTACGATTCTACCGGCGCCAGACCAGCGCGGCCTGGGATCAAATCGTCACCGCGGGGCTCGTAGGGCTCTGCGAGCCGGTTCGCCAGGAATATCTGCGGGCAGTCGGCGGCCGCGCGGCGTACTACGAAGCCGATGGGCTGCTCCGAGAGACGTTCCCCCACTACGCGGTGCGCGACACCGCCTGGGACGACTGCGCCGAGCTACAGCAGAGGCTTGCTGACAAGGGGTGGCATCAGTGCGCCAGCCCTGTCGACCTTCTGGTCGCCGTCACCGCTCAGCACCACAAGTTGACACTCCTCCACCAGGACGCCGACTTCGAGACGATTGCGCGCCTGACGGGGCAACCGGTGCGCCGCATCAGCGACTGACAGTTGTTGCCGGTCCAGCAGGGAGCGCAGGTCGCGACAACCAGCCGCCGCCCGCACCGCCGATGACGGACTACTACCTCGACTTGGGCGCCTTCTACGAGCGCGCGGCTTCAGCAGGCCACGCGGTGGTCAAGGTGGTCTGGTCCTGAAAGCCGGGCCCTCTGTCGGTCTGTGGACTCACCCATCAGCCCATGAGTACTCCCAGAACAACGAGTCAAAGTCTTCAACCTTGCCCAGAACCTCCAACCCCATGTCTCGCGGCAACACGCAGCCACGCGCCCAGGTGAAGTCGTCGGCCCCCATCCTGATCTCGACCTCCTCCGTGTCGTCGGAAATCTTGAGATTCCAGAATGACGCGGCACGCCCCATGGTCACGACGGAGAATGCGGGTTCGACTGCGACGATCAGGCACTCCTCTTCGCAGTCGTTCCATGTGAAGACGGCTGACACGCCGCCCGGGAGACTGCGATACGCCTCCCGCACCTCGTCGAGTCCTACGGATCTCGCGCTCCGTGCCGGATCCCAGATTTCGAGCTGAACTGTCACGGGCTTCACTGTCCGCGGCCTCCGCGTGCCGTTGAACAGCGTTCAGCGTGGCGGCCGACCGCAGCGGGAGCGCCGACCTCACCATGGGTCCGGATCACCCGAAACATCACCCTCACCAGAGCCAGCGTGCGAGGAACTCGGCCCAGATGAAACCCTGGTAGCCCTCGAAGGCGGGTGGGTCGATGTCCTTGAGTTCCGCCGCCAGCTCGCTCAGTTCGGCCAGGGCTTCGTCCTCCTGCTCGTCCGGGTCGTTGAGGATCGCAGACTGGCTCACGTGTCGGCCGTAGTGGTGCAGTGTCTGCAGCCAGAGGCCGATGGAGGAGTTTGCAAACCAAGCTTCCCCACCTGGCAGGACGTAATAGACCCGGCCGGTGTCCGGCTCGACGCCGAAGGTCCACTCCAAACCTGGTACGAGGTGGCCGTGGTGGTTCCGGGACAACCGATAGAGGACGGTTCCTGATGCGGTCTGGAGGGCGGGGTCCGGATCTGCCTGGAACGCGACGTACTCGATCAGTTGATCGACGACAGGGACGCCGATGTTCACGAGCAGGGCCTTTTGGCGCTGGGGTATGCGCCATCCGGCCAAGCTGGCGGGGTCAGCCCGGGTGACGTGTTCGGCTCCGGCCCATGCGGTCAGGTCTTCGTAGGTCAGCACTGGAGGTCTCCCCGAGCGTTTGATGCAGCGCGCCGGCCGCGGAGGAGGCGGGACCAGGATGAGGTACTCACTGGGGAGTTGAGTCCCACATCGCTAGAGACAGACCCAGCAGTACAGTCGCTGACCACGAACGGACGCCTTCTCCGCGAGGGCGGCGAGATCTTTCAAGAAGCCCGTGAGCCCATTCGGGTCCGCCTGCTTGCTGAAGACACCAGACGCAGACCAACTGCGGGCCACTTCGCTCAGCCGCTTCCGGTCGAGCCGTGCAAGCGAGTCACAGAATGAATCAGTCAGCGACACGCTGACGACCTCGCCGTCACCGGCCATCCCGACCAAATGGCCATGCCTAGGGTCAGCTTCGATCACGTCCGCGGTTCTCCCGGTAACGAGCGCTTCGGCCGGCAGCAGGTCGACCACCGGATCGATGCCCTTCACGACGAACGAGTCATAGCCCGTCCCCATCGGCCGTCCGTCCTCACGGAAGACAGCCCGAATGGCGTCTTCGTCATCAGCAGCGGCGTAGTAACCGAAGAGAGCTCCCATACACCGATCATGGCACTCCCCACTGACACCCAGCCGGGCAGACGGCGGCGCCAATCCGCAAATCACCAAACAGCGTCATCGACCACAGAAGTTGAGGAAGACCCCGCTACGGCCGCGTCGGCCTCCTGCCTCAACGAACTCGGCTACACAGCCGGCTGACGCATGGGCGTCTCAAAGCGCGATCGGCCGGTACTTCAGGGCCTCATCGACGATCGCCTCCGCAGACGCATCCTGGAGGTTGTCCGAGGGGCGAAAGATCAGACCCATGACCCGGGGATGCAACACATTTGCCTCCAGGAGCTGCAGGTAGTAGTCGCTCTCAGGGTCGGCCACAAGCAGTCTGCGGACGATCTCAACGAGCTCTTCCCTTGTGATGTCGGCAACCCGGGGGTGAGCCGGCCGAGCCGCCTCCCTGGCGAACTCTTCCAAGTCCCTGCTTCCCCAGTACTCGGCGAAGTCGAGAGCCACATAATCGTGGCCAGTCACCGCGTTGAAGACCTGGATTGCCTCGCCAGCTTCCTCAGAACTGTCGGCCACCAGGTCAGCGATCCGTTCGATTTCGCAGCTCATCTCCTCCAGCCGCTGCTGGCTCACGAGCGGGGGCAGCAGCTCCGGTCTCAGGTCCACAGCGCAAATTATGTCCGCTGGCACCGACTTGCCGCAGCAAAGCCCCTGCTTGCTGCCAGCTCTCAGGTTCACCCTGCGGGTGTTGACCACGCCCCACCGGCGGTGCACGCGGGTGAGTTCAGGTCCCGGCCCTTCGGGATGCCCACGGACATCACCGTGCAACGCCGGGCCTCGAAGTTGGGAGCGTCGGTCGAAGACTCGATGCGTACGCCGCTGGAACGATCGCGCTCGCCCAGAGACTGCCGGTGCGCCGAACACCACAAGGGCGGGCACCCGACGTGACAACGATGGCTGGGAACCTCACCGACGGCCGACTTGGAGCCAACGGGGCGTGCCCACTCAACTGCTCTCAGCGGTCACGGTGATAGCGCTTGGCCATCGCGGCGCTGTGACGCAGGAACTGCTCCTTGCCAACCGCCCTCACTCCGAAATCGCGGTACAACCGCTCCACGAGCCCATTCACCAGAAGGTCCGGATGCTCTCGTGTCAGACCGTCCAGCACTTTCTGGCCAAAACGAAGAACGGCCGCAAGAGCGGCTAACACAATGAGGCGGCCCACTACATGCAGGCGATGCAGCGGGTGAGGTCCTCCGAGAGGAAGACGGTGAACCGCCGTTGCGAGCCGGTGATCGTCGCCAAGTAGGTTCGGGCCGTTTCTGCTGCATGGAGTCTGTCGACGGCTTCGGCCAATCCGGACCGAGGGGTGACGCCGGTGTCGAGCATGACCTGGTACCGGTGGGACCAGATGTCCCATAGCTGGCGGGCAGAGGCTGTCTGGCTTCGGAAGAGCTCGAAGTTCGCGCCCGCCTGGAGTTCGGCCCGGGCTGCACGTGCAGAGGTGCTGTCGTCCCGATCGAGTGCGGATTCCAGGTCATCGCGGTTCATGCGGTCAGTCTGCCGGACCCGTCTCTGGGCGTGAGGCGGGTGCTGACAGGTCAGGGACAGCACCTGGCGGTGGGTGATCACGCAGCAGGCGACCTTGAGGAAAGCTGGTTCAAGAGCAGCTACATCGCCGGCGGGAGCGACAACTGCGTCGATGTCGCGATCGCCCCTGAGGCGGTCCTCGTCCGCGACTCCAAGGACACGGACCGCCCGCCGCTCGCGGTCTCCTGCGCGGCCTGGTCGGCTTTCACTCCACCCCAGCGCGCAGTCGCCCGCCGGTCTCTGACGCGCGCGGCGCTCAGCGCAGATCCGCAGGGAGCTCGATCTTCCCGTCGTAGGACCCCTGGTTCTCCTGCCGCACCTTCTGCTCGAACATGATGTCCTGGCCGCCGTACGGGACGAGGAAGCCGAAGTCGAATGAGTGGCTCTTGACGCGGTAGGTATTCGCGTCCAGGAGCAGTGTCTCCTCAAGCCCGGACAAGGTGAGTTGGGCGTCGTTCACCGGGATGCCGGCTTGGCGTAGCTGCTCGGCGGTGGAGCCGAACTCCCGCACCGCTTTCTTCACATAGGCCCGGTCCCGTACCGCGACCAGCTTTTGCGAGCCGCTGCCGACCCGGAGTTGGATCGTGCCGTCCGTCCGGGTCAGCGTGACGCCGTCACCGGCGGCCCGCGCGTATTCCCTGAACTCCTCGATGGCGGCGACGGGATCCTCAATCTTGTTCTTCATCTCAGGGCTGGAGGCAGCAGCCTTCTTCCAACTCTCGTTCCCCTCCTTGAGATGCGCCGTGCCGTCAACGACGTAGAGCTCTTCCGCCCTGGTGGTCCCCTTACTGCTGGTGGTGTCTCCCCGCGAGTGCAGCCCGTCCGGCTTGAGAGATCGCTTGACCGTGGCCTGGTAGGAAGCGGCGCTGCGCTGCCCCTGCAACTTCAGCGCCTCCTCCCCCTTCACCGAAAACGTCCAAGCCCCCTCCTTCGCCATCGCCTCTTCCGCGAGATCGAGGAAGTCCTCCGGGGATTCGGGCGGCTCGGGGGCGGCAGCGGGCTCCGGCGGCTGCTTGGCGCCAGGGCTCTTCGACTCGACCGCCGCAGCCGGTTCCTCCTCGCTGGCGCAGCCGGCCAGCGAGAGCGACAGAGGGAGGAGCAGCGCAGCACACCGGAAACGGACTCTCATATACCTGTTCCTTCGTCACGACCGTCGGGCCATACCGGGGTGCGCGTCAACGCCAACGACGGAAAGGGCCCCAGACGCAAATGAGCGACAAACGGCGAGCGGGCCACCACGGCGGGGCGGACTGTACAACACAGTCCGCCCTGCAATCACGACGACGGACATTCCATCCAAAACTTCTTGAATTACACACCCGTTGCACTGCAGCCCGAGGTCCGGCCTCAGGAACTCTCCAGCACCTGCAGGATTGCGACGGCATCAGCAGTGCGATCTGCCAGCTCTCCGGCTCGCCTGACTTCCCCCGCTCAGCCCGGACCCACCCACGATCTGAGCGCAGCCCGAAGTCACGGAATCATCGACGCCCCCGCAGCTGCTGGGCTGAAATGCTGTGCGAACAAGGCATACCGAGGTGCCGACCGCCACGTGGACAGTTCGGCATCCCACTCCGCTCTCTGCTCAGCCGTCACAACCAGCGTCATGCCCGGTCAACGACACTGCGCGGCCCCGTCACATGATCTCCGGCTGTAGTACGAGCCGTACGCCGAATCCCCGTTCGCCGACCGCCGACCGCGTCGTGCCATCGGGTTCAGCATGCCTCGTCCTGCCATACGACGAACTCTCTGAGAGCCTTCCTGGAGAGGAAGTCCACCATCGGCAGCTCCGCCAAGGAACTCAGCCAGGAGTCGAGCAAACAATCTCCGCCAGGAAACCACCATTCCGTGTGACTTCCCACGTTCTCGAGCTCCTCATCCAATGAATACCTGAGCTCGAACTGCACTTGGAGGTAACACTCGTGCTCCCCGCAGGGGTCCACTACCTCAAGCTGCCTAACCAAGCCGAATGAAAAGGTGGGCTCGGACAGCCAGTTCACCTTTCCGTACTGAAAGAGATACCCATCCGCATCAGGATCGCCTGGAACCTCGAATTCAACCGAAAACCTGCGGACAACTTCAAAGAACGCCGACTTCGGAGAATCAAGCGCCCCTACACCTGAGCACGCCTCACGCGCAATATCCACCGCCGCGCGGGCAAGTTGCCTATGCTTCCGCACTTGGGTGCACCCACCGCCACCCCGATAATCGACCCGTGGGACCATTCTTTTTGGAAAAGCTCCATACACGCGCACCGCCCCCTCAAGCTCCTGCGGCGTCGTCGAAGCTCCACCAATAAAGGCGTGCAGTACGGGTAAGCGCGGCAGGCATTTCGCAAATGCCCGCCGCGCCTCTATTCCCGAGCCGGTAAATCTCGAGAATTACTCCTCGTCGAACTATTCTTGAGCGTGCCGACCAGATAGCGACCTATCCCAATAGGTCAACTGCTCCTCGGAATAGATCGCCACTGTGGAGTTCCCTGAATCGTTGACCTTCTCCGAGAACCAGAGACGGTCATCGACCCGCTCAACCCGAATCTCGTCACCTAGGCTTACGCCGGTGGCCAGAAATGGGTCGCAGGGGCCGGAAGAGCCCGACCGAGGCAACGTCTTGCAGTGCTCGTGTGTCGGCGGCGGCTGCACGAACCCATTTTCCATTCACCCCGATCAGGCCCGCTCGGCGTTCATGTCAGTCAGCTTCTGGAAGGTGGGATTATTCCGGAAGGCGGGGTATTTAACGGCAAGGAATTCCAGACCGTCGGTCACGAAGCGGGAGACAGCAGCCAGGAATTCCCCTTTCCCGCAGCGCCCCGGGGCGGGAGCCCAGGACCGCAGGATCTTGAGCTCCGGACCGTCGGGGACAATGTTGATAAGAACGTCGGATTCGGTGAAACTGATCCGTCCGGAATCTCCTTCCCGGACAGCGCACGCCGAGAGTACGAGACAGTACATGAAATCGACCAGTGGCACCTGGAAGAATTCCGCTTCGAATCCCTCGGGATCGAGGGTTACTTTCGTCTCGAAGAGGGAATAGCGCAGGTTCATCTCGCTGGTGGAGTCCAGCTTTTCGATCTGCTTCTCAGTAGGCTCATGCATGGAGTCACGGTCGAACGCGAGGAGAGGCATCGGCTCCCAATCTTTCTGCATTACTCAAGGAACGCACCGCCTGCGCCGAAGGATAATATCGATCGGCACAGGCGGCGCAACCGTATCACGAAGAGGTGATTACGGAATGGGGTGTGCGGTCCGCAGGCTGCCGTCCGGGTTAAGGATTACCTTGATCCCGTACGCGGTATTGCCCGAAAGGCCGGCGGCCTGCATGTCGCTCAGAATGCCGACACCGTCGGATCCGGCATTGATCCGGCCTTCGTAGACCCAACCGTCACGGCCGTCCGTGTTTTTCTTTGCCGGGTTGTTCTTCACAACCTCCTGAATCCAGGACTTCACCTTCTTCCCCTTTCCGTAGAATGCACCCTTATCCTCGGCGTTGTATAGCTTGCCGTCAGTGCGGTGACGGTCGAGCACGTGCTGCCAGCCGTCGTAGTCGTCCGTCTTCCAGGTGACGTCCGGGTTGTTGGCCCCGACGTCCGCGGACTTGCCGGCCGAGGAACCCCCGCCACCACCCCCGCCGGTGCTCTCCATGCGGGCGATGCTGTCGCCCAGGCCCGTGGCTCCGTGAACGGCGAACACCGCGCCAGCCGTGATGAGCCCGGCACCCGTGGCCAGGCCACCCGCGCTGAGGATGCAGACGGTGCCGACGGAGGGAATGGCTCCCACCGCGCACAGACCGATGGAGCCAGCCGCCAACGTGACGCCGCCGGCCATGCTGCCGACTCCGCCAGCCATTTCGAGCGTACTGAGTGCGGCGTCCTGCAGAGCATCGGAGTTGTGGTCCGCCCACTCCGCGGTCGCGTCGAGCGCGTCCCCACCTGCGTCGAGCACGTCTGAGCACACATCGCACCAGTCGTGACCGTCCAGCTCGATGCGGCTGGTCGGGTTTCCGCTGGTGAAAGCGTAGCGGTTGCCGGTGTACGGGTCGCTGGCGAGGTTCATGTCGGCGAGGGCGCCGTTGTACATGTCCCGGGTGGTGAAGCGGTTAAGACCCGGGTCGTACTCGCGGAAGCCCATGTCGTACGTGCCGGAGGCCGAGTCCCAACGCTTGGCGTTGAAGCGGTACGGGTTGTATGCCTCCTTCGCCGGATCAGCCGCATCGGGCTTGTCGATGCCGGTGAATTCCTCCGTGTCGTCCTTTCCGTAGGCGGTGTAGCCATAGGTTGCCTTGGTGTCACCGGTCTCGGAAGTCAGGGTCTCGACGTCGGTGTGACCGTTGTAGCCGTAGTAGCTGTACTCCGTCGTCCCGTCACTGTTGTGCTTGATCTGCGAGAGCCGCTCGCCCCACGGGCTGTACTGGTACGACTTGGTCAGCTGGCCCGCGACTTCCTCGCCCAGGACCTCACTGGTGAGGCCGAGGTAGTTGAAGTCGGTGGTCTTGCCGTCCGCAGTCTTCGACGTGGTGCGGTCCAGCGGGTCGAAGACGTACTTCGTGGTCTTCGTGGCGCCGGTGTCGTCAAGTCTGGTGTTCTCGACCACGTGGTCGAAGCCGTCATAGACGTTGCGATCGATGACCTCGCCCGCGGATGTGACCGACTCCTGACGGCCGAAGGGGTCGTAGTTGTACTTGGCCGTGACCCCAGAGGCGGCGGCGGACAGCAGACGGTTGCGGTCGTAGTTGAAGGTGGTCGAGCTGCCCTTGACCGTCTGGGAGACGACATTGGCGTTGTCGTCGTGGACGTACGTCTCGGTGCCCGCGCCGTTGCCGGTCTTGACCGACTTGGCCAGACGGTCCGCCGGGTCGTAGGTGTAGGCCGTGGTGGAGTCGAGGTACGCCGAGTGGTTGTCGGCATTCATCTTCCTCGCCACGTCCTGCGCCTTGTTGCCGTTGGCGTCGTACGTGTAGGCGTGCTCGGAGACGAGGGTGGCGTTCGCCTTCTTCTCCACCTGGGTCTTGAGCGCACCATCGAGGAAGTACGTGTAGTCGACGGTGTTCTTGTTGGGCTTCGTCTCTCGGAGCTTGAACCCTCGGTCGGTGTAGGTGTAGGAGCTGAGCTTGGGTGCAGCGTCGGTGGCCGACTTGCCTACCGAGACGGACTTGACCATGTCCCGCACGTCGTAGGCGTACTTGCTGAACTGGTCAGGATGGGTGAGCGTCTCCGGCTTGCCGTTGGCGTCGTAGACGTAGGAGGTTGCCTTCTTCTCCTGGCCGGCGAGCGCCTCCGTAACCTTCTGGACCTGGTTGAGCCCGGTGTAGGCGATCGTGTAGGCGTCGACCTTGGCGCCCGACGAGGTGTCGTCGATCGAAGTGAGGTTGCCGTTGACGTCGTAGACGTACGAGAAAGTGCGCTTCTCGGTATCCGTCTCCCCCGCCGTGTCACGGACCAGCTTGACACCGTCCGCGACCACCGCGCCCGCACCGTTCTGCTCCAGCTTCAGTTTGGCTGCGTTGCCCTGCTTGAAGCTGTACGTGCCGAGGCTCACCCAGGTGCCGGTGGCAGCGTTCTGGTCGATCGTCTTGTCGGCCGTGCCTGTGGCGTGCGTGACGGTGTACTTGGCCGTGGTCGCTGCCCCGCTCACCTTCGGGAACTTGGCGTACGCCGTGTAGCTGCCTTCCTTGGGGATGTTGAGTGTCCAGGTAAAGGCATCCGTACCGGTACCGGCGGCATGGACCTGATGGTCATAGCCCTGCTGACCGGTCAGGTTGTCCTTCGACCAGGTCCCTGTCCAGGTGGTGTGCTGGGTGTCGGAGTTGTCGACCAGTGCGACGCTCTTGCCCACCGGAACGCCGTCATCTGTCTTGGACTTGAGTTTTCCGTCCGGGTAGAACGACCAGCCCATGGTCCGGTCGGACGATCCGCCTGCCGATGTGATCGTGCGGGCAGTCTGCTTGCCCAGGTCGTCGTAGTTGTACGAGGTGACGATGTCCCACGGGTCGGTGGACGCCTTGGCCCAGCCGTTGTCGAAGTAGGAGTACGTCGTGTCGTTGCGGACCGTCTGGCCCTCCGAGGGCGGCAGCGAGGTCTTGGAAACGCGTCCGACAGCGTCGTACGCCGTCTCCGACCAGACCTTCTTGTTGTAACGGGCGTCCGCAGGGTCATACGGCTGGAACTGCTTTGACGGACGGTTCAGCACATCGAACGTCGTCTCCGAGACGAAGTCGTCGGCACTGGCCGTGTCCACACCGCGAGGAGAGACGACCTTGGTGGCATTACCGACCTGGTCGTACTCGTACTTCGTCGTCCGGTATGTGATCGGACTGGTGCCCGAGTGCGGGACCTTGACTTCCCTCTTGAGGCCGCGCTCGTCGTAGTTGATCAATGTCTCGTTGTTCTCGGCGTCCTTGGCGCCGACGACGAGCGAGTCCTTGTCGTAGGTACGTGAGGTCGACTTCCCGGCCGCATCCGTCTCCGACGTGACCCGGTGGTTCAGGTCGTAGGCGGTCTTGGTGGTGAAGTCGGCGGTGTCAGCGGTCGCGTTCTTCTTCGGGTCGACGACCATGGTGACGTTGCCGACGTTGTCGTACGTGTACGAGATTTTATCGTTGGCGGCGTTGACGATGTCGGTGAGCTGGTAGATCGCGTCGTACGAGTGGCTTGTCCGGTAGTCGCTCGCGTCCACCGTGGTCAGGGTGCCCTTCGGCTCCGTGACCGTCTTGACGTTACCGACCTTGTCGTACTCGTAGGCGGTCTTCCGCTCCGCCGAGGTGGCGGTGTCCTTTGGGTCCGTTGCGGAAGTGACCTGATCGGCCGCGTCGTACACCGCACTGTAGGAAGCGCCGTTGGTGGCCGTCGACTTGGTGATGTTGTCGTTGGCGTCGTACTCCGGAGCAGGCTTGGTGATCACGTCACCGGCGTCCTGGTCCTTGGGCACAGTGCTGATGAGCGGACGGCCGAACGTGTCGTAGGTCTGCGTGGTCTTCTTACCCAGCGCATCCGTGACCTGGGTTACCTGACCGCGCTCGTCGTATACGTACGAGGACGTCTTCTGCAGCGCGTCGGTCATCTTCGCGGGATAGCCGGTGGGACCGAACTCGCTGTTGACCGACGAGTTGCCATTGGCGTCGGTCGCCTTGGTCTGCTGCCCGTAGGAGTCGTACTCGTACTTGGTGGTGTAGTCGTCGACTGCGGTGGTGGAGACCCCCTTGGGATCGGTGACCGCCGTCAGATTGCCGAAGGTGTCGTAAGCAAACTGGTGGGTGCGGCCTTGGGGGGACGTCTTCCTGAAGATGTCGGCCGAGTAGCCGTCCAGACGGGTCTGGTACTCGTACTTGGCCGCGTTGGCCGGGTAGACGCCCGGTGCGCAGTCCGTGGCCGGCGGCACGCCTGCCTTATTGTTCTCGGCGTCGCGTTGCCAGAGCGGGTAGCCGGTCTTCTGGTCGTAGCAGTAGGCGGTCTTGGCGCCGTTGTCCTCTTCGAGGTAGGTGACGTTGTTGTCCGCGTCCCACGCCAGCTTGGTGTTCTGAGACTTTGCGTTGATGGTCTGTACCGGGCGGCCGAAGTCGTCCGTTGTGTACGCCGTGGTGCGCTGTTCGGCGTCGGTGACCTTGGTGTCAGTGAACTTGGTGTTGGTGGCGTTCGGGGCGTAGGTGAAGCCCGTGGTGCCCTTCAGACGATCGGTGATCGTCTGGGTCCACCAGTGGTACTTCGGGTCGTCGCCTTCCTTCGGGAAGTAGTACGCCAGGTCGGTCGAGTTGCCCCGGGGGTCGGTGGCCTTGACCAGCTTGACGTTCTTGTTCCCCTGGACGGCGTCGTAGGTGAACTTGAAGACCTTGGGCTGCGAGGACGACTCACCGTCGGTGAACTGTCCGAGCAGGCCCTCCTCGGTGTAGTAGAACGAGATCTTGCGGCCCGAGATGTCCGTCATGGACTTCACGTGGTCGTAGATCTTGTGGTTGGTCAGCTGCTTGGTGCCCGAGACCTTGGCGCCGGTGGCGTCGATGTACTCGTAGGTCGCGTCACCCTTGTTGTAGTAGTCGAGCGTCAGCGACTGGCGGCCGGACGGGTCGGTGATGTACGCGAGGAACTTGACCGGCTTGCCGTGGGCCTTGCGCTCTTCGTAGGTGTACGTCTGCGTGTTGCCGTCGTTGTCGACAGCCGACGTCATGTAGCCGTCGCAGCCGAACAGGAACCGGGTGCCGTCCGGACGAGTCATCGTCCAGGCGTCCGGGATCGGGTCCTTCGCCGGTGTGCAGTCCAGGTTCGCCTTCGGGGCGATCTTGTAGTGAACCCCCGCCGGGGCCTTCCACGTGCCGTCCGCCTGCTTGCGGAAGGTGTGCGTCGTGCCGTCGCCATCCGGAAGCTTGATCTCGGTCGGGTTCGACTTCGGGTGGAAGTCGAGCGGCGCGCCGAGCCGGGTCGGCCCGGAGACCTGCGCGGACCAGCCGTGGCCGAGGAGGCTGTCGGAGGTGTCCAGCGTGTTGTACGCGAGACGGGCGAAGGTGTTGACGCCGCGGCCCGGGTTGTTGATGGCGTTGTACTGCCAGACGGTGTTACCGGACGCGGTGTTGTTCATCAGCGACGAACCCGCGCCGGTGTTCTTGCCCGCGTACGAGTAGAACTTCTCCAGGCCCAGCTGGTTGGAGGTCGGGTCCTCCACCGTGACGTTCTGCTTGAGCGACGGGATGCCGCCGGTGCCGGACGACAGCCAGGTGCCGTCCGAGATCTTGCGTACGTCCCAGCCCAGCACGTAGTCGTTGCGTTTGTTGCCCGAGTCGGAGTTGATCGGGGTCTTGACCTGCGCCTTGATCGTCGCGGACTGGCCGGGCGCGAGGGTCGGGATCGCTGTCGATACCTGGTTGCCGCCGTTGGTGACGTCCGTGCCGTCGGGCAGCTTCCAGGTGTACGACATCTGCCGCTCACCGGTGGCCCAGGTGGAGGCCGTGGTGTTGGTGACCGTCATGTCCACCGTGTAGGTGGAGTTCGGGGTCATGCGGGCCGGCGTCTGCGGCGCGTAGTACGTGTCCTCGGTCGTCGAGTCGACGTAGATGACCTGCATGTACGGGCGCAGCTGCGGGTCGGAGGCCTCCGAGGACAGGAACAGGGTGCGTTCCTGGGGGCCGGTGGTCGACTCGTCCTTGAGCTTGACCAGAACGCCCTTGTTGTTGGCGGGCGTCTTGACCCAGGACTGCATAAGGCTGGTGGCGCCCCACCAGTGGCGGCCGACCTCGTCGGTGATCTGCGGGACGGTGTCCGCGACCGTGGCCGAGTAGTCGCCGCCTGCCGTGGTCCACGGGGTCGTGGCGTGGGCGTTGTTCCAGGTGGCGGCGGTTTCGGTGAAGTCGCGTGTGAGGGCGTGGAGTTCGTAGATCGCACCGTTGCTGGTGCTGGTGGTCTCCGCTCCCCACATGTACATCTTGTTCTCCAGCACCGTCGCGGTGGTGGGGATGTCGCTGGTGGGGAACTTGACGACGGCGCGGGTCTTTCCGTACGTCGAGGAGTTGTTGCCGACACTCAGCCAGGTCTGGCCGATGTCGAAGGATTTGATCTTGTCCTGGTTGGTGGTCGGCTGGGCGGAGGACAGCGTGGTGTCGTACTGCCCGCCGGCCGCCGGGGCCTGGATGATCTTCATCGTCCGGCCGGCCTTGGGGATGCCCACCACCCGGGTCGGGGACCCGAGTACCTCACCGGTCTTGGTCTTGACCGCGAGCTGGTAGAAGTACGACTTGCCGATCTCCGCAGAGCTGGAGTCGGGGGTCGGCACCGCCGTGGTGTCCGTGTACGTCGTCGCCGTGGACGCGATCGGGGCGATCAGCGTGGCGGCGGACGGCGTGAAGACCTGCTGCGTGGAGCGGTGCAGCTGGTACTCGGCGATGTCGTTGCTCGTGCTGCCGGTGTTGTTGGTGTACTTCGGCCAGGACAGCTCCGGGCCCGTTGAGTGCACCACGGTCGGCGAGTTCAGCGACGTGCCGACCTTGCCGTAGGTGACGGTCAGCCGCGGAATGGTCGACGTCTCGCCGCCGTAGTCGCCGTCACCGGCCTCGTAGCGCGGACCACCGGTCAGCGCGGTCGCCTCATCGGCGGCCTTGACGACGAAGCCGTGGTTGGTGGCGGTGCCGGACACCCACTTCTGGACCGTGTCGGCGACCCGGAAGTTGTGCCACTGGTTGTACTCGCCCTTGTCCTTCTTGATCACAGCGGCGTTGACCAGGCGGACCGCATCCGCGACGTTCTTCTTAGTCCACTCGCCGGTGTCACCGAGCACGATCTTGCCGGCGTTGCCCTTGGCGAAGTCGAGCTGGCTGGTGCCCAGTTGCTTCCACGCCGCAGTACCGGTCTGGTCGATCGTGTGCGTCGACGTGCCCTCACCGGAGGTGACCGTGTAAGGGGCGACCGTCGTCGCGTCGATCAGGCCCTGCGTACGGACCTCGACCTTGTAGTCGGCCGTGTCCGCGATACGCGGCTGCCAGGTGTAGGACTCACCGGTGGCGCTGTTCTTGTTGTACGCGTAGTCGTCGTTGACGGCGGCGCCGCCGGTCGTCGAGCCCTTGGGCCACTCACCGACCGCGGCCGTGCCGGTGCTGCCGTCGTCGAGCAGGACCGTACTGGCGGACTGCTCGCCCACGAGCGCGTTGGTGTTGGACCACGTCGCCGTCGCCTCGTCCCAGGCGCCCGTGGCCCGGTGAACCGCCATGTCCACGTTGTTGGCGTTCGTGGTGTGGGCCTGGTCGAAGTACAGGCCCAGCTGGGCGGCGTCGACCTTCACACCCGACGGGATCTCGTCCAGCGGAAACTTGATCAGCGACCGGGAGGTGCCCGTGTCGGTCAGGCCCGCGGACAGCTTCCAGGTCGAGTTGAAGTTCACCGACGGCTGATCCGACAGGACCATCACGTCCTGCGACGCCGACGGTGACGGCGGGATGGTGATCGTCGGGTCGATCACGACCGGGTACTGGCGCTCCTTGGCCGCGAGCCACTTGGCGTCCGGCGTGACCTTGAGCTTCCAGCTCTTGCCGTCACCCGAGCGGGTCAGCTTCTGGGTGACCTTGGTGGAATACGTACCACCGGTCGGCGACAGCTTGTCCTTCTTGGCGTCCGTCATGTACGGAGCCGGAATCACCAGGACAGGAGTGTTCGGCGCCTCGCCGAACAGAGCGATCGAGCCGTCCTTGCGCGCCTTCGGCGTCAGGCCCTCGGTGTTCAAGGTGAAGGTGAAAGACACCGGCTTGGACGGCGCCGCGTCCAGGATGATGTTTTCCTTGACCTTGCCGCGGCCCACCTTGTATTCGATGTCGGCACCGGCGACCGCGTCCTTGTAGGAGACGGTGTCGCCCTTTGAGGTGGGGGCGAGATCCTTCTTGCCGCCCTCCAGGCCCAGGCTGACCGAGCGGCCGTCCGGTGCCTCGAAGCGCATCAGCTTCTTCGGATCCGAACCGAACCAGCTCCGGCCCGAGTTGGCGGTGTTGGCGAAGTCGAAGTCCTTCGCGTCCGTCGCCCGGACGGAGGTATCGATCGGCTTCCAGGACTTGCCGGCCTTGTACGAAACCGGAACGGCCGACAGCTCCGCCTCCACCCGCCCGTCCGACATCTCCCAGAACCGGGCCTGCGCGGTGCGCTGCCCCGTCAGCTCCCTGACACGCTCTGCCTTCGGAAGGTTCTTGCCCTTCGGCAGCTTCTCCCGGCTCGGTATCTCGTACTTCCCGCCGACGGGCGGTTCGGCGAGTCTTCTTTCCGAATCGCCGTCGTCCGAAAACCAGCCCTTTACGGTGTCGACAACACCCTTGCCGTCGTCGTCCCCGGATGCCGGCGCGGCATAAGCCACTTGCGGTAGCGCAGTTCCTGCGACCGCCGACACCACAAGGCAGGAGATGAATCTCCCCAACCTTATATTCACAATTACCTTCCTGGGGCGGCCCGAAAAACGGGGACGCCAATTACGCCGGTCCCGTATTGCAGGACCGGCTTCGGGGGTGAACTCTCATCACCCCTGGCCAGGAGCACGGTGATGTCTAGTCATGTTGACTGCGTCACGTCAACCCGACGAACAATTCGGACACGTCCGCTTCTTCCGCATGCTCGCGCGCGCCGGATCGTCTGGTGTATAACCGGCCGGTTCCGAATTTTCCCCGCCGATCGAAAGATGGACTTCCCATGTCGCCAGCGACGGAAATTGTCGAAAAATCAGAGGTTTCGACGGATGAGCCAAAGGGAATGGACTGGCGCGCAATTTCCGTCGCCCTGACGCTTCTTGTCGCCTGCGGCGGACTCGTCGGTTACGGCATTCTCGACACGCCGGACAAGCCGAAGCCCCGCGCCGTCCCCACCACCGAGGTGACCTACGAGGTCACCGGCCAGGGCACCGCCGACATCTCCTACCTCGCCCGCAACGAGGCCGGGGACGCCACCGTTGTGTCCGGTGTGAAGCTGCCGTGGAAGAAGTCCGTACAGGTGCCGGTCGGCAAGGCGCCCAGCGTCTACATCACCCTCGACGAGAAGGGCGGCGAGGCCAGCTGCACCCTCGCCATTCGTGGCAAGCATGTCCAACGCGCGATGGCCATGGGTAAATTCGGCCGCGCCACCTGCACCGGCGCGCTGCCCAAGGGCGACGGGAGCCTCGGCTGATGCGCGCCACCGTCTCCCGCACCGCCGTGCTGCTCGCCGCGACCTCCCTCGTCGCCGGCTCACTCGGCCTCGTCGGCCCCGCCGCGTTCGCGGACGCGCCGGCCACCACCCCCGCGAAGTCCGGCACCCTGCACACCCTCGCCGTCCCGGTCGGCAGCGACCCGGCGGTCCGCGCGCTCGCGCCGCGCACCACCCCCCCGTTCAGCCTCCTCGGCCTCACCTGGGACGACCCGTACGCCCAGCTCGGCGGTACGGCCGAGGTCCGCACCCGGGACAGCCGCACCGGCACCTGGTCCGGCTGGCGCGCGCTG
Source organism: Streptomyces sp. NPDC002994 (assembly GCF_040611155.1). Lineage (NCBI taxonomy): Bacteria > Bacillati > Actinomycetota > Actinomycetes > Kitasatosporales > Streptomycetaceae > Streptomyces > Streptomyces sp. NPDC002994. The sequence continues at coordinate 76,065 of NZ_JBEXNQ010000008.1, forward strand.
GACACGGATGTACGTACGCCGGAGAGCGGGCCGGAGCACGCCAAGCCCGGCCTGCGCGCCGGGACTCAGCCCCTGTGGACCGGCCCCTCGGACGGCGTACAGCTGCGCGCGTCCGGGAAGCGCGAGCTGCCGGACGGGCTGCGCGTCGAACTGGTCGACCCCGAGGGCGCCGCCACAGCGACCACCCGTACCGCTACCGCCTCTGCCACCCCCACCGCCGCCGCGCAGCCGCCCGTCACCTCGCGGGCCGGCTGGGGCGCCGACGAGTCGATCGTCGGCGGCCCGCCGACGTACACGACCGACACCAAGGCCCTCTTCGTTCACCACACCACGGGGACGAACAACTACACCTGCGCCGAGTCCGCTTCGCTCATCCGGGGCATCTTCACGTACCACGTGAAGAGCCAGGGCTGGAACGACATCGGCTACCACTTCCTCGTCGACAAGTGCGGCACCGTCTTCGAGGGCCGCGCGGGCGGCATCGACAAGCCCGTCCAGGGCGCGCACACCTACGGCTTCAACACCGACACCAGCAGCATCTCGGTCCTCGGTGACTACAACACCGCCACCGCCACACCCGCCGTCCGCGAGTCCGTCGCGAAGGTCGCCGCCTGGAAGCTCGGCCTGTACGGGCACAACCCCACCAGCACCGTGACCCTGACCGCCGGCGCCGACAACGGCAAGTACACCGCGGGGCAGAAGGTCGTCATGGACCGGATCTCCGGTCACCGCGACGGCTACCCGACCGAGTGCCCCGGCAGCAACCTCTACGCCGACCTTCCCGCCATCCGCACGGCCGCCTCCGCCGCGAACACGCCCGCCGCGCAGGGCGACTTCAACCGCGAAGGGCACGCCGACCTCGCCGTCGGCCTCCCCCGCGCGAGCGCCGGGACGCTGAGCGGCGCGGGCCAGGTGACCGTCGTCCCCGGCGGGGGCAGCGGCCCCCAGACGGCGTACAAGATCGTGGTCAACCAGGAGACGACCGGCGTGCCCGGCGGCTCGGAGACCGGTGACGCGTTCGGCGGGGCCACGGCGTACGGGGACGTGGACCGCGACGGTTTCGCGGACCTCGTCGTCGCCGCGCCGGGCGAGGAGATCACGGCCGGGGCCACCGACGAAGGCGTACTGACCGTGCTGCGCGGCACCGCGAACGGGTTCGTCTCCCAGCCGTCGATGCTGAGCGTCGCGCCCGGCGCGCGGCAGAGCGGCGACCGCTTCGGCGAGGCGCTCGCCACCGGCGACTTCGACCACGACGGCGGCTCCGACATCCTCGCCGTCGCACCCGGCAGCGGCCGGGCCTGGGCCGTCGACGGCGCCGACCGCACCTTCTCCGCGCCTCTCGCGCTCGCCTCCGGCTCCGTCCTGGACGCCGACGTCGCCACCGGCGACTTCAACCACGACGGTTACGACGACGCCGCCCTCACCTTCCGTACGCCCGAAGGGGCGACGCCCCTGGTCGTGGTGTCCGGGTCCGCGACCGGCCTGCGCACCGACGCGCCCGCCGTCCTGCACGGCGCCGGCGGCCGGTCGCTGGCCTCCGGCGACCTCAACGGTGACGGTTACGCCGACCTGGCCGTCGGCCGCCCCGGCGCACCGAACGGCGGCCAGATCGCCACCTTCCACGGCTCCGCCACCGGCCTCACCAGCACCGGGGCGGCCGTTCTCGACCAGGCCACCGAAGGCGTCCCCGGTGATCCGGCCGACGGCGACGCGCTCGGCACCTCGGTCGCGGCCGCGGACACCGACGCGGACGGGTACGCCGACGTACTGGCCGGCATCCCCGGCAAGGACGTCACCGCGGCGGCCACCGACGCGGGCGCGGTACTGCGCGTACCCGGCTCCGCGGGCGGGCTGAACGCAGCAGGCTCGGCAGCGTACGACACGGACCAGCCCGGCATGCCGGGCGCCGCCGAGGCGGGCGACCGCCTGGGCTCGACGGTGGCCCTCGCCGACCTCACCGGCGACGGCTACACCGACCTCGGCATCGGAGCCGACGGCGAGAACACCGGCGACGGCACCGTGCTCGCGCTCAGCACCGGCGCGGCCGGCCCAGTACCGACGAGCGGCCTCTACGCCGGCCCCGTGACGCTCGGCGCGTCCGCGGGCTCCCGCGTCGGCGAGGTAGTGGCCCCGTAGCGGAGCCGACACGGCGGGGGCGGGGCGGGCGGCAGGTCATCGCTGTCGTCCCGCCCCGCCCCGCCGCAGTGATCTGCGCCACAACCCCCTCGACCAGCGTGACGTTTGCGCGGCACGGCTCGCTGGGTAAAACAGGCGCCCTCCGCGCGAGGCGCGCCGCAAATGAACTCTCATGAGGGGTAAGGGATTTGAGCCCGCGCAAGTCGCATGCCTACAGACCGCTGAGTATGAAACGCCGAGCATGGCTGACCGTCGGCGCGGTCGTACTCGGCGGTGCAGGGGCGGTAACCGTCGCCATCGCCAATCCCGACGCAGACCCGGCGCAGGACGGACTGAAGCCGCGCAAGGCCGAGGTGCACTCCCTCACCTTCAAGGGGACCGGCGCCGAGAAGCGCGAGCTGCCGCGCACCGGTACCGACCCCTTCTCGCTGGTCGGCGTCACGTGGGCCGACCCGGACGCGGAGATCGACGGCGAAGCGGAGGTGCGTACGCGCAACCGCGAGACCGGCGAGTGGGGCAAGTGGCTGGAGGTGCACCTCGACCAGCACCTGGCCGAGAAGCGCGACGCCAAGGCCAAGCTGCCGGGCATGTCGGAGCCGCTGTGGGTCGGGCCCTCCGACGCCGTCGAGGCACGCATCGTGCGCGCCGACGGCACCGCGACCGCCGGTCTGCCCAAGGGTCTCGAACTGACCCTGGTTGACCCGGGCGTAACGGCCAAGGAGGCCAAGGCACCGGGCGCGGACGCGCAGAGCGCGGCATTCAGCGCGGCATTCGCTGCCGAGGAGACCGCGACCCCGACGCCGACCGAAACGGCAACGGAGACGGCGACGGCGACGGCGACGGCCACCACGGTCCCGACGACGGAGCCGGAGCCCACCGACACCGCGACCGAGTCAGCCACGCCGACCGACACCGCGACGGCCACGCCGACGGACACGGGTACCCCCACGGGCACGCCGACCGACACCGCCACGCCGACGCCGACCCCGACCGTCCCGACCGCGCCGCCGTCCACCGTGACCCGGCCGCCGATGACCCTGCGCGCAGGGTGGGGCCCGGACAAGTCGCTCGCCACGAACTACAGCGACCCCGAGTACATCGACAAGGTCCAGGCCGTCTTCATTCACCACACGGTCGACTCGAACAACTACAGCTGCGCCGAGTCCCCCGCCATGATCCGGGCGATCTACGCGTACCACGTGACCCCCCGCTCCGGCTACGACGGCTGGAAGGACATCGGCTACAACTTCCTCGTCGACAAGTGCGGCCAGATCTTCGAGGGCCGTGAGGGCGGCGCCGACCTGCCCGTCCTCGGCGCCCACACGTACGGCTTCAACTCCTACTCCACCGGCATCGCGCTGCTCGGCAACTTCGAGACGGGCAAGCCCACCCAGGCCGCCCTCGACTCGGCCGCGCGCGTCGCCGCCTGGAAGCTCGGCCAGTACGGCGTCAGCCCGACCGGCACGGTCACGCTGGAAGCGGCCGCCGACACCGGCAAGTACAACAAGGGCCAGATGGCCACGCTGAACACCATCTCCGGTCACCGCGACGGCTTCGCCACCGCGTGCCCCGGCGCCAACCTGTACAGCAAGCTGCCGGCGATCCGTAAGTTCGCGTCCGGCGCGGGCCGCAACTCCGCGCTCCCGACGACCGACTTCAACCGGGACGGCATCACCGACCTCGCCGTCGGTACGCCGAAGGTCGCGAGCGGCGACGGCACCATCACCGTGCTGCCCGGCTCCACGGACGGCCCGGTCGCCGACGCCGAGTCCCGCCGCACCCTGAACCAGAACAGCCCCGGCGTCCCCGGCAGCTCCGAGGGCGACGACCGCTTCGGTTCCTCGTCAGCGTACGGCGACGTGAACGGCGACGGCTTCGCCGACCTGGTTGTCGGCGCGCCCGGCGAGAACGGCACGTCCACACAGACCAACATCGGTTCGGTCACCGTCATGTACGGCCCCGGGCTCACCTCCGGCACGTCGTACTGGACGGCCGAGGCCACCCGTACCGCGGGCGAAGCCCTCGGCGCCACCGTCGCCACCGGCGACTTCAACGCCGACGGCAAGTCCGACGTCTTCTCCGTCGCACCGGGCAAGCCGGGCCGCTGGTGGGCCTGGGACTCCAAGACCGGGGCCGCGAAGAACGGTTACCTCAACACGGCGGCGTACACCGGCTCCGTCTCCTACGCCTCCGCCGCGAGCGGCGACTTCAACCGCGACGGCTACGCCGACGTGGCGGTCTCCTACCGCGACCCGGCGGGCGCCGGACGCCTGCTGTGGCTCAAGGGCTCGTCGTCCGGTCTCCAGCGTGTCGGCATCCTGACCGCCAAGGGCGGCCGTTCGCTGGCCTCCGGCGACATCAACGGTGACGGCTACACCGACCTCGCGGTCGGCCAGCCGTCCGCCACCGAGTCGGGTCACACCGCCAAGGGCGGTGCGGTCAGCGCCGTGTTCGGTTCGTCGACCGGCCTCACCTCCACCGGCGTCAAGACCGTCCACCAGGACACGACGAGCGTCCCGGGCGGCGGCGAGACCGGTGACGACCTCGGTGCGTCGGTCTCCATCGGCGACGTCAACCTCGACGGGTACGGCGACATCCTCGCCGGTCTGCCGGGCGAGGACCTGACCCGCAGCGGCGTCTCGTACGCCAACGCCGGCCAGACCCTCCTGCTGCTCGGTACGTCCACCGGGCCAACCGGCACCGGCTCCGTCGCCTACTCCCAGGACACCTCGGGTGTCCCGGGCGCGGCCGAGGCCAACGACCGCTTCGGCTCGGCGGTCTCGCTGACCGACCTGTCCGGGTACACCCGGGCGGACCTGGCGATCGGTGCGGACGGCGAGGACACGAACAACGGCACCGTCCTCCAGCTCGACAACAGCAGCACGTCGGGCGTCGTCACCTCTTCCGGCATCTACTACGGCCGCACGTCGCTCGGCGCCCCGGCGGGCGTCAACATCGGCAAGGTTCTCAACCCGTAACACCGGCCCCACACGCACACCCCCGGGGCCCCTCCGACCAGGAGGGGCCCCGGTCCTTTTGTCCCCCTCCTTACCTTCTACCGAAGGCAGTCATGAAGACCCTCGCTTCACGCCGTCTCGCACCGGCCGTCACCGCCGCCGCCCTGCTGGCCGCTCTCGCGACCGGCTGTGCGGGCTCGGACCCGGCGTCGCCCGCCAAGGACGCCAAGGACTCCAACCCGACAGCGGAGCAGCCCGCCGACCAGCCCGCCGGCGCGGTCCTGACGGCGGCCCAGCTGAAGGCAGCGCTCGTCACCCCGGCTGACGCCAAGGGCTTCGAGGGCGTGGACAACACCCCCACCCCCGTCCGCCCCAAGTCCGACAAGCCGGAGTGCAGCCCCCTCGCCGACGCGACGGCCTCCGGAACGGCCCGTACCCCCGAGGCCAAGGCCTGGTCCAGCCGCAACTACAGCTCCGGCGCCACGCCCGGCCTGTCCACCACCACCAGCCTCTTCTCGTACGAGGGCGAGGGCGCCCAGCAGACGCTCGACAGCCTGCGCAAGGCGGTCACCGACTGCGCGGGCGGCTTCTCCACCAGCGGCAACAACGGCGGCGCCACGGTCAAGTACGTCTCGGTGAAGCCGGGAGAGAGCGCGAAGGCCGCCGACGACTCGGTGTCCTGGGTGATGACGGGCGAGGCCGGTGGCACGCAGGTCCCGATGCACCTCACGGCGGTGCGCGAGGACAACACGGTGGCGCTCTTCTTCACGATCCACCTCACCGACCCGTCGAAGTCGAAGCTCCCGCAGGACCTCTTCACCAGCCAGACCGCCAAGCTGACGGAGCACGCGGGCAAGGGCGCGAGTTGAGCTTCTACTTCCACCTGCGTTCGGTGCCTCCGGCAGATCTGACCAACGATAGGGACCGGCTGCAGGCACTGTTCGAGGACGACTGGGACGTCATCCGCGCGCGCTGCCGGGCCGGGACCGAGGCCGTACTGGACAAGGACTATCTCGACTTCGAGCGCCTGTACGTGGGTACGTCACCGCCGGACCGTCCGGGCCCGCCCGGCCCCGAGGCGCTCCCCGTACTCGGCGGGCGGCCGGTCTACTACCCCGGCCACAAGCTGCCGCCGTTCCTCGTCATGACCCCGCCGCAGGTGGCGGAGGCGGCCGCGTACTTGGCCACGGTGTCGTTCGACGCGCTGTGGCAGGCCGGACACGAGGAACTGACGGCGCGGTACGGGCAGCCCTATGACCCCTCGGAGGTCCGGGACCACTTCGCCGGCCATCACGCCGAGCTGCGCGCCTTCTACGCGCGCGCCGCCGCCGCCGAGGGCCACGCGGTCGTGAAGTGGCTCGTTGTGTGAGGTGTCAGCCGCTGCTGCGGGCCCGGCGCGAAGCCGCGGCCCGCAGCACGCGCTTGCCCTCGTTGGAGAGCTGGAGGGCGTGGTTCAGGCCGCCGCCCGAGTCCTCGGACAGCATTTCGAGGAGCTGGCACTGGCGGCGCAGTTCGCCGGCCGTGAGCGGGCTGATGCCGTCGGTCTCGCCGTTGCGGTACGCCTTCACCCGCGCCTCGTCGCCGCCCGGCGCCACCCCGTCCAGCCGCAGATGGACCTCCAGCACCGCCGCCGAGCAGTCCTCGGCCCACTCACGCAGCGCGGCCTTGTCGTAAGCGGTGGGGACGGCGGCGGCCATGCGGATGGCGAAGCCGGCCAGTTCGCCGGGGGCCGCCCCGGCGACCCGCTCCACCACGGCGGCGACCCTGCGCAGCCGGCCGAGCCACGCCTCGCCTTCCTCGACCGCGGCCCACAGCGGTCTGAGGGCCTCGTCCGTGTCGAGGCCGATACGCCCGGCACCGTCGACGTACTCCAGCAGGGGCAGGCAGCGGTCCAGGCAGGCCACCGCGCTCGCCGCCAGGGCCCGTTCGTCGGCGCGGCCGATCAGTTCCACCAGGGTCACGGTGCCTCCCTCGGCACTGCAGGGCCCGCTCGGTGCGGACCTTCTCCTTCCGTCTGCGTACCGCGCCGCGTTTACGTCACAGTGCGCTCACCACCCGGTCACCGACGATCACAGCCCGAGCCGGTCCAGGAAGCGCGCGAAGAGCTCCTCGGCCACCGGATCCGCCTCTTCGCGCAGTACGTCGAGCAGTGCGCCCGGGGCCACCGTCCGCCCGGTCGCGGCCGCCCACTCCGCCGCTTTCGCCGCGGCTTTCTCCGGCGACAGGAACAGGTCCTCCAGGACCAGCCCGTCGACGCTCAGGTAGCCCGCCATCGCCTCGCGCCCCAGGCAGCCGAACCAGGACCCGGCCGCCGTCGCGGTGGTGGCGGCCTCCAGGACCACGCAGTCGCTGTCCATGACGAACGCGAACAGCGCGGGCATCCCCGTCTCTCCGCACACGCCGCGGGCGAGCGCCCCCATGTCACCGACCTGCGGCTCACTGGGCCGCACCCACACCTGCCACCCGTCCCCACGCGTCTCGTGGAGCGTCAGCCCTTCCCGTACGTCCGCGAGCGCGGCCAGCTCAACGAGCGGCCGCCCGCTCCTGCCGACCACGAAGTATCCCCAGAACCCCATGCCCCGCTCCCCCCACGGCTCCCAACAGTGCTGTCACATTCTGCCCACGACAGGGCGCTCTGTGGCCGGGTCGGTCGAATCGGCCGGCCCGGTCGTGGCCTTCAGGTGCTGCATGCGCGTCAGCGCGCGCACGAAGAAGACGGCCAGCACGGCAGCCGCGATGTCGAGCAGATCGCCGGCGACCATCAGGTCGAGGGCGTCGCGGATCTCGTCCGGCGCTTCGGCCTTCTTGTAACTGTTGGCGGCGAACCTGTCGAACAGCGCCGACACCACCCATGCCGTCCACCACGCGTTCAGGACGGTGTGGGGCTCCTCCTTGGCCGCCTCCAGGCTGTACGGGTCTCGCCTGCTCGCCGACCACACGTCCACGGCGATCCCTCGCGGAATCCAGAGATTGGCGAACGGGATGAACCAGGCCCCGATCGCCCAGCCGCTCCCCCTGCGCGGGACATCCGGCGCGAAGACACCGGCATTCCTGCGCACCCGGAAGAACCAGACGATGAACACCGTGGCCGTCGCGAGCAGTGCGAAGACGTACAAGAATGTCGAGGCGGCCATCAGAGCGTCGGAGAGCTCGGCTTCCTCGGTAGTCAGGCCGGAGAGGTCTCCCGACGTCAGGGCGCTCATCTGACCACGGAGACGGAACGAGGCGAAGAGCGAGAAGCAGTCGGCCGCGATGACGGCGCCCAGCAGCGCCATCACGGCGTACGAGAGTCCGACCGGCGAGCGGAGCACCGCGGTCGGCCCGGACAGCGGCACCACGGGCGCGCGCGGCGGCGGCGCCGAGTTGGCGGCGGCGATCACGCAGCCGTCGCAGAGCCCTTCACCGGTAGTGGCCTTTTCCGTACCGCAGTTCGCGCACAGCATGACTGGGCAGCCCCCCAAGAGCGCCGGTACGCCCCTCCCCAGAGGCGTGAAGAATGTGCGGACGCCGGGCGGCGGCTGCATGCGGAAGATACGCCGCCGCCGACCGGGCCGTCCATCACGAATCCACAGCTCAGGCCGTACGTACTCAGCCCGTGCGCTCCGCCAGCGCCTTGAAGCCCTCCCAGCTCAACTTGGGCGTGCTCGGGTCCCAGACCTTCTGGGCGAGGGCGCGCAGCGGGAGGTGGATGCCGCGCGCGACTTGCTCCTGGGTCTGGGCGTTCGGGAGGTCGCCCCAGATGGCGAGGCGGCCGCCCTGGATCTGGTCCGCGTAGCGCGACGGCACCGGGTCGGTGCCGCGCACGACCAACGGCGTCCAGGACTCGTAGATCCGGCGGCCCGTCGGATAGGTGAAGGTGTTGGGCTCGCCGAGTACGTAGTAGAGGTACTCGTCGTTGGCGTTGACCATCGTGCGGCCCTCGCTCAGATACTCCGCCGGCTGCCGCGCGCCCAGTTCCTTGCCGGTCCAGTACTCGACCTCGCGGTCCTGGTCGGCCTTGACGACGCCGCCCGCGTGCAGCCCGTCGTTCCACGACTTGAGGTGCTTGCCGTACGGGCGAAGGGTCGCGGCGCGGTCGTTCAGCCAGCCGGTGGCCAGGTCCTGGATCTTGGCGTTCGGGCCGTACTTGCGGACGGCCTCGCGGGCGAGCCCCGGGTACGACGCCTCCGGGTTCCGCTTCATGAGCGCCTGGTACTCGTCGCCGCCCAGGTGCCAGTACCGGCCGGGGAAGACATCGGCGTACTCGCGGAGCAGATCGTCGACGATCCGGGCCGAGTCGGGGTTGGCGATGTCGATGGCGCCGGGTGTCGGCACACCGTTGACGTCACGCAGCTGGAGGTCCGGGTGCGCGCGCATCACCGAGCCGAGGTGGCCCGGCGAGTCGATCTCCGGGATCACGGCGATGTGGCGGCTCGCGGCCAGCTTCACGATCCGCCGGACCTCGGCCTTGGTGAGGTGCTGCTCGGACACGATCTCGGGGTGGCTGTCGGACGAGATCCGGAAGCCCTGGTCGTCGGAGAAGTGCAGGACGAGCTGGTTGAGCTTGAGGTCGCCCATCTCGCGGACGGTGTCCTCGATCCACCGCGCGCTGTAGTGCTTGCGCGCGGTGTCGAGCATCAGGCCGCGTTGCGGCTTGGCGGGCTTGTCGCGAACGACGCCCTCGGACAGGCGGCCGTCGGCGCGCAGGGCCTGCTTGACGGTGCGGGTCCCGTAGAAGACGCCGGCCTCGTCGGCTCCGGTGACCCGCACACGTCCGTCACGGACCGTGACGGTGTACGACTCGGGCGCACCGCCCGGCGCCAGCGCCAGCTCGATGTCGCCCGCGCGGCCGGACCCGGCGGCCGAGTAGCCGCGCTTCAGTTCCTGGGCCAGGAGCTTGCCCTCGTCGCCGAGCGCCTTGCTGTTGTCCGGCGCCACGACGACACGCGTGGACGGCTGGGGCTTCCAGCCGGGGCCGGTCGCGGCCTCGTACTTCTGCACGGACGGGACGGCGCTGGGCGCCTTGGTCGGTCCTGCCTTCACCGCCGGCTCCACCGGTGGCTTGGACGGCGCTGCGGGCTTCGACGGTGCTGCTGATGCTGCCGGCGCTGCTGGTGCCGCCGACTTCTTCGGCTGTGCTGCCGGTTCTGCGGGTGCCGACGACGCCGACGGTCCAGAGGTTGCGGCGGTGGCGATGAGCGGGACGATCAGGGAGACGGCGGCTACGGCCAGCGGCCCCCGGAATTGCGACATCATTGGGCGAACGATGCCCAATCAGCCCCCCAATCGTCCAGTAATCCTCCAGTATGTGTGTCCGAACTCTCCCGTTCGAGTGAGATTCGCGCATCCGTCGGACAGCGTCCTCCTGGCGTCGATAGCGTTGCTACTCATCCACCCCACCCTTCTCGCCGGCCCCATTCCGAGGAGCTCACGCTGTCCAGCGAATCGCCGGGACGTACGGCCCTGCCCCAGCAGAGCCGCAGGCCGGCGCCCCCTTTCGGCCTCGACCGCTTCAACGCCGCGCCGGCCGACGCCGCCGAGTCCGCCCTGCTCGCCTGCTGCCGCAGCCTGCGCTGGGCGCGGCGCATCGCCGAGACCCGCCCGTACCCCGACCTCGACGCGCTGCTCGCCGCGGCCGACGAGGCGGCGTACGACCTGAGCCGCGACGAGATCGCCGACGCGCTGAGCGGCGAAACCCCAGCGGGCCCGGGCGAGGGCGCCCCGGCCGCCGCGTACACGGCGCTGCGCGCGGCCCACGCGGCGTACGAGAGCAGCTTCGGCCACGCCTTCGTGATCTGCCTGGACGGCTTTGGCCCCGAGGAGCGTCTCGACCAGGTCCTGGCGGGCATCCGGTCACGACTGGGCAACGAACCGGACGAGGAGCGGGTGGTCGCCGCCGACGAGCTGCGCAGGCTGGCCAGGGGACGGCTCGCCCATCTCATTTCTGATCCGCAGATTGCGGGCGCTTTTACGACAAACACCGATCTAGCAGGCCACACCGGCTGCCCGGACCGGCCCGATAGCCCGTCCGTGCCCGTTTGAGTGCCACTTTGATCACACGTGTGGACCCCGCGCGAACGAACCGACAAGTCGTCGCTACGATGGCCGGGGCCGGTGGACCGTACCCGGCCGGGCCAGACCGACACTGAAGCCGGCATGGCCCCTATCCCCGCTCCCGGAGGGTTTTTCCGTGCCGGCTGGAACGCTGTATCGCGGCCGGGAAGGTATGTGGTCCTGGGTGGCTCATCGAGTCACCGGCGTCCTCATTTTCTTCTTCCTGTTCGTACACGTCCTCGACACCGCTCTCGTCCGCGTCTCTCCCGAGGCGTATGACGATGTCGTGGCCACCTACAAGACCCCTCTCGTAGCGCTGCTCGAGTACGGCCTTGTCGCCGCCATCCTGTTCCACGCGCTGAACGGCCTTCGGGTCGTCGCCGTGGACTTCTGGTCCAAGGGCCCCCGGTACCAGAAGCAGATGCTCTGGACCGTCATGGGCATCTGGATCGTGCTGATGGCAGGCGCCCTCTACCCCGTGCTCGGCCATGCCGTACGCGAAGTCTTCGGGAGCTGACGCAGAGATGTCTGAGACCACCACTCCCGCAGTCGGTCCCGTCGAGGGCGAAAGCCTCTACGACGTGGACAACCCGGCTCCCGTCATCGAAGCGCCCCGCGTTCGTACCAAGAAGACGCCCAAGGCCACCCGTACGAACTTCGAGCTGTACGGCTGGCTGTTCATGCGGCTGTCCGGCATCGTGCTCGTCGTCCTGGTCCTCGGCCACCTGCTGATCCAGCTCGTGCTGGACGGCGGCGTGTCCAAGATCGGCTTCGCCTTCGTGGCCGGCCGCTGGGCCTCGCCGTTCTGGCAGACCTGGGACCTGCTCATGCTGTGGCTGGCGATGCTGCACGGCGCCAACGGCCTGCGTACCGTCATCAACGACTACGCGGAGCGGCCGAACACCCGCTTCTGGCTGAAGAACCTGCTGTACACCGCCACGGTGTTCACCGTCCTTCTGGGCACGCTGGTGATCTTCACCTTCGACCCGAACATCCGCTAGGCGCGGGGCTGAGGCAACCACCATGAAGATTCACAAGTACGACACCGTCATCGTCGGCGCCGGTGGCGCGGGCATGCGCGCGGCCATCGAGTCGACGAAGCGCAGCCGCACCGCCGTGCTGACGAAGCTCTACCCCACCCGGTCCCACACGGGCGCGGCGCAGGGCGGCATGGCCGCCGCGCTGGCGAACGTGGAGGAGGACAACTGGGAGTGGCACACCTTCGACACGATCAAGGGCGGCGACTACCTGGTCGACCAGGACGCCGCCGAGATCCTGGCGAAGGAGGCCATCGACTCCGTTCTCGACCTGGAGAAGATGGGCCTGCCGTTCAACCGCACCCCGGACGGCACCATCGACCAGCGCCGCTTCGGCGGTCACAGCCGTAACCACGGTGAGGCCCCGGTCCGCCGGTCCTGCTACGCCTCGGACCGCACCGGCCACATGATCCTCCAGACGCTGTACCAGAACTGCGTCAAGGAGGGTGTGGAGTTCTTCAACGAGTTCTACGTCCTGGACCTGCTGATGCAGGAGGTCGACGGGGTCCGCAAGTCCGCGGGCGTCGTCGCCTACGAACTGGCCACCGGCGAGATCCACGTCTTCCAGGCGAAGGCCGTCATCTTCGCCTCCGGCGGCACCGGCAAGTTCTTCAAGGTGACGTCGAACGCGCACACCCTGACCGGTGACGGCCAGGCCGCGGCGTACCGCCGTGGGCTGCCGCTGGAGGACATGGAGTTCTTCCAGTTCCACCCGACGGGCATCTGGCGCATGGGCATCCTGCTGACGGAGGGCGCCCGTGGTGAGGGCGGCATCCTCCGCAACAAGGACGGCGAGCGCTTCATGGAGAAGTACGCGCCGGTCATGAAGGACCTCGCGTCCCGTGACGTCGTCTCGCGCTCCATCTACACCGAGATCCGCGAAGGCCGTGGCTGCGGTCCCGAGGGCGACCACGTCTTCCTCGACCTGACACACCTGCCGCCGGAGCAGCTCGACGCGAAGCTCCCGGACATCACGGAGTTCGCGCGTACGTACCTGGGCATCGAGCCGTACACGGACCCGATCCCGATCCAGCCGACCGCGCACTACGCCATGGGCGGCATCCCCACGAACGTCAGGGGTGAGGTCCTCGCGGACAACACCACGGTCGTTCCGGGTCTGTACGCCGCCGGTGAGGTCGCCTGCGTGTCCGTGCACGGCGCGAACCGTCTGGGTACGAACTCGCTGCTCGACATCAACGTCTTCGGCAAGCGCGCCGGTATCGCGGCGGCGGAGTACTCGGCGGCGCACGACTACGTCGAGCTCCCCGAGGACCCGGCGTCGCTCGTCGTCTCGCAGGTCGAGCGCCTGCGCAGCAACACCGGCACCGAGCGGGTCCACGACATCCGCCGGGAGCTCCAGGAGACGATGGACGCCAACGTGATGGTGTTCCGTACCGAGCAGACGATCAAGACGGCGGTCGAGAAGATCGGCGAGCTGCGCGAGCGTTACCTCAACGTCTCGATCCAGGACAAGGGCAAGCGGTTCAACACCGACCTGCTGGAGGCCATCGAGCTGGGCAACCTCCTTGATCTGGCCGAGGTCATGGCCGTGTCCGCCCTGGCGCGCAAGGAGTCCCGCGGCGGTCACTACCGCGAGGACTTCCCGAACCGCGACGACGTCAACTTCATGCGCCACACCATGGCGTACCGCGAGGTCGGCGACGACGGCACCGAGTCGATCCGTCTCGACTACAAGCCGGTCGTCCAGACCCGCTACCAGCCGATGGAGCGTAAGTACTGATGGCTACCCCGACTCTGGACAAGGTCGAGGACGCGAAGCCCGCGTCCGTCCCGTCCCCGTACATCACGGTCACGTTCCGGATCCGCCGCTTCAACCCGGAGATCTCCGCCGAGGCCGAGTGGCAGGACTTCCCGATCGAGATCGACCCGAAGGAGCGTGTGCTCGACGGTCTCCACAAGATCAAGTGGGAGACCGACGGCACGCTGACCTTCCGTCGCTCGTGCGCGCACGGCATCTGCGGCTCCGACGCGATGCGGATCAACGGCAAGAACAGGCTCGCCTGCAAGACGCTGATCAAGGACATCAACCCGGAGAAGCCGATCACGATCGAGGCCATAAAGGGCCTCACGGTCCTCAAGGACCTCGTGGTCGACATGGACCCGTTCTTCCAGGCGTACCGCGACGTCATGCCCTTCCTCATCACGAAGGGCAACGAGCCGACGCGTGAGCGTCTGCAGTCCGCCGAGGACCGCGAGCGCTTCGACGACACCACCAAGTGCATCCTGTGCGCCGCGTGCACGTCCTCGTGCCCGGTGTTCTGGAACGACGGCCAGTACTTCGGCCCGGCGGCGATCGTCAACGCGCACCGCTTCATCTTCGACTCGCGTGACGAGGGCGGCGAGCAGCGGCTGGAGATCCTGAACGACAAGGACGGCGTGTGGCGTTGCCGCACGACGTTCAACTGCACGGACGCCTGCCCGCGCGGTATCGAGGTCACGAAGGCCATCCAGGAAGTGAAGCGCGCGCTGATCACGCGTCGCTTCTAATCCTTTCGGGTGAAGCTGTACGAAGGCCCCGGCCTCCGGTGAGAACCGGAGGCCGGGGCCTTCGGCGTGCTCGCCGTGCTCGCCGTGCTCAGGCCGACTGAAAGCGCCCCCTCACCCCAGTCCGTTATGCCAGGATCAGGGGCATTGCAGGCGGGCGGCCGACGGGAGTACCGGGAATCATGAGCGATCAGAATCCGAACCCGTACGCGGCGGACGGCGATCCGAACGGGGCCTACCAGTGGGGGCCGGTCCCCGGCTACGGCTACCCGCAGCAGCCGATGCCCTACGTCGGCCCGCCGGCGGGTTTCGCGCCCGCGCCCCTCCTGTCGATCGGCGACATCACCGTCATGACCGACTGCATCGTGACCCCGTCCGGCACGATGCCGCTCAAGGGCGCGGTGTGGACGGTCACCGACATGTCCCGGACGGAGGAGAGGATGCCGACGGCCGCGGTCGTGCTGGCCATCGTCTTCTTCGTCTTCTGTCTGCTCGGTCTGCTGTTCCTCCTGATGAAGGAGAAGGTGACGACCGGCTACATCCAGGTCACGGTGACCAGCGGCGGCCGGCACCACTCCACGGTCGTCCCGGCCCTCGGCCCCCACACCTTCCACATGGTCATGGGCCAGGTCAACTACGCCCGGTCGCTGAGCGCCTGAGACGGATCCTGCGGGGTCACCGGCCGCTCAAAGAATGTCTCCAGCGAGACCGTCGCCCGGGTGCCGCTGACGCCCTCGATCTCGTACAAGCGCCGTAGTACGTCCTGAAGTTGCTCAGTCGTCGACGTACGCACCTTGACGAGTACGGACGCGCTGCCGGCGATGACGTGCGCCTCCTGGATCTCCGGGATCGCGGCGAAGGCGGCGGCCGAATCCCCCATCCAGGCCGACGACTCGACGTGGACGAAGGCCAGTACGCCGCGCCCGAGCGCCGCCGGGTCGACGTCCACCGTCGTACGGCGGATCACGCCGCGCTCGCGGAGTTTGCGTACGCGCTCATGGGCGGCGCCCGCCGAGAGGCCGACGGCCTTGCCGAGGGCCGCGTACGACTGGGTGGCGTCCTGCTGGAGCAGGGCGACGAGTTCACGGTCTATGGAATCCACACTTGCCACCGTATCCCATCCTGCGATAATCATTCAGGGCCGAATGATGTTCAGCCATGCAGCAGAAGGGCTTGATCTTGTCCTCCACCGGCCGTACCTCCATTTACGAGATCCTGGACGAGCGCTTCCGCACCGGACGGTGTGCCAACGGAGACGAGCGGCTGGAAAAGCTGTACGACGACTGCCGCTGGGCCGAGGGGCCGCTCTATCTGCCCGCCTGGCGGCAGACCATCTGGAGCGACATCCCCAACGACCGCATGCTGCGGTGGGACGAGACGACCGGCGCCGTCAGCGTCTTCCGCTCCCCCGCCGGACACAGCAACGGCAACACCCTCGACCGCGAGGGCCGGCTGATCAGCTGCGAGCAGGGCAACCGCCGCGTCAGCCGTACCGAGCACGACGGCCGGATCACCGTCATCGCCGACCGCTTCGAGGGCAAGCGGCTCAACAGCCCGAACGACGCGGCGGTGCACTCCGACGGCTCGATCTATTTCTCCGACCCGGACTTCGGGATCACCAGCGACTACGAGGGCTTCCGCGCGGAGAGCGAGATCGGCTCCCGCAACGTCTACCGGGTCGACCCGTCCTCCGGTGAGGTCCGGCTCGTCACCGACAGCACCGAGGCGCCGAACGGCCTCGTCTTCTCCCCCGACGAGCGGCAGTTGTACGTCTCCGACACGCGGGGCGGCTGTATCCGTGTTTTCGATGTATTCGACGTCCGGGAGGACGGCACCCTTTCCGACGGCAAGGTCTTCGCCGAGGCACGGAACGGGGCGCGCTTCGACAACATCCGATTCGACGACGAGGGCCGGCTGTGGGTGGCGGCGATGGACGACGGCATCCACTGCTACGACCCGGACGGCACGCTCATCGGCCGCATCCTCGTCCCCGAGACCGTCTCGAACATCTCCTTCGGCGGCCCGAAGAACAACCGGGCTTTCATCACGGCCACGACGACGCTGTACTCGGTCGTGATGTCCGTGACGGGTGCGCCCCGGATCCGCCGTACGCCC
Organism: Streptomyces sp. NPDC002994; assembly: GCF_040611155.1. Taxonomy (NCBI): domain Bacteria; kingdom Bacillati; phylum Actinomycetota; class Actinomycetes; order Kitasatosporales; family Streptomycetaceae; genus Streptomyces; species Streptomyces sp. NPDC002994. The sequence continues at coordinate 92,848 of NZ_JBEXNQ010000008.1, forward strand.
TGACGGCCTCAGCCCTGGGCGGGGATGTCCAGGGCCGTCCCGTACAGGCGGGAGACCTTGATCTGGATCACGACGCGACGGTCGGGCGCCTTCTCGCCCGGCGGGTCGACTATCTCCGCCTCCCCCTCGGCCACGGCGAACGACCAGACGTCCGGGCCGCTGACGTGCAGTGAGGTGTGCGGGTCGCGGCGCAGCTGGCGGACCTTGAGGCGGTCGGCGGTGGAGGAGACGCGCAGTACGCGCTCTTCGGGATTCCAGTCGTAGAGCACGGTCGACAGGTGCGGGTGACCGGTGCTTCTGACGCTCGCGAGTACGCCGAACTGCTGCCGCCGCATGAGCTGGGAGAGTTCTTCGTCGGTGAGCACTCGGGGCGCCGGGCCGTCGTTCTTCGTGGTGGAGTTCGCGTTCATGGGGAGCTGCCTTTCGAATGGCGGTGGTCGGTCAGACCGTGACGGGGTGGGTGGCGGTGGGGGTGTTGTCGGCCTGCTCGGGGGCCGGCCGCTGCTCGGGGCGGCGGCGCAGCATCGTGAAGGCGACGACGAAAGCGGTGACAAGGAGCCCGGCGCCCACCGCGAAGGCGAGGTGGTAGCCGCCGGTCAGGGCCTCGGCCTGGGTCTTGCCGTCCGCCGCGAGGCTTTCGGTGCGGGAGGCCGCCAGGGTGGAGAGGACCGCGACGCCCACGGCCATGCCGATCTGCTGGGTGGTGTTGAACAATCCGGAGGCGAGCCCGGCGTCCTCGTCGCTCGCGCCGGACATGCCGAGCGTGGTCAGCGCCGGGAGGGCGAGGCCGAAGCCGGCGGCGAGCAGCATCACCGGGAGCAGGTCGACGGCGTAGTTGGCGTGTACGGGGACGCGGGCGAGGAGGCCCAGTACGCCGATGAGGAGTACGAGGCCCGCCAGCAGGACGTTGCGCTCGCCGAAGCGTGCGTTGAGGCGAGCGGAGACGCCGAGCGAGACCGCACCGATAACGGCGGCCGCCGGGAGCATCGCGAGGCCGGTCTCGGCGGCGCCGTAACCGAGCACCTTCTGGAGGTAGAGGGCGACCAGGATCTGGAAGGAGAAGAGCGCGGCGACCATCAGGATCTGGACCAGGTTGGCGCCGGAGACGCTGCGCGAACGGAAGACGCCCAGCGGTATGAGCGGGTTCTTCGCGGTGGCCTGACGAACGAGGAACGCGGCGACAAGGACGACGGTGAGGGCGCCGAAGCCGAGGGTGCGGGCCGAGGTCCAGCCGTACTCCTCGACCTTGACGACGGTGTAGATGCCCAGCATCAGACCCGCTGTGACGAGTACGGCGCCGAGGATGTCCGCGCCCGCCTTGAGGCCGAGGCCTCGGTCGCCGGGGAGGACGGGGACGGCGATCGCGAGGGCGGCGAGGCCGATCGGCAGGTTGATGAAGAAGATCCAGTGCCAGTTGAGCGCGTCGGTGAGTACGCCGCCGAGCACCTGGCCGATCGACGCGCCTGCCGCGCCGGTGAAGCTGAAGACGGCGATCGCCTTGGCGCGCTCCTTGGGCTCGGTGAACAGCGTCACGAGGATGCCGAGGCTTACGGCTGAGGCCATCGCGCTGCCGATGCCCTGGAGGAAGCGGGCGGCGATGAGTACGGCGGGGGAAGTGGCCACGCCGGCCAGGAGTGAGGCGGCGGTGAAGACCGCGGTGCCTGCCAGGAACATGCGCTTGCGGCCGATCAGGTCGCCGAGCCGTCCGGCGAGCAGGAGCAGGCTGCCGAACGCGATCAGGTAGGCGTTGACGACCCAACTGAGTCCGGCGGGGGTGAAGTCCAGGTCCTGCTGGATGGCGGGCATCGCCACGGTCACGATGGAGCCGTCGAGGATGATCATCAGCATCCCGGTGGCGATGACGCCGAGGGCGAGCCGGCGTGAGCGAGGGGTGGCGGCGGATGCGTCAAACATGCGGTCTCTCCTGTCAGTTGGGGCGACAGGAGAGACGTTAGCAGATAGTTTTGTTGCAGACGATTTTTTTCGGACCTACTTTTGGGTCCTACTTTTTCGGCTGACGCGCCCGGCGTGCGGGACGCGGGTTCTCGGCGGGGGCCGACAGGCCGTCGCCGACCAGGAAGTTCAGGGCGCGCAGGAGGGTCTCCCGGTCCTCGTCGGGGAGCGGAGCGAGGGCTTCCCTGTGCACCCGGTCGACGATCTTCTTGCTCTGCGCGGCCATGCGAGCCCCCTCCTCGGTGACCGCGATGATCCGGGCGCGCCGGTCCGTAGCGGAGGGACGGCGCTCGGCGAGGCCGGCCTTCTCCAGGGCGTCCACCGTCACGACCATCGTGGTCTTGTCCATGTCGCCGATCTCGGCGAGCTGGATCTGGGTGCGCTCCTCCTCCAGGGCGTGGACGAGTACGCAGTGCATCCGCGCCGTCAGGCCGATCTCGGCGAGTGCGGCCGACATCTGGGTGCGCAGGACGTGGCTGGTGTGGTCGAGGAGGAAGGACAGGTCCGGTTCGGTGCGGGCGGGCGTCATGGCAGTCATGCCACCAGCGTAGCAATTCGATCCGTGACGGATTATCCAGAAGCAGAGCTTCCCGGACTGCCGCTTGAACATGTTCAAAAAGAGGTCTAAGTTCATTCCTGCCAGCCTTTTGAACACGTTCAAGAAGGGGTGGGGAATGGACCTCACTGTTGTCGCCTACGCCATCTACCTGCTGATCAGCGTCGCGCTCACCATCTGGGTCGCGCGGACGCTGAGCCGCAACGGACGCATCTTCATCGCGAGCGTCCTGCACGGGGACGAGAAGCTCGCCGACGCGGTCAACCACCTCCTGGTGGTCGGCTTCTACCTCGTCAACCTCGGCTTCGTAGCCCTCTACCTCAAGGCGGCGGACGCCGTCGAGGACGCCCGCGGGCTCTTCGAGGCGCTCTCGGTGAAGCTCGGTGTCGTCCTGCTGGTCCTCGGCATCATGCACCTCGGCAACGTCTGGGTCCTCAACAAGATCCGGCGGCGCTCGATCATGGAGCGCGAGCAGCTCCCGCCGGTTCCGCCGCAGGGCTGGACCGCCGCTCCCACCGGAGCGTGAACGCGATGAGCGGACTCCCGGTCAAGCGCCTGACGGTCCTGTACGACGCCCAGTGCTCCCTCTGTGTCCACCTGCGGAGCTGGCTGCTGCGCCAACGGCAGCTCGTACCGCTGGACCTGGTCCCGGCCGGCTCGGTCGAGGCGCAGCGCAGGTACCCACGCCTCGACCACGCCCGCACCATGCGGGAGATCACCGTCATCGGAGACCAGGGCCAGGTCTACGCCGGCCCCGCCGCCTGGGTGGTCTGCCTCTGGGCCCTGGCCGAGTACCGGCCCAAGGCCCACTGGCTCGCCACCCCGGCGGGCTCCCCCTTCGTACGGGTGACGATGCTCGCGGCAGCCAAGTACCGGGACGTAACGGCGACCGGAGCGGCAGCCGTCGCAGCGCCCTGCGACGACCGGTGTTCCGTACCCGGTTAGGCTCGGACACCGTGACAGAAGACAAGGCCCCCAAGAGCGAGCAGACCCGCACGCTCATCCTCGAAACCGCCCTCCAGCTCTTCCAGGACCGTGGTTACGACAAGACGACCATGCGGGCCATCGCGAAGGAGGCGGGCGTCTCCGTAGGGAACGCGTACTACTACTTCGGCTCCAAGGAACACCTGGTCCAGGGCTTCTACGACCGGATCGCCGCCGAACACCAGGCGGCGGTCCGGCCCGTACTGGACAAGGAGACCGACCTGGAGGCGCGGATGGCCGGGGTGCTGAAGGCCTGGCTGGACATCGCCGCGCCGTACCACGAGTTCGCCGCCCAGTTCTTCAAGAACGCGGCGGATCCCGAGAGCCCGCTGAGCCCCTTCTCGCCCGAGTCGGAGCACGCCCGCGAGGCGGCCATCGCCGTCCACCGGGAGGTCCTGGCCGGCTCGAAGGCCAAGGTCGCCGAGGAACTGCGGGACGTCCTCCCCGAGTTGATGTGGCTTTCCCAGATGGGACTCGTCCTGTACTGGGTCTTCGACCGTTCCGAGGACCGGGAGCGCAGCCGCCGCCTCGCCGAACGCGGCGCCCGCCTCACCGCGCGCGGGGTCGCGCTCGCCCGCTTCCGGGTGCTGCGTCCGCTCGTACGCGAAGTGCACGAACTGTTTACGGACTTCCTGCCCGGGATGGCCCAGGCGACGGCAGGCCGCAAGGCGGACTGAGGCCGCCGCCGTCTGCCCTCCCCTACAGCCAGTCCAGTGCCCAGAGGCGCCACACGCCCGTGCCGTCCGACAGGTACTGCCCGCCGGAGATGTCCTTGCCGCTCAGTACGTAGTCCTTCTTCTGCCACAGCGGCACCAGCGGCACGTCGTCCGCCACGATCAGCTGGAGCTTCTGGAAATCCTCCGCCGTACGGCCGCGGTCGCTGAACTGCTGGGTGTCCAGGATCAGTCTGTCGATCTCGGGGTTCGCGTAGCCGTTGCCGAGGCTGTTCCCGCTGCCGACGAGCGGCTGGCTGAAGTTGTCGGGGTCGGGGAAGTCCATGACCCAGCCGACGGTGTACGCGTCGAACTTGCCTGCCGTGTAGTCGGCCTGGAAGTCCGCCCAGTCGGTCTTCTCCACGACCCGTACCTCGAACAGGTCCTCAGCTTCGAGCTGCCGCTTCAGCTCGGCCGCCTCCTGCCTGGCCGCACCGCCCAGCGCGTACCCCAGCGTGATCCTGACCGGGGTCCGCACTCCGGCGTTCAGCAGAAGCTGCTCGGCGCGCGCCGCGTCGTGGGTGGAGTTCTTGTCGAAGAAGGGGGTGCTGTGGCCGGTGACGCCCTGCGGGATCAGGGAGTACAGCGGCTCGACGGTGCCGTGGTAGATCGACGAGGCGATGCCGGAGCGGTCGACGAGCGTGGCGGCGGCCTGCCGCACGGCGCGCCCGGCCATCGGCGAGCCCTTGCGCACGTTGAAGACGAGGTTGCGTATATCGGAACTGCCGGTCTCGTTGATCCGCACCTCCGGATCACCCGGCGCCAGCCCGGCGACCACGGCCGGTGGCATCTGCCGGTGGGTGACGTCGACCTGCTTGGCCTTCCAGGCGCGGTGGAGGTCCTCGGACTTCTTGAAGTACCGGACGCTGATCGCGTTGCCGACGTTCCCGATGGCGCCCCGGTACTTCGGGTTGGGTTCGAGGGCGGCGCTGACACCGCTCTCGTACGCCTTGAGCACGTACGGTCCCGAGCCGTCCACCGCGTCGCCCTCGCGCAGGCCGTCGGCCGGGTACTTCGTCCGGTCGACGATGGCGCCCGCGCCCGTGGCGACCTTGTAGGGGAAGGTGGCGTCGCGGGTCGAAAGCTGAAAAGTGACCGTCAGACCCTGGGCCCGGACGGACTTCAGCGACGCGAAGAGGGATTTGGGGCCGACGTCGGCCTTGATGTTCATGACTCGGTCGAAGGAGTACTTGACGTCCTCGGCGGTGATCGGGCGGCCGCTGGAGAAGGTCAGGTCGTCCCGTAACTCGCACTGGTACGTCCGGAGCATCTGCCCGACGAAGCGGCAGCTGCTCGCGGCGTCGGGAACCGGCTCGGCGGAGCCGGGGCTGAAGGTCATCAGCGACTGGTAGAGGTTGCTGTACAGCGCCCACGATCCGGCGTCGTACGCCCCGGCGGGATCGAGCCCGGTGACGGCGTCCGTCGTACCCACCTTGATCGGGGCGCTGTTTCCCTCTCCCGCAGCCAGCAGTTGCCAGCCACCGACAGCGGCGGCAAGCACGACCGCACAGGCCACCAGAATCCGTAATCGGATCGACCGCATTGCCGAGCTCTCCTCATCGCCCCACCCACCGGCATGCGAAGAATTCGCACTTCCCCCCGGAGATCCGCCCTACCCAATCACACCAACTTCGCCCGGGGAAGGCCTAGTTGCACGGCGCCGGGCCGCTGGGAGCCACGATCGCGTCAGGGTGGTGCATCCAGACATGCTGCCCGTCGGCTGTGACCGTGAGGCCGAAACTCTGAGCGTCAGGACTGCCGACGCTCACGTACGCGCGGTGCACGGCCTCGATCTCCGTCCACAGGTCGCGAGGCCCGTACTGCCACACGTCCTCGCCCGTGGCGGTGGACGTCGCAGACCCGTCCCCGCCTCCCGCCCACACGTGGACGGCGCCGCCGCTCCGGGAGTGCCGCATCCAGACGCCCGGCAGGCGGGCCCCCGCATACAGGGCGAAGCCCAGGGACAGCAGCTCTTCGGGGTCCAGGCCGGCTGCCCGCGAGCGGGCCGTGGAGGAGTCGACCTCCACGGCTGGCGCCGCCGCCCGTTGGGAGCGCATGGGCATGTACGAGGCCCCGCCGTGGAAGTGCCCCCATGCCCGTCCGTCGGCCTGGACGGTGAGCTGGACCAGTGCGCCGCTCCAGAAGTCGCGGTACAGCGGCGCCACGATGATGCCGCCGGGCCGCACCTGCTCCACGAACGCGTACGGCACCTGCCGGAGGGAGCAGGTGGAGACGATTCGGTCGAAGGGTGCCTCCTCCGGCCACCCCTGCTCTCCGTCGCCGAGGCGGAGGTTGGGCGTGTACCCCAGGGGGCGCAGGTGGTGGGCCGCCATGGCGGCCAGGAGCGGGTCGATCTCAACGCTGTAGACGTTGCGGTCTCCGAGACGCTCGGCCAGGAGAGCCGCCACGTGCCCGGATGCGGTGCCGATCTCCAGGACCCGGTCGTGATTCCCGACCCGCAGAAGACTGAGCATCTTGGCGACCATGGACGGCATCGAGTTCGAGGACGTGGCCACTCCGGGCCCGTCCTCCCTCCCGTCGTCCACCTGGATGATCACCGGCTCGTCGCTGCTGACGAGGTCACACCAGTCGTCATACGCAGTGACGGGCTCGCACCGTTCCGGGCCCTGACGCCAGATCTCCTGCGGGATGAAGTGGGGACGGGGCAGCTTCGCCCACACCTGCCGCCAGGGCGGGGGCAGAAGGCCGCGCTCGTCCAGCAACTGCACCAACGCGGCGTGACCTTCCTGCGCTCGCTGAGGCATCACTTCTTCGGCCCCGACCCGTCAGGACTCGGCTCCGAGGGACTCGGAGGAGTCCAGGGCTTGTCGGACGGCTGGCCGCCGTGCTTTCCGCTGTCGGTCATGGGGGTCTCCTGGTCCGATGTGATTGATGAGTTCTTGCTTCGGCCGTCTATCTGTCCCGGCAGGACTCGTGGGCGTCCGAGCCTGTGACACGCGCAGTCGCAGCGCAGGGTCTCGATCGGAACATTCGTGGGCGCTTGACTCGACAGCCTGATCGGCGCTGGTCCCGAGCACTCGGCGTGCTCCCCAATTCGACAGGCGGGCGCCGTGTAGGTGTCACTGTGGGCGACGGGCGGGGCTCTCATCGATCAGACTTGCAGCGTGGACAGGTGCAGGGCGGGAATGCCAGAGGCTCCGGAAGGCGCTCACGGTCCCCGTCCGGGATGGTGAGTTGCACGCGCGGGGGACACCGTCTGCCGGTCCGGGAGTCCGCTTCGTACACCTTGATCGTCATCATGGGTCGTGCCCCCGTCGAGTCAAGTCAGCCAGCAGGGATGACCTGACCGTAGGGAGCCCGTGCGCAGGAACTCCAGCGATGTGCACCAATGTTCACGACAATGCGTTGACACTGTTCCAGGCAGGGTGCGCTCTTGACGAACTCGCATCTGGTGGCTGACCGTTATGCACATCCATGCACGCGTACGGCGATGGAGGCGACCATGGCATTACGGTTCATCGGCATTGACCCCAACACAGGCGACGGCGAAAGTCCGACGGTGTGGGTCGACGAGACGCGGGAGGAACTCGGGTTCCAGGGATGGAAGCCGAGTGCGGAACTCGAAGCCGAGTGCGCGGCCACAGAGGTCCCTGGCCATGCCAAGGAAATCCCCGATCATGAAGCGGTGGTCCGTATCCCGGCCAGGATGGTGCCGATCATCAGGGAGGCGTGCGATGCCGTCGAGCGTGCCCACGTTCACTGAACTGCTGCGCTGTGCTCGCCAGTCCGCCGTACACCTTGAGATGCGTGACGCATACGCAGTCGACAACGAGAAGGGCCCATTCGCCGAAGGGCGGGCAGGCCTCCGGCTAGCCTCCGCCGACCGCGCCTTCTGGTGGAGGCCGTGGCTGGACCTCATCTCCGAGGCCGTCGCGCACGGCGTCGTTGTCCGTCGGGCCCGCATCATCTCCGAGCCGGTCAGCGAGTACATCCGCTTCGAGCACTCCGGCACTTTCACGAACGTCGCGGCCGGTGAACAGGTGAGATGGCTGCCACGCCGCCAGGCTTCGGGCACCGCACTGCCGGGCAACGACTTCTGGCTGATCGACGACCGACTGATCCGATGGAACCACTTCACCGGTGACGGCGCCTCAGCAGGCGGAGAGATGAGCGACAACCCAGCCGAAACAAAGCTGTGCGTCGAGGCCTTCGAAGCGGTGTGGGCGCGAGGAATCCCACACGACGAATACGAGATCGACTAGCGCGAAGAGGTCCCGGTCAGCTCATGCCTGTCTCCCCGTCGTCTGCCGCGAAGGCCGCCCGCGCCGACGTTGCGCAACGCCTGCACGAACTCCGTGCCGACGCCGGAATCACCGGGTCTGAGCTGGCCGCCCTGTGCGGATGGACGCACTCGAAGTCTTCCCGCATCGAGAACGCGCGCACTGCCCCCTCCGCAGAGGACATCCGCCTGTGGTGCCGGGCCTGCGGGGCCGAGGACCAGGCGCCGGACATCATCGCCCAATCCCGCAATGCCGAATCCATGTACGTGGAGTGGCGGCGCAAGGTCCGCGCCGGGCTGAAGCAGCTTCAAGACAGTTATGTGCCCCTGTTCAAGGCGACGAAGGTCTTCCGCGTCTACTCAGGCACCCTCGTCCCCGGCCTCCTCCAGACGGAGGGATACGCCACCGGCCTCATGTCACTGATCACCACATTCCGGGAGATCCCGAACGATGTGGCGGAGGCCGTCACGGCGCGTCTTGAGCGCTCCCGGATTTTGCACGAACCTGGACACCACTTCGTGCTCCTGGTCGAGGAGACGGCACTGCACCACCACGTTGGCGACGCCGACGCCATGGCCGCCCAGCTGGGCTACCTGCTGACCGCCGGAGCACTGCCTGCGGTGTCGCTCGGGGTGATCCCGGCGGACTCGCAGCGAACCATCTGGCCCATGGAGACGTTCCACGTGTACGACGACACGCTCGTTTCGATGGAGCTGCTCTCAGCGCGAGTCACGGTCACCCAGCCGTCCGAGATCGCCATGTACTTGAAGGCGTTCGAGGAACTGCGTGGCATGGCCGTGTACGGAGCGTCCGCCCGCGCGCTGATCGTGAAGGCCATCGAGAGTCTGCACTGACCCCCGACGCAAGGGAACAAGCCCGTGGCAGGCTTTACGCCTGGCGGGAGGCCAGTTCCACGACCGTGATGTCGGATTCCGCGCCCACGCGGACCGGGGGGCCCCACGCGCCCGCGCCCCGCGACACGTACAGCTGGGTGTCGCCGTAGCGCTCAAGGCCGGCGACTGTCGGATTCGCCTGGGCCGCGATGTAGTTGCCGGGCCAGAGCTGGCCGCCGTGGGTGTGGCCGGACAGCTGCAGGTCCACCCCGTGGCGTACCGCGTCGTGGATGACCACCGGCTGGTGGGCGAGCAGGACGGACGCGCGGGTACGGTCCCGGTCCCCCAGCGCCCGTACGAAGTCGGGGCCCTGGCCTTCCTCCTCGCCCGCGATGTCGTTGACGCCGGCGAGGTCGAAGCCCGCGATCTCCACGCGGTCGTTCTCCAGCGGCCGCAGTCCGAGCTCGCGCACATGCTCGACCCACTGCTCGGCGCCGGAGAAGTACTCGTGATTGCCCGTGACGAAGAAGGCCCCGTGCTTGGCCTTGAGCTGCGCCAGCGGCTCGGCGGCGTGACCCAGGTCCGCGACGCTCCCGTCGACGAGGTCACCGACGACGGCCACCAGATCGGGCTGGGCGGAGTTGATGGTGTCGACGATCCGTTGAGTGTGCGCGCGTCCGAGGACCGGCCCCAGGTGTACGTCGCTGACGACGGCGATCCGGAAGCCGTGCGCCCCACGCGGCAGCTTGGCCAGCGGCACCCTGACCCGCTTCAGCCGCGGCCCGCGCATCACCCCGTACGTCCCGTACCCCACGGTCCCCAGCGCGGCCACGGCGGCACCCGCCCCCACCACCCGCGAGACGAACAGCCGCCGCGAGAACTCGCCCGTGGGGGTGGAACCACCGCCAGGCGGTGCGGGACGCACGGGAGGGGCAGGAGGGGCGGGAGGCGCGGGTGCCGTCACCGTGTCCGTGTCGCCGGGCGCGGGCGCGGCGGCGCCGAGCGGCGACGCGGCTCGCGCCCCGCCGCCGGCGGAGCCGCCCGCCGATGCCGGGGCAAGGGGCTCCGCGGGAGAAATCCCGTCGCCGGCACCCGCCGCACCGCCCCGGCTCCGCCGGCCCAACGCCCACCGCAGCAACGGCCGCACCGCCTCGCCGATCAGCAGCGCCATCACCAGGTACAACAGCACCGCCAGCCACATGTACCCCGGCCACGCCACCACCTGCTGCACCCAGAACGGCGCACCGGCCCGCCCCGAGACCAACGCCCCGACCGCCAGCAGCGGCAGCAGCACCGCCGCCACCGTCCCCGCCCGCCGGGCGACGCCGCCCGGTGCGGTCGTATCGCGGACCAGGCGGCGCCAGACGTACCAGTGCGCCCCGGCCAGCAGGGCAACGACCGAAAGCGCGATGAGAACGAAGACGACGACCACAGTTATCCCTGGCTCCGCTCACGTCGCAGGGCCCGCACACCACGGAACCCGATCACCCCAACCGCCGTCCCCAAGAGAAAGGACGTGACGGCGAGCAGCAGATGCACCCAGAAGTACGTGGTCGGGTCACCCGCGTCGTCGAAGGCGAGCCCGCTGCCGTCCTTCAGCAGATTCTTGGCGAAAGTGATCCAGATGAACCAGCTCCACACCCCGAAGGCGAGCAGGAACCAGGAGACGGAGCGGCTGAGCTTCATGACCTCAGTATCGCCACCGGCACCTGACCCCCGCCGCCGGGGTGCGAACGCGAGCGCGGACACCGGTGCTGGGCCGACCTGGCGCACCTCACGGCGGGTCACTACCGCCATGTCCACATCCACATCAGCGCCCTGTACGTTCTCGATCGTGTCTGCCGTTAAAAAGACCGCACTGACGGTCCTCTCCGCATCGCTGCTGCCCGCACTCACCGCATTGCCCGCGCACGCGGCAGCCGCGGCCGACAAGCAGCCAAAGCCCCCGGTTTCGATGTCGACGGTGGGCGGCACACAACTGGGGCAGCCCGGTACGCAGGTGCAGCTCGGCCCGGGCTCACCCATTCTCCCGAAGGAGCTCAGCGCCCGGTCGTGGATCGTCGCCGATGCCGAATCCGGCGACGTACTCGCGGCGCACAACTCCCACTGGCGGCTGCCCCCGGCGTCCACCATGAAGATGCTCTTCGCGGACACGGTCCTGCCCAAGCTGCCCAAGACGCAGGTCTACAAGGTGAAGGACACCGACCTGGCGGGCATCGGTGAGGGCAGCAGCCTCGTCGGCATCAAGGAGCGGCACACGTACACCGTCCACGACATGTGGCTCGGCGTGTTCCTGAAGTCCGGCAACGACGCCGTGCACGTCCTGGCCGAGATGAACGGCGGGATGGCGAAGACCGTCCGTGACATGCAGGCGCACGCCGAGGAACTCCAGGCGCTCGACACCACCGTCGTCTCACCCGACGGTTACGACGCGAAGGGCCAGGTCAGCAGCGCGTACGACCTGACGCTCATCGCCCGCAGCGGCATGCAGAAGAAGGACTTCCGCGAGTACTGCTCGACAGCGAGCGCCATCTTCCCCGGCGAGAAGAGGGGGAAGAAGCGCGAGAGCTTCGAGATCCAGAACACCAACCGGCTGCTGACGGGCGCCCCGGACATCGAGCCGTACAAGGGCATGGCGGGCGTCAAGAACGGCAACACCACGCACGCGGGAGCGACGTTCACGGGTGTCGCGCAGCGCGGCGACAAGGTGCTGCTGGTGACCGTCATGAACCCGTCCGCCGAAGAGGGCCACGCCGTCTACAAGGAGGCCGCCCGCCTGCTCGACTGGGGCTTCGAGGCGTCGGGGAAGGTCGTCCCGGTGGGTGAGCTCGTGCCGCCGAAGTCCGCCGAGACCGGCCGGGACACCCCCTCCGCCAAGGGCAAGGGCGGCAAGGGCAAGGAGGTCGGCACAGGCGGCGACAAGGCGGCCGCCAAGGACCCGGCCACCCAGCTCGCGGTGACCGACAACGGCAGCAGCGGCGTCGCCACCGCGCTCGCGATCACGGGCGGCGCGCTGGTGGTGCTGGCCGCCGGCGTGTTCCTGGTCAACCGGCGCTGGCCGCTGCCCGCCCTGGTGCGCCGCCGCCCGCGCCGCTAGTGGGCGCGCCGCCGGGCGGGGGGCTGCTGGGCGGGGGGCTGCCGGTTCCAGTGGGCGGGGTCCCGGTCGGCGGGTCGCCGGCCGGCGGACCGGCGGCCGGTGCGGCGTCCTCGGCGTCCTTGGCGTCCTTGGCATCCTCAGGCTTCTCCGCGTCGGACCCGTCACCCTCGTCGGCCCGTTCGTCGGCGTGCCGCGTCGCCGTCCAGGCCGCGCAGCACAGCAGCAGCTTCGCCGTGAGGTTGATCCACAGCAGCAGTGCCACGGGAACACCGAACGCCCCGTACATGCTCTTCGCCGCGACGCCCTTCATGTAGCTGCCCAGCAGCACCTTGAGCAGCTCGAAACCGACCGCGCCGATGAGCGACGCGGTGATCAGCCGGTGCCTGGCCGGCTGTACCCCCGGCAGCAGGGTCAGGACGTACAGCAGGATCAGGAAGTCCGCGCCGACCGCGAGGACGAGCGCGGCGATCTGCAGCATCACGCCGCCCGCGCCGCTTTCCGGGACGCCGATCTGCTCGGCGGTCCAGTCGACGGCCGTCGAGCCGATCGAGGAGGCGGCCCAGGACGACAGCCCGATCACGCCGAGGCCGCCCAGCACCACGCCGTCCTTGAGTTTGCGCACGACGGGGTTGCCCTCGTCCACGTCGTCCAGCTCCCAGACGGCCCGCAGGCATTCCCTCATCGAGCCGACCCACCCGATGCCGGTGAAGAGCAGCAGGGCGCCGGCGACGAGGCCGACCGTGCCCGCGTTCTCCACGAGGGAGGCGAGGTCGAGCTGGCCGGAGATACCGGGCACCTGCTCGGCGATCTTGTTCTCCATGCGGTGCAGCTGATCGTCGGAGAGCAGAGCCGCGCCGATCGCGGCGGAGAGGGTGATCAGCGGGAAGAGCGAGAGGAAGCTGATGAAGGTGATCGCGGCGGCCAGCCGGGTCCAGTGGGCGCGGTCGAGCGTTTCGTACGTACGCCAGGCGTGAGTGACCGTCAGCCGGGTCACGAACGGGCCGACGACGGGCAGTCTTTTTAGCCAGTCCATGAAGTGCGCCTACCCTCCGCGGCGAAAACCAGCGTCCGGGTTCCCCAAAAACGCAGGCAGGTCGCGAGCGCCATGCCGACGACCGATCCCGAGACGGTGTCGGCGCGGGGGGAGGTCAGCCCGAGGCCGTGGTGGGAGGCGGTGAGGCAGAGGAGTTGTACGAGGGCTCCCGCGAGGTTGACGGCGAAGAAGACCGCGTACTGCCGCGCCCGTGCCCGGACGCGGACCGCCGTCCGCTGCTGCCGCCGCCGGTAGGTGCCGAGTGCGTTTCCGGCGTACGCGACCGAGCATCCGGCGGCGAAGGACAGCGCCTTCGCGGTGAACGGGTCCCAGCCGAGCGGGCCGCGCAGCCACATGAAGAGCGCGAGGTCGACGGCGTACGCACAGCCGCCCGCCAGCGCGAAGCCGCGCAGCTCGGCCCAGGTCACGCTGGTCACGCCCCTTACGGCCGCCACTGTCACAGATCGGCCACCGCGAGCCCGTACATCGCCACCCACACGAGGCCGATGACGGCGAGCCCCCGGTCGCGCAGGACGACGTCCTCGGGGGCTCCGGCCGTGCCCCGGTCGGCGAACACGGCGTACCGCAGCACGGAGAGGATGAACGCGACCATCGACAGCTGACGCCACGGCAGCAGGCTGCCGTTGGCCGTGCCGCCGCTCTCCAGCGCCCACAGGCAGTACCCCAGTACGGCGACTCCGGCCGCGAGCTGCCAGACGAAGCGCAGGTAGCCGGTGGTGTACTCGCCGAGGAGGGCGCGGGTGGCGCCGCGCTTCTCCGGGCGGCCGGCCATCTGCACGGCCTCGGAGTAGCGCTTCGCGGCGACCATGAAGAGCGCGCCGAAGCCCGCGGTGATCAGGAACCAGCGGGAGAGGGGGATGTGGAGCGCCACGCCGCCGATCATCGCGCGCATCAGGAAACCGGTGGTGACGACGACGAGATCGACGACGAGGACGTGCTTGAGCCGCACGCAGTACGCGAGCTGCATGAGGACGTACGCCGTGAGGAGAGCGGCCGTCATCGGGTTGCAGAGCAGGGCGGCGGCGACCGGGGCGAGGACGGCGAGCAGCCCCCCGGCGGCGTACGCGACGGGTACGGGGACCTGGCCGGCGGCGACGGGGCGGCGGCACTTGACGGGGTGCGCGCGGTCGGCTTCGGCGTCGCGCGCGTCGTTGATCAGGTAGACGGCGGACGCGGCGGCGGTGAACAGCACGAAGACGACGGCCAGTTGGGCCAGGGAACGGTAGGAGCCCAGTTCGCCGGCGGCGGCGGGCGCGGCCAGGACCAGCACGTTCTTGACCCACTGCCGGGGGCGCGCGGTGCGCAGCAGCCCGGCGGGCAGGCTCAGCGGCCGCCGCCTCGGCGCTCGGGGCGGCGCGGCACGGCGGGGCTGCCCGATGACGGCGGAGGGGACGACGGTGGTGGTGGTGCCCGCACTGCGCTCAGGCATTGCCGGTACCTCCCTCGGCCACCGCCACGGCCACGGCTGCGGCGGCGGCTGCCGGCCCGGTCATCCAGGCCACGCCGAGTCCGGCGGTGATCCCGCCGAGCAGGACACCGGCCACGACATCGGTCGGGTAGTGGACGCCGACCACCAGCCGGGACACGCACATCGCGGCGGCCAGCGGCGGCACAAGGCGGTGGCCGACGGGGCGCAGCACGCCGAAGGCCACCGTCGCGGCGGCCGCCGATGCCGCGTGGGAGCTGGGGAAGGAGTGCCGGCCCGCGGTGCTCACCAGGGGCTCCAGGGCGGCGAGCTGGGGGCGGGCGCGGCGTACCGCCAGCTTGATTCCCATGCTCGCCAGGTGCGCCGCGCCGATCAGCGCCGTACCGCGCAGCCAGGCGTGGCGGCGCTCGTGGTCGGCCCCGGCGCCCAGGAGGCCGGCGGCGATCCAGACGGCGCCGTGCTCACCGCACCAGGAGAGCCCCCGGGCGGCGGCGGCCACGCGTGGATCCGTGCCGCAGTCCCGCATTGCCGACAGCAGACGGCGATCAACCTCTCGCATCTGTCACCCCTCTTCCGTAGCGGCGGCCCGGCCAGTCGGTCGGGCGCAGGCAAGGGGCGACTCTGCTCGGATTAAGCAGACTAGTCATGTTAATTGCTGACGACACACCACCAACCACCCATTTGCCCAGCACACCAGGCGATTTACTGAACTGCGATGTTTAGGGACGATACGGTCACTGTCATGCCTGTCGCCGCCGCGTCCGCCTCCACCTCCACCTCCACCTCCACCTCAGTGGAAGTCACCGGTTGGGGCCGCACCACCCCGACCGTCGCCGCCCGCCTGGTCCGGCCCCGTTCGTACGAGGAGGCGGCGGCCGCGGTCCTCGACTGCGCGGCGCACGGCGCACGCGGCGGCATCGCGCGCGGGCTCGGCCGGGCGTACGGCGACGCGGCGCAGAACGCGGGCGGCTCCGTACTCGACATGACCGGTCTTGACCGCATCCGCACGATCGACGCCGGGGCGGGGGTCGTGGTGTGCGACGCGGGCGTGAGCCTGCACCGGCTGATGGAAGTGCTGCTGCCGCTCGGCTGGTTCGTGCCGGTGACGCCCGGGACCCGGTACGTGACCGTGGGCGGCGCGATCGGCGCCGACATCCACGGCAAGAACCACCACGGCTCGGGCTCCTTCTCGCGCCACGTCGTGTCGCTCGAACTGCTCACCGCCGACGGAGAGGTGCGTACGGTCCCCTCCGGCACCGCACTCTTCGACGCCACGGCGGGCGGCATGGGCCTGACCGGCGTCATCCTCTCGGCGAGCATCCAACTCCTCCCGGTGGAGACCTCCTTCATGCGGGTCGACACCGAACGCGCCACTGACCTGGACGACCTGATGGCCCGCCTCACCGCGACCGACCACCGCTACCGCTACTCGGTCGCCTGGATCGACCTCCTCGCGCGCGGCGCGGCCCTGGGGCGCTCGGTCCTCACCCGGGGGGAGCACGCCCCGCTGGACGCGCTCCCGGCGCGCGCCCGCCGGGCGCCGCTCGCGTTCCGGCCGGGACGGCTCCCGGCCGCGCCCGGCTTCGTACCGGAAGGGCTGCTCGGCCGGGCATCGGTGGGTCTGTTCAACGAGCTCTGGTACCGCAGGGCGCCGCGAGCGCGCCGCACCGGCGAAATCCAGAAGCTGTCGACGTTCTTCCACCCGCTGGACGGTGTCCCGCACTGGAACCGGATCTACGGGCGCGGCGGGTTCGTCCAGTACCAGTTCGTCGTCGGGTACGGGCAGGAGGAGTCCCTGCGCCGGATCGTCGGCCGCATCTCGGGGCGCGGCTGCCCGTCGTTCCTCGCCGTAATGAAACGGTTCGGGGACGGCGATCCGGGCTGGCTCTCCTTCCCGGTGCCCGGCTGGACGCTCGCGCTGGACATCCCGGCGGGCCTGCCGGGGCTGGGCGCGTTCCTCGACGAGCTCGACGAGGAGGTGGTGGCGGCCGGCGGCCGCGTCTACCTGGCGAAGGACTCCCGGCTGCGGCCGGAGCTGCTGGGGGCGATGTATCCGCGGCTGAGGGAATTCCGGGCGCTGCGCGCCGAGCTCGACCCGCGCGGCGTCTTCACGTCGGACCTGTCCCGCCGCCTTTCCCTGTGACTGCCGCCTTCCCTGTGACTGCCGCCTTTCCCTCCGACTGACGTTTTTCCGTCCACGTCCCCCTCCAGGAGCGCATCATGAAGGACGCCTTCGGCATCCCCCAGTCCCTGCTCGTCCTCGGCGGCACGTCCGAGATCGGCCTCGCCACGGCCCGCCGCCTGATCGCCCGCCGCACGCGTACGGTCTGGCTGGCCGGCCGCCCGTCCCCCGCCCTCGAAGAGGCGGCGGCCGGGCTGCGGGCGCTGGGCGCGGAGGTCCGTACGGTGGCATTCGACGCGCTCGACGCCGTGGCGCACGAGGAGAAGCTCGGCAAGGTCTTCGCCGAGGGCGACATCGACATGGTGCTGCTGGCCTTCGGCGTCCTCGGCGACCAGGCCCACGACGAGGAACAGCCGCTGTCGGCGGTCAGGGTCGCGCAGACCAACTACACGGGCGCCGTCTCGGCCGCCCTGGTGTGCGCGAACGCGCTCCAGGGACAGGGCCACGGCTCACTGGTCGTGCTGTCGTCGGTGGCGGGCGAGCGCGCCCGCCGGGCGAATTTCATCTACGGGTCGAGCAAGGCGGGCCTGGACGCCTTCGCGCAGGGCCTCGGCGACGCGCTGTACGGGACGGGCGTGCACGTGATGGTCGTACGCCCCGGATTCGTCCGGTCGAAGATGACGGCGGGCCTGCCGGAGGCGCCCCTGGCGACCACCCCGGCTGTGGTCGCTGCCGCCATCGAGCTGGGGCTGCGGCGGCGCTCGGAGACGGTGTGGGTGCCGGGGGCGATGCGGTTCGTGATGTCGGCGCTGCGGCATGTACCGCGAGCGCTGTTCCGGCGGCTGCCGGTCTGAGGAGCGGGGTCCGGGGCAGCGGCCCCAGAAGACGCGGCCGGCGCCCCGCAGGGCCCATCCGCGCAGGTCAGGAGCGAAGCGAGGGCGTCGCCGGCTGGTCCACCGGTGAGTTCTGGGCCGGCACGATGCCCGCCGCGCCGCCCCCGAACGCGTACTCCCGGAGCTTGCGCCACACCCCGTCCGCCCCCTGCTCGTACAGCGCGAACCCGGCGCAGGCCCACTGCGCCTCGTACTCCGAGAGCTCTTCGTACGCCCGGTCCATCCCCTCCTCGGAGATGCCGTGGGCGACCGTGACATGCGGGTGATACGGGAACTGCAGCTCACGCACCAGCGGCCCCGACGCGTCCCTGACCCGCTTCTGGAGCCACGCGCAGGCCGCCGCACCCTCGACGACCTGCACGAAGACGACCGGGGAGAGCGGGCGGAACGTGCCCGTGCCCGACAGCCGCATCGGGAAGGAGCGCCCGGACGCGGCGACGGCGGCGAGGTGCGCCTCGGCGGCGGGCAGGAGCGCCGCGTCGACCTCGGTGGGCGGGAGGAGGGTGACATGCGTGGGGATGCCGTGCGCGGCCGGATCCCCGAAGCTCACGCGCCGCTCCTGGAGCAGGCTGCCGTACGGCTCCGGGACCGCGATCGAAACGCCGAGCGTTACGGTCCCCACGTCGTTCTCCTCCGTCGTCGTCCGGTACGTCCTGTGTGGTGCTGCCAGTGTGCAGTGTGGCGGTCGGGCGGCCCTTGTGGCCAGAGTCCTTGGTCCGAACGTTGGTCACGGTCCGGGCCGACACCGGCGCTAGTGCTTGGCGGGCAGCAGACCGACCTTCTCGTAGGCCTGGGCGAGTGTCTCAGCGGCGACCGCACGGGCCTTCTCGGCGCCCTTGGCCAGGACCGAGTCCAGCGTCTCCGGGTCGTCCAGATATTCCTGGGTCCGGCGCCGGAACGGCGTGACGAACTCCACCATCACCTCGGCGAGGTCCGTCTTGAGCGCGCCGTACATCTTGCCCTCGTACTTCTTCTCCAGCTCGGCGACGGTCTCGCCGGTGAGCGTGGAGTAGATGGAGAGGAGGTTGCTGACGCCCGGCTTCTCGACGGGGTCGTAACGGATCACGGTGTCCGTGTCCGTGACCGCGCTCTTGATCTTCTTGGCGGTCACCTTGGGCTCGTCGAGCAGGTTGATCAGGCCCTTCGGCGTCGACGCCGACTTGCTCATCTTGATCGCCGGGTCCTGGAGATCGAAGATCTTCGCCGTCTCCTTGAGGATGTACGGCGCCGGGACGGTGAACGTCTCGCCGAAGCGGCCGTTGAACCGCTCGGCGAGGTCGCGGGTCAGCTCGATGTGCTGACGCTGATCCTCACCGACGGGGACCTGATTGGCCTGGTAGAGCAGGATGTCGGCGACCTGGAGGATCGGGTACGTGAAGAGGCCGACGGTGGCGCGGTCGGAGCCGTGCCGGGCGGACTTGTCCTTGAACTGCGTCATGCGGGAGGCCTCACCGAATCCGGCCAGGCAGTTCATGACCCAGCCGAGCTGGGCGTGCTCGGGCACGTGGCTCTGCACGAAGAGCGTGCAGCGGTCCGGGTCGAGGCCGGCGGCCAGCAGCTGGGCCGCGGCGAGCCGGGTGTTGGCACGCAGCTCGGCGGGGTCCTGCGGAACCGTGATCGCATGCAGGTCGACGACCATGTAGAAGGCGTCGTGCGTTTCCTGCAGGGCGACCCATTGGCGTACGGCGCCAAGGTAGTTGCCGAGGTGGAACGAGCCTGCGGTGGGCTGGATGCCGGAGAGCACGCGGGGACGATCAGAGGCCATGAACTCATTCTCTCAGGTGTGGAACCCAACTCGGTTCTCCGGTGTATCAAGAGTGTGAGGACGCGGGAGGGGACCCTGGAGGGGGGCCGCATCGGCATCGACGATGCTGCGGTGATCGCGCGCGTACGGTCCGGGGAGCCCGAGGCGTATGCGGAACTGGTGCGCGCCCACACAGGAATCGCGCTCAGGCTGGCTGTGGCGCTTGGAGCGGGGGCGGACGCGGAAGACGTGGTGCAGGCGTCCTTCTTCAAGGCGTACCAGTCGCTGGGGCGCTTCAGGGACGGGTCGGCCTTCCGGCCGTGGTTGCAGCAAATTGTCGCGAATGAGACGAGAAACACAGTGCGCTCGGCGGGTCGGCTGCGGGCCGCGGCGGGGCGGGAGGCGGCGTTGCTGGGTGCCGCCCCGGTGATACCGGAATCGGCCGATCCGGCGGTGGCGGCGCTGGCGGAGGAGCGGCGCGGACAGCTGCTGGCCGCGCTGGACGAGCTGAGCGAGGACCAGCGCCGGGTCGTCACGTACCGCTATCTACTGGAGATGGACGAGGCGGAGACGGCGGAGGCACTGGGCTGGCCGCGGGGCACGGTGAAGTCGAGGCTGAACCGCGGTCTGAAGAAACTGCGGCGGATTCTGCCGGGGGCGTGGGAAGGGGGTGATGAGCATGAGTAGCGACCGGCCGGAGGAGCGGCGCGAAGAGCTGAGCGAGGAGCTGCGCCGGCTGGGGCGCGGGATGCGGGTCCCGGACGTCGACGGAGCGACCATGGCCGAGCGGGTGCTGGCGCAGATCATCGCGGAGGCGGTGCCCGTGCCGGTGGCGGAGCCTCCGGGGCGCGGTGAGCGGGTACGGGCCTGGGCGCGGCGCAGGTGGCGGCTGCTGACCGCCGCCCTGTCCGGGCTGCTGGTCGCGCTGGTGCTCACGCCCCCGGTGCGGGCGGCGGTCGTGGAGTGGTTCGACTTCGGCGGCGTGGAGGTGCGGTACGACCCGACGGCCTCGCCGCCGCCAGGATCGCCCGGCGCGGGGCCGCCCGGCTGTCCGCAGGGGCTGACGGTGGCGGAGGCGGCGCTGCGGGCCGGCTTCGATCCGGTGCTGCCCGCCGGGCTGGGTGAGCCGGTGGCGGCTTCGGTCTCGGCCGACCGGCGGGTGCTGTCCGTGTGCTGGGGAGAGGTCCGGATCGACGCGTTCCGGGCGACCATCGACCCGCTCTTCTACAAGACGACGCCCGTGCCCGCCGCTTACACGGAGGTGGACGGCCGCACGGCCCTGTGGTTCCCGGAGCGCCATCGGCTGACACTGAAACTCGTGGACGAGGCCGGCCGGTCGTACGGGCACGAGGTGAGGGCGGCCGGCCCGACCCTGCTCTGGCAGCACGGCGGGCTGCTGACGCTGCGGCTGGAGGGCGTGGAGTCCATGGAACGCGCGGTGAAACTCGCAGAATCCACCCGCTGAGGGTGGAACCCACAAGGCGTGGGCGGTGTATGAGAAGTGACACCGCAGTGAGGTGCCACCACAGTGCAGCGACGCATCGATGGGGGACGAACCATGCGATTGCTACGACGACTTGCCGCCCTTGCCGGGGTGGTGCTCGCGATGATTCTGCTGGGTGCGTCACGGGCAGCGGCGGGCGGCCCGACCAGTGTGCTCGTCGTCTCGCCGGACAGCGGCCAGGCCGCTTCGCTCTACCACACGGCCGCCCGCTACCAGGAGTTGGAGAAGCACCTCGGCCCGGGGGAGGCGCACGGAGTGCGCGAGCGTCCCCTGGAGGTCGACGGCGCGGTGAACGAGGGAGGGACATGGCGCCGGCTCACCGTGACGTGGCTTCGGCACGATGTGTCCGTGTGGCGGGTCGACCGGGTGCACCTGCCGAAGAAGGCCGGCCCGATATGGGTCAGCACGCAGACCGAGGGCCAGTCCGTCCCCACCGAGCGCTGGCACCTGGCCGACGAGCCTGCGAAGCTGCGCGCCCTGCTGGACCGGCTGGGCGTGCTGGGCAAGGACGGGGCCCCTGGCGCGGCGGGCGTGGGCGGCGGCGACTTCCCGCCGGACTTTGTCAGCAGGTCCGAAGCCGAAGCAGCGGAACCGGGAGCGGCTGAATCCGGCGTGGCCGCGCCGGGCCGGTCAGGTGACAGCGCCGGTTCGGCGGACTGGTGGTGGGCGATACCGGGGCTGGTGGCCGGGGCCCTGATCGGCTTCGCCGGGGTCACTCTGGTCCGGCGCGGCACGGCCCGGCGGGAGCCGGGCCGCAAGCACCCGGGGCCGCCGGGGCCGCGCCGTCAACTCATCGACACCTGAGGGGCGTCGGACGGCTTCGCCGTCTCGTCCCGTGCCGGCCCGGGTCAGTCCGTGGGGAGGCCCGGTGCGGGGAAGGCGGCCATGAGGTCGGCGACTTCGGCACGGATCGCGGCCAGGGCGTCCTCGTCGCCGGCGCGGGCGGCGGTGACGCCCCGGTCGATCCAGTCGGCGACGGCCGGCATGTGTTCCGTGGCGAGACCGCGCGAGGTGAGGGAGGGGGTGCCGATGCGGACGCCGGACGGGTCGAACGGCTTCCTCGGGTCGTACGGGACGGTGTTGTAGTTGACGACGATCCCGGCCCGGTCCAGGGCCTTCGCCGCCACCTTGCCGGGCACGTCCTTGGGGGTGAGGTCCATCAGGATCAGGTGGTTGTCGGTGCCGCCCGAGACCAGGTCGAAGCCGCGGGCCAGCAGGGCCTCGGCGAGCGCCTTGGCGTTGTCGACGACCGCGTGCGCGTAGTCGCGGAAGGAGGGCTGGGCCGCCTCGTGGAGGGCGACGGCGATGGCTGCGGTGGTCTGGTTGTGCGGGCCACCCTGGAGGCCGGGGAAGACGGCCTTGTCGATGGCCTTCGCGTGCTCCTCGCGGGACATCAGCATCGCGCCGCGCGGGCCGCGCAGGGTCTTGTGCGTGGTCGTCGAGATCACGTCGGCGTGCGGGACCGGGGACGGGTGGGCGCCGCCGGCGATCAGGCCGGCGATGTGGGCGACGTCCGCGACGAGCACGGCGCCGGACTCGCGGGCGATCTCCGCGAACGCGGCGAAGTCGATGGTGCGGGGGAGGGCGGTGCCACCGCAGAAGATCAGCTTCGGGCGTTCCTTGAGCGCGAGGTCGCGGACCTCGTCGAAGTCGATGAGCCCCGTGTCCTGGCGTACGCCGTACTGGACGCCGCGGAACCACTTGCCGGTGGCCGAGACGCCCCAGCCATGGGTGAGGTGACCACCCATCGGGAGGGCCATGCCCATCACGGTGTCGCCGGGCTCGGCGAAGGCGAGGTAGACGGCGAGGTTGGCCGGCGAGCCGGAGTAGGGCTGGACGTTGGCGTGGTCGACGCCGAACAGGGCCTTGGCGCGGGCGGTGGCGAGCCGTTCGACCTGGTCGATGTTCTGCTGGCCCTCGTAGTAGCGCCGGCCCGCGTAGCCCTCGCTGTACTTGTTCTGCAGGACGGTGCCGGAGGCTTCGAGTACGGCCTGCGAGACGTAGTTCTCGCTGGGGATCAGGCGCAGGGTGTCGGCCTGCAGCTGTTCCTCGGCTCCGACCAGTGCGGCCAGTTCGGGGTCCGTGGCGGAGAGGGCGGGGTGGCTGAGCGGGAGAGTCATCTTGTCCTCCGGGGCGAGCGGTCAGTGTCCGGTCGTGATCCCGGGGTGCCCAGGCGGGCGGCACCTCGTGCTTCGTTCCCCGCACGGCTTCCCCGCGGTCTGTTCCGCGTACGCCAGTCGCCGTGCGTACCCGCCACCCTAGCGGCCGCACCGCAAAGCATGGTTTCTTCGTCCGGCATACGAGCGACGATAGAAAGGGGCACCATCCCTGCCCCTCGCCGGATGGATTTGTTTCGACGATCGGAGACCCCGTGTCGACCACCCAAGCCGCCCTCGCCTCTGCCGAGGCTCACAGCGCGCACACCTACCATCCTCTTCCCATCGTCGTGTCGTCGGCGGACGGCGCCTGGATGACCGACATCGAGGGGCGCCGCTACCTCGACATGCTCGCCGGGTACTCGGCGCTGAACTTCGGCCACTGCAACCGCCGGCTCATCGATGCCGCCAAGGCGCAGCTCGACAGAGTGACGCTGACCTCCCGGGCCTTCCATCACGACCGCTTCGCCGAGTTCTGCACGCAGCTCGCCGAGCTGTGCGGCATGGACATGGTGCTGCCGATGAATACCGGGGCCGAGGCGGTGGAGACAGCCGTGAAGACGGCCCGCAAGTGGGGCTACAAGGTGAAGGGCGTGCTGGACGGCCGAGCGAAGATCGTCGTCGCGGGCAACAATTTCCACGGCCGTACGACGACGATCGTCAGCTTCTCGACCGACCACGAGGCCCGCGCGGACTTCGGCCCGTACACCCCGGGCTTCGAGATCGTCCCGTACGGAGATCTGACCGCGATGAACGCCGCGGTGACCGAGAACACCGTGGCCGTGCTGCTCGAACCGATCCAGGGTGAAGCGGGCGTCCTGGTGCCGCCGGCCGGATACCTGGCGGGCGTACGGGAGTTGACCCGCCGGCGGAACGTGCTCTTCATCGCGGACGAGATCCAGTCCGGTCTCGGGCGTACGGGAAAGACCTTCGCCTGCGAGCACGAAGGCGTCGTCCCCGACATGTACGTGCTGGGCAAGGCGCTCGGCGGCGGCGTGGTGCCGGTGTCCGCCGTCGTGTCGTCGGCCGAGGTGCTCGGGGTGTACAAGGCGGGCGAGCACGGTTCGACTTTCGGCGGAAACCCGCTGGCCTGCGCGGTGGCACTGGAGGTCATCGCGATGCTGCGCACCGGCGAGTTCCAGCAGCGCGCCACCGAGCTCGGCGACCACCTTCACCAGCAGCTGGGCCTGCTGGTGGGCGGCGGCGCGGTGGAGGCGGTACGCGGCCGCGGGCTGTGGGCGGGCGTCGACATCGCCCCGTCGCGCGGCACCGGCCGGCAGATCTCTGAGAAGCTGATGGACCGGGGCGTCCTGGTCAAGGACACCCACGGTTCGACCATCCGGATCGCCCCGCCGCTGGTGATCAGCAAGGAGGACCTGGACTGGGGCCTCGACCAGCTCGGCGCGGTGCTGGCGGGCCGGTAGAGCCCTGCGCCGTGCGTTCGCCGTGGCGTCACAGCGAACGCACGGATGCGGCGGCCGGGCGGGGGCTACGGGTTCCATTGCTCGAACAAACCCTTCGGGTTCGTCTTGTACAGCCACACGTGCAGGTCGTAGTGGATCGGCATGCCCGGCAAAGGCGCCGAGCGTGTTCGGGCCCTCCCCCTGGACCTCACCCCGGCCCACGCGAGCAGCATGTCCGGCGGGGCGGCGCACTGCATTCCGGGTAGCCCATTAGGGGCGTCCCGGGCCGTTGCCACCGCCTCTCAGAGGATTACGTGCGGCAGGAAGCGGGCGTACTCGTCCGTGATCAGGCCCGACGACTCCCGGATGCCGAGTCCCGCCGCCTCGTCCTCGACGACCCACGCGCCGAGCACCACGCGGTTGCCGTCGAAGTCGGGCAGGGGCGCCAACTCCTGGTAGCAGACGGCCTGTTCGCCGATGGCGGGAGCGGCAGCAGCCGGCCCCGAGCCCGGCTCGTGGATCGTGACGCCGGCGCCCTCGCGCCCCAGCAGCGGCTTGGCGACGTATCCGGGCCCGTCGGCGGCGGTGAGCTCGCGCGGGCTGTCGAGATACGCGGCGAGCAGGTTCGGGTGGCCGGGGTAGAGCTCCCAGAGGATCGCGAGCAGCGCCTTGTTGGAGAGGAGCATCTTCCAGGCCGGTTCGATCCAGCAGGTGGTGCCGGTGCCGCCGCCGTTGTCGAGGGTGTTCAGGACGTGCGGCCCGAAGCGGTCGGTCGTCAGCCACTCCCACGGGTAGAGCTTGAAGCAGCTGCGGATGAAGCGCAGCCGGCCGTCGACGAAGCGGCCCGAGAGCCGGTCCCAGCCGATCTGTTCGACGGACAGCGCCTCCGTGGCGATCCCGGCCTGCTGAGCGGTCTCGCGCAGGTACGCGACCGTCATCAGGTCCTCGCCGAGCTCGTCGCCCTCCGAGTGGACGAAGTGCAGCGGCCCGGGCGGCAGCAGCGGCGCCTGGCGCTTCCACGCGTCGACGAGCCGCTCGTGCAGGGAGTTCCACTGGTCGGCGCCGGGGAAGCGCTCCTCCATCCAGAACCACTGCGGGCTGGCCGCCTCCACCAGCGAGGTGGGGGTGTCGGCGTTGTACTCCAGCATCTTGGCGGGGCCCGTGCCGTCGTACCGCAGATCGAACCGCCCGTAGATGGAGGGGAGTTCGGCGCGCCGCCGCCAGGAGGTGGCGATCCGCGAGGCCAGTCGCGGGTCCGTGATGCCGAGGTCGGCGAAGCGGTCGTGCTCCACGATGTGCGCGGCGGCGGCCAGGCACATGGCGTGCAGTTCCTCGACGACCTCCTCCAGCGCCTCGACCTCGGGCAGCGAGAATTCGTAGTACGCGCTCTCGTCCCAGTACGGGCGCAGTGACCCGTCCGGGAAGCGGGTCAGCGGGTAGATGAGGCCCTGCTCCTCGACGGTCTGCTGCCAGCCGGGGCGTGGTTCGATCGTGTGTCGCTTCATCGGTCCGGTCCGGTCCGTCAGCCGCCGCCGGAGCCGGAGCCGGAGCCGAAGCCGCCCCGGTCGACCGCGGACTTGTCGAAGCTGCCGTCCGTGACCTTGCCGCTGCTGACGCTGCCGCCGTAGTAGTACCGGCCGGAACTGCTGGAGCCGTCGTCGTCCTCGCACTCGTAGTCGGGCAGTACTTCCTGGGTGACCGGGTCCACGCACCGCCGGTCCGGCTCCGAGCCGCAGGCGGTGAGCGTCGCCGCGAGCACGCCCATGCCGCCGAGCAGGACCGTGCCTGACCTCAGTTTGCGCCGTCGTGCCGCCATGTTCCGGCCCCTCCCCCGTCGTTCGAACAGATTCTCCAGACCGTCCGACAGACTAGATGGCCCGCTCCGGCCGCCGGAACCCGGTGCACGATCTCCACCCCTCTAGAGTCGGTTTGTGCTCCTTGGGATGATCTGCGCGCTCTCTTCGGCGGTCTGCATCGGTACGGCCGCCGTGCTCCAGGCCGTCGGCACCCGCGCCGCGCAGCTCGGCACCGGCAGCGGAGTCGACGTAGCGCTGATGTTGCGCGCCCTGCGTCAGTGGCGGTACGTCGCCGCTCTCGCCCTCTACGGCCTCAGCTTCACGCTCCAGATCGTCGCCCTGCTCACCATCCCGATCTACGCCGTCGAGGCGGCCCAGGCGGCGAGCCTGGCCGTCACCGCCGTGCTCGCCGCCCGCGTGCTGAAGGTCCGCCTGCGGGGTACGGAGTGGGCGGCGGTGACCGTGGTCTGCGCGGGCCTGGCGATGCTCGGGCTGTCCGTCGGCGCGGAGGGCGGGAGCGAGGGCTCGCCCGCCCTGCGGTACGCCATGCTCGGCGTCGCCTTCGCCGTGCTGCTCGTGGGCGCGGTGGCGGGCCGCCTGCCGGGCCGGGCCCGCGCCCTGGTCCTGGGCTTCGGCGCGGGCACCGGCTTCGGGGTGGTGTCGGTCTCGGTGCGGCTGCTCGACGACCTGGCGCCGTCGGCGCTCGTCGCCAATCCGGCCGTGTACGCGCTGCTGCTGGGCGGCGGCACGGCGTTCCTGCTCCTCACGTCGGCGTTGCAGCGCGGCTCGGTGACCACGGCGACGGCGGGCATGGTGGTCGGCGAGACGATCGGCCCGGCCGTGGTGGGTGTCGTGTGGCTCGGCGACCGTACGCGGGAGGGCCTGGTGATCCCGGCGGCCGTGGGCTTCGCGGTGGCGGTGGCGGGCGCGCTGGCCCTGGCCCGCTTCGGCGAACCCCCGGCGATCGCCGCCGCGGCGGGGCCGGCCGACGCGCCGTAGGAGGCGCTGGGGAACAGCCTTACGGGCGGCGCGGAGCGGGAGCGCATGGGCGCGGGAGCGCATGGGCGCGGGAGCGCATGGGCGCGGGCGGCGCATGGGCGCGGGCGGCGCATGGGCGCGGGCGGCGCGGGAACGCGTGGACGCGGGCGGCGCGTGGGCGGGAGCGCGTGGGCGCGGGAGCGCGACGCGCGTTCCCTTCGGAGCGGGGGAGGAAAAGGACCCCCGGACACCCCCCGCGCACCAACCCGCCCCCAGTGGTTTATCGTTCACCCATGCGTGGAGTGCTGCCGCCGAAAGGTGGCCGCCCACGCACCGCCCCGGTCGGTCCCCCCGTCCGGCCGGGGCACCCCCCTCCCCCACCGGCCGTCACGGCAGCGCCCGGCACAGCGCGTCCAGCGCCCCCGCCCACGCACTGTCCGGCGGCGTCGCGTACCCGACCACCAGCGCGTCCCGGTCCCGCTCCGCCGACGGATGCCGGAAGCTGCCCACGCCGTCCAGCGCGAGCCCCTGCCACGCCGCCGCCTGCACCACGGACCGTTCCGTGCCCGCCGGCAGTTCGACCACCGCGTGCAGCCCCGCCGCGATCCCCGTCACCCGTACGTCCGGAGCCCGTTCCGCGAGCGCCGCCACCAACTGGTCGCGCCGCCGCCGGTAGCGCAGCCGCATCGAGCGCACATGACGGTCGTACGCCCCCGAGCCCATGAACTCCGCGAGAGTCAGCTGGTCCAGCGCGCTCGACACCCAGTCGACCACCCCCTTCGCCGCCGCCACCTCCTCCACCAGTGACTCCGGCAGCACCATCCAGGCCAGCCGCAGCCCCGGCGCCAGCGACTTGCTCGCGGTCCCCAGGTAGACCACACGCTCGGAGTCGAGTCCCTGAAGGGCGCCGACCGGCTGCCGGTCGTAACGGAACTCCCCGTCGTAGTCGTCCTCCAGGATCAGCCCGCCCGTACCCCGCGCCCAGTCGACGGCCGCCGCGCGCCGGTCCGGACGCAGAGCGACCCCGATCGGGAACTGGTGAGCCGGCGTCAGCAGCACCGCCCCCGCCCCCCGCAGCTCCGCCAGCTCCCCCGTGCGCGATCCGTGCCCGTCGAACCCGAGCGCCGGGGTGCGCAGCCCGGCCTCCGTGAGCAGGTCCCGGTGGAAGTGGAGACCGTACGACTCCACCGCCACCTCCCGTACGCGCCGCTGCCTCAGCACCTTCGCGATCAGCATCAGCCCGTGCACGAACCCGGAGCAGATGACGACGCGGTCCGCCGTGGCCCGCACGCCGCGCGCCCGCGCCAGGTACTCCGCGACGGCGGTACGCAACTCGACGCGCCCGCGCGGATCGCCGTACCCGAAGGCCTCGTGCGGCGCGGCGGTCAGCGCGCGCCTGGCCGCCTTCAACCACTCGGCACGCGGAAAGGAGGCGAGGTCCGGGGCCCCGGGCATGAGGGTGTACGCCGGTTTACGCCGCGCACTGTGCCGCGTCACGCCAGCGGGCTGCCCGGCCTTGCGCGGCGCGGCCACGGCCCGCTGCGCGACCCGCGTGCCCGACCCCTGCCGGGCCGTGAGCCAGCCCTCGGCGACCAGTTCGGCGTACGCGTCGGCGACGGTGTTACGGGCGACGCCCAGGTCGACGGCGAGCGAACGCGAGGACGGCAGCCGCGTCCCGGGGGCCAGCCTGCCCGTACGGACGGCTTCCCGCAGAGCCTTCATCAGGCCCGTGCGCAGCCCGGAACCACCCAGCTCCACATGCAGGTCAACACCGTAAGTTGCCCATGAATCCGTCACGGAAATGGACCATACCGGTGGGCCGTCAGCCCCGTAGCGTCGTCCCCATGACGATAGACAAGGCCCCCGAACACACCCCCCGCCTGGAGATGGCCAAGCTGGCGCCCGAGGTCTACAAGGCCATGGTCACGGTCGACGCCGCGGCCAAGAAGGGCCTCGACCCGTTCCTGGTCGAGCTGGTCAAGATCCGCGCGTCACAGATCAACCACTGCGCCTTCTGCCTCGACATGCACACCAAGGACGCGCTGGCCGCCGGCGAGACGATCGAGCGGATCATCCAGCTCGCCGCCTGGGAGGAATCCCGGCACTTCTACACGGAGCAGGAAGCCGCCGCACTGGAACTCACCGAAGCGGTGACCGTCCTGACGGACGGATTCGTCCCCGACGAGGTGTGGGAGAGGGCCGCCAAGCACTTCGACGACACCCAACTGGCCCACCTGACCGCCGTGATCACGGTCATCAACGCCTGGAACCGCTTCGCCGTGACCACCCGCATGGTCCCCGGCCACTACACCCCCGGCGCCTTCAAGCACTGACAAGGCCACCGGCACGTACACGTGGCGAGGGGCCCGCTGCCATCCATCCCAGCGGGCCCCTCGCCAAACCTCACCTGCCGTCTACTTCTTCGGAATCCAGGTCTTCCACGTCGACTCGTTCGCCTTGACCCACTTCTCGGCCGCGGCCTCGGGCGACAGCTTCTCGTCCGCGATCATCAGGGCGACCTCGTTCTGCTGCTCGGTCGTCCACTTGAAGTTCTTCAGGAACTCCGCCGCCTTGCCGCCGTTCTTCGCGAAGTCCGCGTTGAAGAACTTCTGCAGCGGAGTGTTCGGGTAGGCGCAGGCGACCTTCTTCGGGTCGGCGTCGCAGCCTTCCTTGTACTCGGGCAGCTTGACCTCGACCATGTCGATCTCGGCGTTCAGCCACTGCGGCGTCCACCAGTACGTCAGGAACGGCTTCTTCGCCTTGGCGTACTTCTTCATGGCCGTGATCTGGCTGGCCTCGGAACCCGAGTAGTTCGTCTTCAGGTTCAGCTTCAGGTTCTTGATGATCGCGTCGTCGTTGGTGACGTAGTCGGGCGACCCTTCGAGGATCTCGCCCTTGTCACCGCTCTCCGCGGTCTTGAACTCGTCGGCGTACTTGTTGAGGTTCTTCCAGTCCGTGACGTCCGGGCGCTTGTCCGCGAAGTACTTCGGTACGAACCAGCCGATGTGCCCGGTGACACCGAGGTCGCCGCCCTTGACGACGGTCTTCTTGGTGTCGACGTACTGCTTCTCCTCCTTGGGGTGGCCCCAGTCCTCAAGGATCCCGTCGATGTCGCCCTTCGACAGCGCGTCCCACGCGAGGACCTCGCCCATCTGCTGGGTCTTGACGGTGTAGCCGAGCTCCTTCTCCAGGAGGTACGCCGCGACCGCGGTGTTGGCCTGGGCGCCGACCCACGACGGGACGGTCAGCTTCACGGTCTTCTTGTCGCCGGCCTCGTCGCTCTTGCCGGTCTTGGCCGCGCCGCACCCGCTGAGGGCGAGCAGGCCGAGGACGGCGGCGGAAGCGGTGGCCGTGCGGGCTATTCGGGCATTTCGCGAATTCATATTCATGCGCATGGTGAGGATGACTCTCTTCTCTGTCTGGCAGGAGTGAGTAAGAAGGGGGTGTCAGCTGTCGTTACGGCCGCGCGAGCGGCCCGCGCCCGGCTGAGTGAGCCGGTCGAGTACGAGCCCGAGGCAGACGATCGCGGCGCCGGCCGTCATGCCGACACCCATCTCGCCGCGCGAGAGGCCCTTGACCACGTCGTAACCAAGCGCTCCACCGCCGACGAGGGCGCCGACGACGACCACGGCGAGCACAAGCACCACGCCCTGGTTGACGGCGAGCTGGAGCGCCGGGCGGGCCAGCGGGAGCTGGACCTGGCGGAGTTGCTGCCAGGAGCCGGCGCCCATGGAGCGCGAGGCCTCCAGGGCGGACGGGTCGACTTCCCGGATCCCCTGGGTGGTGATGCGGACGACGGCGGGCAGGGCGTACACCACGGCCGCGATGATCGCGGACGCGCGGGTGACGCCGAAGAGCGCGACCACCGGGATCAGGTACACGAACTGCGGCATCGTCTGCATGGCGTCGAGCACCGGCCGCATCCACCGTTCGAAGCGCCCCGCCCGCGCCGCCGCGATCCCGAGCGCGAAGCCCAGCAGCAGCGTCACGAACAGGGCCGCGATGACTTGGGACAGCGTGTCGAGGGACTTCGTCCATACGCCGAGTACGCCGATGGCGCCCATCGCGAGCGTGGAGGTGACCGCGGTCGCCCACGACCCCACCAGCCACGCCAGCCCGGCGACGAGCAGCAGCAGCGCCCACCAGGGCAGCCACACCAGCCCGTCACGCAGCGGGTTGAGCACCCACAGCGTGAAGGTCTCCGACCACACCTCGGTGCCGCCGAGGACCGGGATGCCGGAAGCGAAGTGCTCCGTGATCCAGTCCTGCGCCTTGTTGACGGGCGTGGAGATGTCGTACGTCCAGGCTTCCGGCCAGGTCTGCGTCAGCAGCGCCCGCCCGGCCGCGGCGGCGGCCGCGGTGACGACGGCGACCAGCGCCCAGGCACGCCACCCGTGCAGCAGCCGCGAGCCGCCCGGCACGGACGTGCCGATGCGCATCCCCGCCGCCGCGGTCGTACGGTCCAGCCAGACCGCGATCAGCACGATCGGGATGCCGGCCGCGAGCGCCTTGCCGACGTCGACCGTGGAGAGAGCCGAGTAGACCTCTTCTCCCAGCCCGCCCGCGCCGACGAGCGCCGCGATGACGACCATCGACAGCGCCATCATGATCGTCTGGTTGAGGCCGAGCAGCATTTCCTTGCGCGCGAGCGGCAGCCGCGCCGTCCACAGCCGCTGCGGGCCGCTGGCGCCGAGCGAGGCCGAGGCCTCCAGGACACCGGCGTCGGCGCCGCGCAGGCCGAGCGCCGTGAGGCGGGCCATCGGCGGTGCGGCGTAGATGACCGTACAGAAGAGGGCGGCGGGCGTACCGGTGCCGAAGACGAGCACGAACGGCAGCAGGTACGCGAACGCCGGCATGACCTGCATGGTGTCGAGCACCGGCCGCAGCATCCGGTGGAAACGGTCGGACAGCCCGGCCGCGAGCCCCAGCACAATCCCCAACACAGACGCGCACCCGACAGCCACGACCATCAGCGCGATGGTGAGCAGCGTGGCGTCCCACATCCCGAGCACCCCGCACACGGCGAACACGCCGACGGCGATGCCCGCCGTCTTCGCGCCGCGCCGGTCGAGCCCGGCGGCGCGCCAGGCGAAGAGGACAGCCATCACGGCGAATCCGGCCCAGCCGAGCGCGTCCAGCCCGTTGTAGACGGCGTTGACGGCGTCGGTGGCGGTGTTGGAGAGATGCAGCAGGAAGTAGAGGAAGAGGGGGTGCGTCTCGCGGTTGTCGATGACCCATTCGTTGGCGTCGTCGAGCGGCCCGGAGATGTCGACGGTCAGGGCGGCGGGCCAGCTGCCGCCGCCCCACAGCATGACCCCGAGCGGTACGAGCACGAACGCGGCGACGGCGAGCGGCAGCAGTTTGCGCCCGGTGCGGTGACGTACGAGAGCGCCGAACCGGCCGGGGGTGGGCGCCACGGTCTTCTTCGGGGGTGTGGTGACGGCCGCCGTCATGCGGCAACCGCCTTCGGGTTCGAGGGCCCGATGCCCGCGACGACCGCGAGCAGCCCCTGGTGGTCGACGACGCCGATGCAGCGCCCGCCCTCCATGACGCGGGCGGGCTCGCCGGTGCGGGCGACGGCCTCGATGGCGGCCGAGACGGTGGCATCGGGGGACACGGAAGCGCCGGTCTCGGCCTCGCCCATCTCGGCGGGCCGCATGGCCGTGCGTACGGTCATGACCTGCTCGCGCGGTACGTCACGCACGAAGTCCCGCACGTAGTCGTCGGCGGGCGCGCCGACGATCTCCTCAGGGGTGCCGAGCTGCACGATCCGGCCGTCGCGCATCAGCGCGATCCGGTCGCCGAGCCGCAGCGCCTCGCTCAGGTCGTGCGTGATGAAGACCATGGTGCGGCCCTCTTCGCGGTGCAGGCGGATGACTTCTTCCTGCATGTCGCGGCGGATCAGCGGGTCGAGCGCGCTGAACGGCTCGTCGAAGAGCAGCACTTCGGGGTCGACGGCGAGGGCGCGGGCGAGCCCGACACGCTGCTGCTGCCCACCGGAGAGCTGACTCGGCCGACGCTCTCCCATCCCTGCCAGGCCGACCTTCTCGACGACCTCGGCGGCCTTCGCGCGCCGCTCGGCCCGCCCCATGCCCTGGATTTCGAGCCCATAGGCGACGTTGTCGATGACGGACCGGTGCGGCAGCAGACCGAAGTGCTGGAAGACCATGGAGGCGCGGTGCCGGCGCAGTTCGCGCAGCCGCGACTTGTCCATGGACAGGACGTCCTCGCCGTCGATGGCGATGGCGCCGGAGGTCGGCTCGATGAGGCGGGTCAGGCAGCGTACGAGGGTCGACTTGCCGGAGCCCGAGAGCCCCATGACGACGAAGACCTCGCCCTTGTGTACGTCAAAGGAGACGTCGCGCACGGCGGCGGTACAGCCGGTGCGGGCCCGCAGCTCTTCGGCGGACAGTTCGGCGCAGTCCGCGTTGGCGGGTATTCGCTCGGCCTTGGGCCCGAAGACCTTCCACAAGTTCTGTACGGAGAAAACCGGTTCGGCGGCGGCGGGGTCGTCAGTCTTCGTGGTGGTGTGGTTGTCGGTCATCACGCATCACCTCCCGGTGCAGTTGTTGAGGCAAGCAGTTCGGCGCACTTCTCCCCGACCATCAGGACCCCGATCATCGGGTTCACTGCGGGCATCGTGGGGAAGACGGATGCGTCGGCGATACGGATGCCTTCGAGGCCACGGATTTTCAAGTCCGGCGACACTACGGCAAGTTCGTCCCAGGAGGCACCCATCCGGCAGGTGCCCGCCGGGTGGTACACGGTGTGCGCGACCTTGCGGGCGTACTCGCTGATGTCCTCGTCGGTGGTGACGTCGGGCCCGGGGCAGACCTCGCGCTTGAGCCACTTGGCCAGCGGCTCGGACTTGGCGATCTCGCGGGCGATGCGGATGCCGTCGACGAGCGTACGGCCGTCGTAGTCCTCGGGGTCCGTGAAGTAACGGAAATCCAACGAGGGCTTGACAGCCGGATCGGCGCTGGTCAGGAAGAGCCGACCGCGGCTGCGCGGCTTGGGGATGTTCGGGGTCATCGACACACCGTGCGCGGGCCGCTCGTACCCGAGCCGTTCCGGATTGTCCGTAAACGGAATCTGATAAAAGTGGAACATCAGGTCGGGCCCGCGGCTCTCCGGGTCCCTTCGCACGAAGAGCCCCGCGTCGGAGTCCATCGCCGAGTTCTTGGGGATCGGCCCGTCCGTCTCCCAGACGATGACCGACTCGGGATGGTCGAGCAGGTTCTCACCCACGCCGGGGAGGTCGAGCACGACGGGAATCCCGAGCGCTTCGAGGTCGGCCTTCGGACCGATACCGGAGTGCATCAGCAGCCGCGGGGTGTCCACGGCGCCGGCGCACACCAGCACTTCGCGGCTCGCCTCGACGAGAACCTCTTCCCCGTCCTTGGTCCGGACCCGGACACCGGTCGCCCGCGTCCCTTCCAGCTCCAGCTTGTACGCCCAGCTCTCCAGCATGATGTGGAGGTTCGGCCGGTCGAGGAAGGGGTGCAGGTACGCGACGGACGCGGACGAGCGCTTGTTGTTCTCGGGGTGGTAGGCGAGGTCGAAGAAGCCGACACCCTCGTGGAACGGCTCCTTGTTGAACCCTTCCACGCGCGGTACGCCGATGGCGTCCTGCGCCGCGTCGACGAAGTCGCGGGCGATGGCGTTCCGGTCCTTCTCGTCGACCGGAACGATGTTGTTGCGAAGCTTGTGGAAGTACGGTCCCATGGCCGCGGCGTCCCACCCCTCGGCCCCGGCGGCCGCCCACTCGTCCCAGTCGGACGGCAGCGGCTGGAAGGCGATGAGGGTGTTGTGCGAGGAACAGCCGCCCAGGACACGGGCGCGGCTGTGCCGGATGTGGGAGTTGCCGCGCGGCTGCTCGGTGGTGGGGTAGTCGTAATCGAGCTCACCGCCGAGCAGGCCCATCCAGCGGCGCAGCGTGAGTACGTCCGGGCGGTCGACGTCGGAGGGGCCGCCCTCGATCACGGCGACGCGAACGGACGGGTCCTCGGTGAGCCGGGACGCGATCACCGAACCAGCGGTGCCGCCGCCGACGACGACGTAGTCGTATACAGGCATGGGTTACTGCTCCTCTTTTGTGCAACCACGGAAAAATTCAGCCCGTCCGGCGCGCGAGAACCGGGGTCTGGGGCGGAGCCCAGGGCCGGGCAGGGGAGGGGAGGGGAAAACCCTCAGCCCGCGAACCAGCGCACCGGACGGGGGTCCAAGTTCTGGTAGATGTGCTTCGCCTCGCGATACTCGGCCAGCCCGGACGGGCCCAGCTCACGCCCGACGCCCGACTTGCCGAACCCGCCCCACTCCGCCTGCGGCAGGTAGGGGTGGAAGTCGTTGATCCACACGGTCCCGTGCCGCAACCGCCCCGCCACCCGCCTCGCGCGCCCGGCGTCGGCCGTCCACACCCCACCGGCCAGCCCGTACTCGGTGTCATTGGCGAGGGCGACGGCCTCGTCCTCGGTACGGAAGGTCTCCACCGTCAGGACGGGCCCGAAGACCTCTTCCCGTACGACGCGCATCTCGCGGTGGCACTGGTCGAGAACCGTCGGCGCGTAGAAGTACCCTTCGGCCGGCCGTACGTCGGAGGCCTCGGGCCGCGCACCGCCGGAGCGCAGCACCGCGCCCTCCTTCAGCGCGGACGCGACGTACATCTCCGTCTTCGCCAGCTGCTGAGCGGAGACGAGCGGCCCGCACTCCACACCGTCCTCTGTCCCGCGCCCGAGCCGGATCTTCGCGGCCCGGCGGGCGAGCTCGGCGACGAACCGTTCCCGTACCGACTCCTCGATGATGAGCCGGGAGCCGGCCGAGCAGACCTGGCCGCTGTGGATGAACGCGGCGTTCAGCGCCTGATCGACGGCGGTGTCGAACCCTTCCTCAGTCGCGCAGGCATCGGCGAAGACGACGTTGGGGTTCTTCCCGCCCAGCTCCAGCGCGACCTTCTTGACGGTGACCGCCGCCGCCTGCATCACCTTCGTACCGCTGGCGAGACCGCCCGTGAACGACACGAGGTCGACGTCGGGGTGCTCGGACATCCGGGCCCCCACGGGGTCGCCCGCGCCGGTCACGAGGTTGGCGACTCCGGCCGGCAGGCCCGCCTCGACGAGCAGCTCGATGAGCGCGACCGTCGTCAGCGGTGTGATCTCGCTCGGCTTGATCACGAAGGTGTTGCCCGCGGCCAGGGCCGGGGCGATCTTCCAGCTGGCCTGGAGCAGCGGATAGTTCCACGGCGCGATGAGCGCACAGACACCGACCGGCTCGTGCACGACGACGCTGTGGATCTCGGGCGAACCGGCGTCGACCACCCGCCCGCCGCCCTCATTGATGACGAGGTCCGCGAAGTACCGGAAGGCGTCGGTCACACAGTCGACGTCGACCCGGCCCTCCTCCAGCGTCTTCCCCGCGTCACGGCTTTCGAGGAGCGCGATCTCCTCGCGGTCCCGCTGGAGCAGCTCACCGACGCGCCGCAGCAGCGCGGCCCGCTCGGCCACCGGGGTACGGGGCCATTCGCCCGTGTCGAATGCCGTACGGGCCGCCGCCACGGCGGCATCGACGTCCGCGGCACCGCCCTCGGCGATGACGGCGAAGGGCTTGGCGTCCGCGGGGTCGATGATCTCGCGCGTGGCGCCGGAAGCGGCTGCCTGCCACTTCCCGCCCACATGGATGGTCTGTTGTACCGACACGTCGCGTTTCGCCTTCCGTTCCCGATATGTTCCGCCGGTAAAGAGACCGGCAACCGGGAGCCCTCCCCCCGGGGCCGGGAACCATGCGCAATAGGTGGCCGAAAGTGCCCTGCATCACGACCGTTATGGAGCAAAACCGGTCAGAACCTGTCATTCGGTTTGAAGTGTTCGATCGCCGTGCCGATGATCTTCCGCTGTAGCGGCCACTCATCGGCAGGCGCCGCGACCAGCACGGCCCACAGGTCACCGCTGTCGACACGGAAGACGCGCTCGACGCCCCTGCGGCGCCCGCCGCTCTCCTCGCTGTCGTACTCGTAGACCAGCTCGGCGGACATGCTCTCGTTGACGGCGCCGTCCACCGGGCCCACGCTGATCTCCTCGTAACCCTCGGTGCCGTCCCGCAGCCCGCCGGATGCCAGGCGCACCGCCTCACCGGGGGTCATGCCCACCTCGGTGACCCGGAAGATCTGCACGAGCGAGGCCCGGTCGGCCGTCCGGTAGAAGACACGCTCCTTCTCCAGGCTGCGCTGCCAGTCGTCGGGGACGGCGATGGAGAAGCCCTCGGGGTCCTCCACCAGCCGGTATCCGGCGGGCACCTGCGCGGCATCGGTCGCGTCCGGCGTATCCGTCACGTCCGGCGCACCCGTCGCATCTGTCGCATCTGTCGCATCCGGCGTAACGGACTCCTCCGCGGTGGTCTCGCCGGAAGGGGGGCTGTAGGCCGTACCTTCCGTTGACTGAACGGCCGTCTGCGGCCCTTCCGCCCCCGTACGCCCCTGATCGCCGCGGCCATTCCCCACGGTGAACCACACGGTCGCCGCGCTCAGCGCCAGGACGACGACCGCGGCCCCGGCGGCGAGCGGCGAAATCCGGCCCCGTAAGGAACGCGCGCCGGCGCCGGGATCGTACGCCGGAGGCACGTAGGCCGGGGCGAGCGAATCATGCGACGGCGGCGGCGGTATCGACGGCAGGGGCGGCAGCGGCGGAGACTGTGGGGTGTGGGGAAGGGGCCGCCCCTCCTCACCGCTCTCCCAGCGCTGCGCCTCATCGTTCCAGTACGGCCCAGCCATCGCTCAGCCTCCCAGCAGTGCGCCGACCGCGGCCACGGCGGCGGCTCCCGACGCCAGGACCTCCACACTCGGGCCCGCCGCGGTGAGCGCGTCGCGCAGCCGGGCGAGGCGCCCGGGAGTGGCCTGGCCCGCGGCCTCGATCTCCTCCGCGGTGGAGACGAGCTCGGCGTCGAGGACGGTGGTGGTCTCGGTGGCGAGCAGCCGGTCAAGGTCGGCCCGGAGCTCCCGTACGGCGAGCAGCAGCTCCTCCTGCGCCGGATCCCGGGACGGCACGGCGCCGACATTCGTATGGGTATTGGTATTGGTGACAGTGTTCCCATTCCCAATACCAATGGCACTGTTGTTCACGGTCCCGACGTGGACCGACGGCTGCTCATCAGGCTTTCCCACGGTGCGCTCCCCCATCTTTCCCTGCACTGCTGCTGCTGTTGTTGCTGTTGTTGTTAGTGACGCTGTTCCCATCCCCAATCCCAATGGCACTTCCGTGTGCTGACTCGATGAAGACCCCGCCCGACCCGACGTTCACGATCTTCTGCTCGAACTCGTCGGTCTGCCAGCCCGCTTCGTGCAGCGCCAGCCGCACCCCGCCGGTCACCCGGTCCTGGACGCTCTTCAAGTAGCGGTTGATGTCCATGTCCTGGAACAGCGACGCGTCCCCGTCGGAACCAAGCTCACGTACCGACCGCGCGGGCCCGTCCGGCAGCGCGCCGCCGTTCCCGCCGGTGAGCATCTTCCACCCGCTGATGGCGCCACGGCCCAGCGTCCCGAGCGCGGTTCCGAACGAGCGGGGTGTGTGGGTGAGGGCCCAGACGGTCTTGCCGAACCAGTTGTTGTTGCGGTGCCGGTGGGCGATCCGATCGGCATCCTGGAACAACTGCCGTACGGGCAACAGCACATGCGGCGCCACCTCCAGCATGAGCATGCCGCCCTGGGTGTGGACCCGTACGAAGACCGTGACGACAACCTCCTCGCTCCAGCCCCCCACCCGGATCCGCAGGAAGTGCCGACGGCTCTCGCCGCCCTCCTCCACGGAACCGCTCCGGTGGGCCTCGAACCCCGTGGAGTCGTACGGCGCCTGGTCGCGCCGGGTGAGCCCGGCGACCGGCAGGAAGACGCACTCGTCGGTCCGGAGCTCGCGCAGCCGGTCGCGCACGGCGGCCGCGAGCCGCGGCGATCCGTGCGGCGAGGGGACGCGCAGCGCCTCGACCAGCGGGACGATGCGGTTGATGATCTTGGCGTTGTCGATCGCCTCGGGGGTGCTGTCCTTGCGCGGACGGAGCTCGACGGAGAGATTCCACGGCTGATACGGACTGCCCGCGCCGCAGAAAGGCTGCGAGGCGTTGTACATGACCAGGGGTGCGTGCTGCTCGACCCGGATGTACTGCGCGAGCCGGCCGAAACGCAGCCCTGTACCGCGTTCGGCGGGGTCGGCCGCGTGGTTGGGGAACTGCTGAGGGGAGAGTTCGCTGGTCAGGATCCGGGCGAACTGCCCGCGCCGGATCGCCACGACGGCGGTAAGGACGGCGAACAGCGCGAGGATTCCCCAGGCGGTGCCGGCGCTGCCGAGGGGCAGGTCGGACCCGACGGAGCTGAAAAGATCCTCGATACCGAAGGAGTCCGAAGACCCGAACGGGCTGGAGTCCCCGTACCCGCCGAACCCGCCGCCTTCGCTGTACTCGCCTCCGTACCCGCCGCTGTACCCGGAATCGTCGGAGTCGTCCGAGCCGAAGGCGACGGAGATCAGACCCACGACGACGAAGGCCAGCACAATGCGCCCGTACCAGCGCAGCAGAAATGCCGGGACCAGTCGGTACAGCGGCGGCTGCGCGCTGCTTCCTCTGAGCCACCCGGAGAGGCTGAGCATGAGGCACGGGCCCATGAGCATGACGAACATGCCGCCGGTCAGCGGGACGGCGAGAACCCACAGCGCCACCACCCCGGCGGCCCAGGCGAGTTCGGTACGGCGGGCTCGCAAGGCGTGGGCGAGAACGCGGGCGGCGTCGAAGCCGTACGACGGGGCGGCGATGCGCTCCTCGTGGACGTACAGCTCATCGATCACCGCGTCCCGATAACCGTCGTCGAGATACACCCCGGCGCACAGCAGCCGGGTCGCCTCACTGGCGGCGGGCGCCACGGGATCTCTCCCGCGCAGATCGTCCTGGCCGCCGGGCTGGGGCTGGGTGGGTAAGGCGGTCTGAGGCACCATGGCCCTTTCACTGTGCGAACGCCCCTTGAGCGGAGGAGAGTTCGAGTGGAAAGGGGTGACATTCTAAACGTACGGAGACGCGTGAGGCGACGCGTTTCGATCACCACCGCACGCGCCCCGACAGCTCACCCGCGGAGGGAGCGGTGCGGCTCAATTCCCCCGGGACCCTCATCGCGCTCGCTGGGCTAGCTGGGCTAGCTGGGCTCGTCCCGCACCATCAGACCGGCGACCCACAACGGCATCAGCCAGTGCGCGGCCAGGACGGCGACCAGCACGGGCGCGATCAGCCCCTCGACCTGTACGTCGCCGATCCAGCCGGCCGCACCGACCCCGAGGACGGCGGCCAGCAGCAGCCCGGAGGTCAGCCGGTGCGCGCGGGCACGGGCCCGGTCACGGTCGGCGAGCTGCCGCTCGTCGAGTACGCGGCCGCGCAGTTCGAGCAGGCCGCGGGTGGTGCTGTTGAGGACGCCGGTCACGAAACACCAGGGCAGCAGCAGGGCCAGCATGGCGACGAGGGCCCACACTTGCCTCTCCCCGAAGACCACGACGTTCCAGCACGCCACCGAGGCGACGGTCATGAGGATGTGCGCGCCGACGAAGAGCCGACGGCGTACGGCTGTGGCGTGAAGGGCGGCACCTTCTTCCCGGTTCATCAGCGCGAACATGCGCTGGTCGTACCGAGTGACCTTCCCTGCTGCCTGCCCCTGCTCCTGCCCTGCGGTCGTAATCACTACTGCTTCCTCCCGTAGACCTCGTCGGTGAGCGGCCGGAACGGCCGGAGGGAGAACAGCGCCTCCACCGGCAGCTCGAAGAACTCGGCGATCTTCAGGGCGAGATCGAGGCTCGGGTTGTACTGCCCGCGCTCGATGTACCCGACGGTCTGATAGTGCGCCCCGACAGCCTCAGCCAACGCCTGCCGCGACACCCCACGCTCAGCCCGAACCATCGCCAGCCTGTTGTGCACCTGCTCGCTCATGTATAAGAAGTACTACATAGCGATGGAGACCTGCAAGCTGACAGGCGGCTGTACCAGGGCCAGGGGATGAGGCTGAGGGGGAGGCCAGCGGCTGCGCTTGCTGGGCGGCGGGAGCTTCGGACGGCCCGTGGCGTTGATCGCATCTGCGATGGGGGCCGCCACATGTAAGTGTGGCGCCGGAGCCCCGCCCCTCAAGGGCGCTCCTACGTCGCGTCGCCTACGGCGATTCCGCTCCGCTACACCCTTGACCGCCGAACCTCCGCCGCAATGCTTCTGGGGGGCGGCCCCCGGGGGGAGCCCACGGGGAAACTCCGGCTAGTGGCTGGCGTGTCGCTGCCGGCCGACGGGCTCGGTGAGTGGGGCGCACCACGTCTAGGGGGCGGCTCGGCCCCAGGCTCAGCGACTGCGGGAACGGCCGTTGGTGCACCATCCCCATTCCCACGCACACGAGCACCCGCCCAGGTGGACGGCCGACCTCTCCGGCCGACCTGCGGACCGGCCGGTCCGCAGGCGGGGCGCACGAGTTGAATGGGGCGACTCGGGCAGGTGTGGCGTCCACCCCGGCCAGTGGCCGGTTGGACCGCAAGCACGTTGCTGGTGTGAGTGGGTGGTGATGGCGTCCGAGCCACAGGTGTGGGTCGAAACGCGCCCGTGAGGCGGGAAGCGATACCACTGAGGCAGGTGGGGCTGGAGGGGTGTTGAGGCTCATCAAGTGCCGGGTTAATAGCGCTCAAGGGCCACGATCCGTCGGTTGAGACGACCGAGCCCCACCAACGACGACGGCGGGACCGCCAACCGAACTCCCCCCGGCCACTCCGATGCCCCGCCACCCCACCGCCACCTGCCCCACCGGCCGCCCCAACCGTCGTCCGTTCAGCCTCGCCACCCTTCCCGCCTACGGGTGGAAACGCTCCCGTGATGGCTGGAAGCGATACGGCTGAGATGGGTGGGACTGGAGGGGTGCTGGGATTCGCCATGTGTTGGGTTCGTCGCGTTCCGAGCCCGGAACCGGGCTGCCGGTGCGACCGCACACCGCCAAGGGTGGCAGCTCGGGCGCTTCTTGAGCCCAGACTGCGTTGGAATGGCCTTCTCGGCTGCCGTGTCCGAGTCCGCCGAGCGTCCCGCTCCCGTCACGCCCCGGGCCGACGGCCTGTGAGCGGTCACGCCACCTTATCAGCCGCACAAGCCACTCCAGCGAGTCGGCCGCGCGATGCGCGTGGGGCTGACGCGGGTCGAAACGGTTCCGTGATGGCCGCGAGCGATACGGCTGAGACCGGTGAGGTTAGAGGGGTGTTGGGATTCATCAAGTGTTGGGTTAGTTGCGTTCGGGTCCCGGGCTGGCTCGCTGGAGCGACCGAACCTCATCAAGGGCCAGAAGACTGCGTCGGAATGGGCATCTCGGCCGGCCGATGGCCGTGAGCCGTCACAACGATACGGCTGGGACTGGTGGGGTTGGAGGGGTGTTCGGACTCGCCATGTGCCGGGTTCATCGCGTTCCGCGCCCCCGGAAAGGGCCGTTGTAGCGACGAAGGCGGGGCTGCCGCCGTCGGCCATTGCTGGGCGGAGTGGCCGATGTACCGCCGCATCAGCCTCACACAAGCAGGGCGTTCGTCGCGCCCGCCAGTCCGTCTCCTCAGGCTCACTCGCCCACCGGTCCGCCGTGACCACGCTCCCTGGGGCGGCCGAGTCCGCCCCACCGGTGGTGGCCCTCGGGAGCTGTCTTCCGCTGGGCTGGATGCGCCGGGCCGTTGGCGTGCGACGAACCCCGCACATGACGCACTGCGAGGCCTCCCCCATGGGTCGATAGCGGGGCGAAAGGGGTGCGTCTGTGTGTCATGTGCTGGGTTCGTCCCATCCGGCTCGGCTGGGAGCTTGCCCCATCTGTCCGGCCCGGAGTAACGACTGCCCCACCGGTAGGGCCGAGAACGTCCGCCACCTCTACTGGGCGCGCCGAAACGTTCGAGCCCCTATCGGCTTCGCCGTGAGTGTCGAGCCGACCTGCGGGCCCGGTCGCTCGTCCGGCCAGACCGTCCGGCCGGGCCGTCAGAAGGACGCCCCGCCCCTGGGTGCCCCTCCACCCACCCACACCAGCAACCTGCTTGCGGCCCAACCGACCACCGGACGGGGCGGACGCCACACCCACCCGAGTCACCCCATGCAACTGTCGCGCCCCACCCGCGCCGACATGAGTCCGCACGTCGACCCGGTCGGTCGGCCGTCCGCCCACGTGGGTGCTCGTGTGCGTGGGAATGGGGATGCCCCGCCAGCGGCCGTTTCCGCAGTCGCTGAGGCTGGGGCCGCACCGCCCCCTCAACCTGCCGCGCCCCACCCACTCACCCGCAAGCCACCGAGCCGGGCCGCGCCCATCCCCCAGCTCCCGTGCAGGGCGTTTTTTCTTGGGCCGTCCCCGTATAAGCGTTAGCGGTGGGCCGGGGCGGCGGGTCAAGGGGAGCCCGAAGGGCTCTCGCGCAGCGACGCGACCGTAGGGAGCGCCCTTGACGCGCCGTCACGGCCCACCGACACTCGAGCGCTCGGGACGGCCCGACCCCCAGAAGCAAAGGGTGTGACGCCAACGCCCCCGGCGGCCGAGTCCATCGGCTACCGGGGGCGTGGGCGTTGTCGCGTGGGGCGCGTGTCAGCACGCGCTGGGCACGCGCCTTAGATCAGGCCGAGCTCGCGCACCGCGTCGCGCTCTTCCTTGAGCTCCTGCACCGACGCGTCGATGCGCGTACGGGAGAACTCGTTGATGTCCAGGCCCTGGACGATCTCGTACTTGCCGTCCTTGCAGGTGACCGGGAAGGAGGAGATGAGGCCCTCCGGGACGCCGTACGAACCGTCCGACGGGATACCCATCGACGTCCAGTCGCCGACCGCCGTGCCGTTCACCCACGTGTGGACGTGGTCGATGGCCGCGTTCGCGGCCGACGCGGCCGAGGACGCCCCGCGCGCCTCGATGATCGCCGCGCCGCGCTTGGCGACGGTCGGGATGAAGGTGTCGGCCAGCCACTTCTCGTCGTTGACGACCTCGGCCGCGTTCTTGCCCGCGATCTCCGCGTGGAAGATGTCCGGGTACTGCGTCGCCGAGTGGTTGCCCCAAATGGTGAGGCGCTTGATGTCGGCGACCGTGGAGCCGGTCTTCTTCGCGAGCTGCGACAGCGCACGGTTGTGGTCCAGGCGCGTCATCGCGGTGAAGCGCTCCGCCGGTACGTCCGGGGCCGCCGCCTGCGCGATGAGCGCATTCG
This sequence comes from Streptomyces sp. NPDC002994, assembly GCF_040611155.1. Classification (NCBI taxonomy): domain Bacteria; kingdom Bacillati; phylum Actinomycetota; class Actinomycetes; order Kitasatosporales; family Streptomycetaceae; genus Streptomyces; species Streptomyces sp. NPDC002994. The sequence continues at coordinate 137,487 of NZ_JBEXNQ010000008.1, forward strand.
TGTTGGCCGGGTTGCCGACGACGAGGACCTTGATGTCGTCCGCGGCGTTGTCGTTGATGGCCTTGCCCTGCGGCTTGAAGATGCCGCCGTTGGCGGACAGCAGGTCGCCGCGCTCCATGCCCTTCGTGCGCGGGCGGGCGCCGACGAGCAGCGCGACGTTCGCGCCGTCGAAGCCGACGTTCGGGTCGTCGGTGATCTCGATGCCCTGGAGCAGCGGGAAGGCGCAGTCGTCGAGCTCCATGGCGGTGCCCTCGGCGGCCTTCAGGCCCTGCGGGATTTCCAGGAGACGCAGCTTGACCGGCACATCCGCGCCGAGCAGGTGGCCGGAAGCGATGCGGAAGAGCAGCGCGTAACCGATCTGGCCGGCCGCGCCGGTGACGGTGACATTCACGGGAGTGCGGGTCATGGCGATCTCCGTAAGACAGCTGGCGGTGGGGGTCCCTGCCCCTCGTTGCTGGATATCACCGACACGCCCTGACCCCGACGCCGTTGGCGGCCTCTGAATCTTGACGTGAAGAGATATCCAGCGGTCAGGCTATCGGACCCCGGGAGCGCCGGTCTCCCGACCCCGTGTGGTGCGCCGCACATACCCCCCGAACGCGGGCGGCCGCCCGCGCTGGAGGGGGGTGCGCGGGCGGCCGACCACCGGGGTGGGTGCTGGACACCCGTGGGGGGATATCTTGCGCCTTCCCCGTCCGGGCGCGGGCATTCCCCTATTCTTGGCCGGCTGTCCCCGGCTGTCCCCGGCTGTCCCCGGCTGTCCCCGGCTGTCCCCGCCCCGGCTCTTCCCGGCTACTCCTGCGTCGTGCAGCCCTTCACACCGGACGCGAGAGTCGCGCACGCCTTCGCGTCAGCGGCCTTGGTGACGGCGACCATTGGGGTGTACGCGTCCTTGTCCGCGTCGACCAAGCCGTTCTGGTCCTTCGGCTTCCCGCCCTGGCCGGTCTCGGCGCCCGAGGCGATCTGCACCTTGTCGCCCACTGTCGCCTGGGTGATACGAGCCCACGCCGCCCCGCACGTCTTGCTGTAGCGGACCTCGACGAATGCGGTGCCCACGGTCGCGCTGGACGTCGTCTTGGCGAACTCACCGCCGCAGCCCATGGCCTCCGGGTCCTGCCCGGTGCACTTGTCGCCGAAGCATTCGACTCCGACGGGCAGCTCGGGAGCCGAAGTGGTCGGTCCGGCCGTCGGCTTCTTCTCCGCGACGGGGTCCTTGTCCTTGCCACCACCGAGGTCGGTCAGCAGTACGGCGGCCGCTATCACCAGGAGCGCGCCCACGACGCCCGCGAGGAACATCGTGACCTTCCTGCGCCTGCGCCGACCGTCCGGAGACCCGGGGACCGAACTCGCGCTCGAACCCGGTCCCGGTCCCGCTCCCCTGCCGCCCTGCTGCGGGGATATGCCGAAGCCCTGCGGCGGCGCGTCCGTCGGCGTACGACCTCCCGCGCCGGAAGCCCCCACACCTCCACGCGCACCGTTGCCCGCACCATTGCCCGCACCGTTCCCCACAGCGCCCGGTCCCGTACCGATGGAGCCCGCCCCGGGCCCCATGCCCGTACCGGCGAAGCCCGCTCCCGCGCCCGCGCCCGCCGCCGGAGCGGACGGGTCCGTGGTCGTGCGCCGGCCCGGCCGGCCGCCGCCCTTGGCGGGCGACGACGGCGTCGCCGACGGCTGGCCGAACTCACCCAGGGCGGCCCGCGCCTGCGAGATCCGTATCGCTTCCATGGTCATGTCGTGGCGCATCTCGGAACGGCTCCAGGCGCGTTCCGCGAGCTCCCACATGGTGGTCAGGTGGTTCGTGTTCGTACCGGTCACATCGGCCAGTGCGACGACCGCGCCCTTGGGCGCGAGCAGCCGGCCGTTCAGGTAGCGCTCCCAGGACGTCTTGCTGTAGCCGGTCCGGTCCGCCACCGCCGCGATGCTGAGCCCACTGCGGTCAACCAGCCGGCGCAGCTGGCTCGCGAACTCCTTGACCTGTGGATCGAGCTCCTCCGGTAGAGCTTTCCAACGAGGCATTGCTTCCCCCTTGTCCCCCCGTACGTGCCTGATGTGCCCCGTGCTCTCGTGTCCCCCTGCCACAACCCTCCGCGGTCCGTGTCCGGACTACCCAGAGGGATGCGCGAAGCCAGGATGTCAGTTCCTGGGCCAGGAGCGCACGGGAGCATTCGGCAGTCCGGCGTGCCCCCCTCGCGCGCCCCCTCCCGATTCCCGGGAACAGTGTCCCATCGCAGTGGCCCGGCGCGATCCGTAACCCCGCTGTTGCGCGGTGATCGGGCCGTGGCGGAATGGTCACCTCCATGCCACAGGGCCCCGGCACCCCTTGATCGCGATTGGCCCGTCCCGGACGCTGAAAACCGTGTCGGCGCCCGTCCTCCCTCGGGGGAGAGGACGGGCGCCGTCACGTACGGAATGGCCGGACGGCCGGACGGCCGGCCCTCAGACGCCGCCGTCGAACTCCCGGGCGCGTACACCCGCTTGGAACCTTGAGGTGGCGCCGAGCGTCACCATGAGTTCGGCGACGCGTCTGCGGTACGTACGCAGCGACACGCCCAAGCGGCGGCACGCCGTCTCGTCGGTGTATCCGGCACTGAGCATGCGCAGGATCTCGCGGGCCTGCTCGCTGAGTACGGGCGGCCTCGCGCCCACATAGCCGGCCAGGTCGCCGGCGGTCTCCCAGGCGGCGCTGAACAGCGACCTGACGCCGTCGACCACGTCCGGCGACCGGACCACCGTGTACGTCCGGGTGCCGCGGACCGGCGCTCCGGCCAGGATCGCGATCCGCCGGTCGATGACGATCGCCTCGTGGGCGAGCGGCGCGACGCAGATCCGGATCTGCGCGCCGGAGGCGGCGATCCGCAGGAGACGGCGCTCGGCCTCGGCGTCGGACAGCGCCTGAGGGGTGTAGAGCTTGCGCATCGACAGGCCGCCCGGCGTCAGCGGCGGCCGCTTGCCCCCGGCGAACGCGGCGTTGACCCCGGCCGACCAGGTGAAGGGATCCGCGGCGGCGCACAGAAACTCCTGCCGTGCGCCGGCGAAGAGATCGCCGGCCCGGCGGACGAGCTCCTGTTCGCCCCGGAGGGTCACGATCTGATCGCTTCTCATCGTCCGGACATCTTGCTGCCCGCTCCGGACGGGGGTCAACGCGGCAACGCGGCTACCGGGCGGACGGCCTGCCCTGGCGCCGCTTTACCGCACCGTGAACCGGATCGCCGCCTCCAGGAAAGGGATCTCCAGCCACGGTTTGGGCTGCGCCATCAGTGCGAGCAGCACGATGGAGGTGCCGAGCAGGCCGTACGTCGCCATGTCGGTGAAGCGCGAGCGTACGGCGAGCATGCCCACGGACGGGATCAGCCGGCGCAGCACGGCTCCGGCGATCAGGGCCAGGCCGATCAGCAGCGTGCCGAGACGGAAGCCGATTCCGAACGCGTCGACCACCACGAGCAGCAGCCCGAGCGCGATCGTGCCGAGGACGGCCAGGAACGGCCACTGCCGGACCGGGGCGGCCCCGGACGCGGCTCGACCGCCGCCCTCGGGGCGCGCGGTGTCCCGGGTGAACAGCGGAAAGCGCCGCGTGGTGCGGACGGGCCCGTCCGGGCCCGGGGCGCTGACGACGCCCTTGGCCGACGGTTCGGGCTCACCCGCGTCGCCCGTCGCACCAGTCCCACGCGTCGCGCCAGCCTCGCCCGTCCGGCCCGCGGCCCGCGCCTCGGCAGCGCCGTCAGCGTCAGCAGCGGCTCGCGCGTCCTGCGCGCCCGCCTCCACGGTGAGGTCGCCGGTGGCGGCCGGTTCGTCCGGACTCGTAGCAGCACCCATCGGTGGCGCTTCCTTCCCGCTCAGCTCGTGCCGGCGTGTGCGGTGCCGGCGTGTGCGGTGCCGGCGGCCGCGCGCTCCGCCGCCTCGACGACGTTGACGAGCAGCTGGGCGCGCGTCATCGGGCCGACACCGCCCGGGTTCGGAGCGACCCAGCCGGCCACCTCCGCGACGCCCGGGTGGACGTCGCCGACGATCTTGCCGTCCTCGTCCCGGCTGACGCCCACGTCGAGCACGGCCGCGCCCGGCTTGACGTCCTCGGGCTTGATCAGGTGCGGCACACCCGCCGCGGCGATGATGATGTCCGCCTGCCGGAGGTGCGCGGACAGGTCACGCGTACCGGTGTGGCACTGCGTCACCGTCGCGTTCTCCGACTTGCGGGTCAGGACCAGCGGCATCGGGCGGCCGATGGTGATGCCGCGGCCGACGACCACGACGTTCGCTCCCTTGATCTCCACATCGTGGTGGCGCAGGAGCTGGACGATGCCGTACGGCGTGCACGGCAGCGGGCCGGGCTCGCCGATCACGAGCCGGCCGAGGCTCATCGGGTGCAGGCCGTCGGCGTCCTTCGCCGGGTCCATCAGCTCCAGGACCCGGTTGGTGTCGATGCCCTTGGGGAGCGGGAGTTGGACGATGTAACCCGTGCACTCCGGGTTCTCGTTCAGTTCCCGTACGACTGCCTCGATCTCCTCCTGGGAGGCGGTCGCGGGCAGTTCGCGCTGGATCGACGCGATGCCTACCTGGGCGCAGTCGCGGTGCTTGCCCGCGACGTACCACTTGCTGCCCGGGTCGTCACCCACCAGCACGGTGCCGAGTCCGGGGACGATGCCCTTGGACTTCAGAGCCGCCACGCGGGCGGTCAGGTCGGACTTGATCGCGGCTGCGGTGGCCTTGCCATCGAGAATCTGGGCAGTCATGCCCCCATCCTCGCGGATGGACCCGCCCAGGTTCCAATCAGGCCGCCCTGACCGAGGTTGCACTTGCACAACACATAGGCATACCGACTGGACAAAGGCACGAGTGTCCTACAACGATGATCGGCGCAGTGCCGCGGACAGCGGCGGGGGGGCACCGCTTGTTATCTTGTGACGTTCCTCCGCTCGGGCCGCGACGTCCCCAGCACTTCCAACGGAGGAACCCCGCCATGAGTTTCGGCGACCCGAACAACCCGTACGGACAGCCCGGCCAGCAGCCGCAGCAACCGCAGCAGCCGCAGGGCCAGCCCGGCTACGGCTACCCCCAGCAGGCCCCGCAGGGCGTCCCGCCGCAGCAGGGCTACGGCTACCCGCAGCAGGGCGCTCAGCAGCCGGGGCAGCCCTACGGCGCGTACCCGCAGCAGCAGCCGCCCGGCACGCTCCAGGCCAACAGCGGCTACATCAACGTCCCGGTGCTGGGCACCGTCGAGGTCGCCACGATGGGCCGTCGTCTCGGCGCGCGCTGCCTCGACGGTGTCGTGATCGGCATCCTGTACGCGATCCTCAGCGCGACCCTGTTCGCGGGCATGTTCGGCGCGGCCGAGAGCATCGAGGACTGCTCCAAGCTCGACCCGCTGACGTCGGCCTACGAGACCTGCGTCAACGACGGTGCCGAGGCGGCCGGCGGCATTTTCGCCGCGTTCTTCGGCGCCATCATGGTCATCTTCGTGGCGACCCTGCTCTACGAGTGGCTGATGATCTCCTTCGCCGGCGCCACCCTCGGCAAGATGGTGCTCGGCCTGAAGGTCGTCAAGGAGAACACGGGCCAGGTCCCCGGCATCGGCGGCGGCTTCATCCGCTGGATCATCCCGATGGTCGGTGCGATCCTCTGCGGCATCGGCCAGCTCCTGGTCTACCTCTCCCCGTTCTTCGACAACTCCGGGAAGCTGCAGGGTTGGCACGACCGTGCCGCCGGCACCCTGGTGATCAAGAAGTAACGACCGTACGCACAAGAGGCCGCAACCCGACGGGGTTGCGGCCTCTGGCACGTCCGCGTCAGTGGAAGAAGTGGCGCGTGCCGGTGAAGTACATCGTCGCGCCCGCCTTCTTCGCGGCCTCGACGACCAGCTCGTCACGGACCGAACCGCCCGGCTGGACAACGGCCTTGACGCCCGCGTTCAGCAGGATCTCCAGCCCGTCGGGGAAGGGGAAGAAGGCGTCCGAGGCGGCGAAGGCGCCCCGCGCGCGCTCCTCGCCCGCACGCTCCACCGCGAGCTTCGCGGAGTCGACGCGGTTGACCTGACCCATGCCGACGCCGACGGACGCGCCGCCCTTGGCGAGCAGGATCGCGTTGGACTTCACGGCGCGGCAGGCGCGCCAGGCGAAGGCCAGCTCGGCGAGCTCACCTTCCGACAGCGCCTCACCACTCGCGAGCGTCCAGGTCGACGGGTCGTCGCCCTCCGCCTGGAGCCGGTCGGTGACCTGAAGCAGAGCGCCACCGTCGATCGCCTTGACCTCGACCACATCCGACGGAGCGTCGGGGCAGACCAGCACCCGGATGTTCTTCTTACGGGCGAGCACCTCGACAGCCCCGTCCTCGTACCCCGGCGCGACGATGACCTCGGTGAAGATCTCGGCGACCTGCTCGGCCATCGCCACGGAGACCGGCCGGTTGACGGCGATCACGCCACCAAAAGCCGACAGCGGGTCGCAGGCGTGCGCCTTGCGGTGCGCCTCGGCGACGTCGGCGCCGACGGCGATGCCGCACGGGTTGGCGTGCTTGATGATCGCGACGCAGGGCTCGGCCTGGTCGTACGCGGCGCGCCGCGCGGCCTCCGTGTCGGTGAAGTTGTTGTACGACATCTCCTTGCCGTGCAGCTGCTCCGCCTCGGCGAGGCCGCCCGTACCGGAGGTGTAGAGCGCCGCGGGCTGGTGCGGGTTCTCGCCGTACCGCAGCACGTTCTTGCGCGCGTACGTCGACCCGAGGAAGTCCGGGAAGCCGCTGTCGTCGGCCGCGGCGTAATCATCAGCGAACCAGGACGCGACAGCGACGTCGTACGCCGCCGTGTGCTGGAAGGCCTCGGCGGCGAGACGCTTGCGGGTCGTCAGGTCGAACCCGCCGTCCTTGACCGCGCTCAGCACATCGGCGTACCGCTCAGGGCTGGTGACAACCGCCACAGAGGGGTGGTTCTTGGCGGCGGCGCGGACCATCGAGGGGCCGCCGATGTCGATCTGCTCGACGCACTCGTCCGCGGTCGCGCCGGAAGCGACGGTCTCCTTGAACGGGTAGAGGTTGACGACCACGAGGTCGAAGGGCTCGACGCCCAGCTCCTCCAGCTGCGCGCGGTGCGCGTCGAGCCGCAGGTCGGCGAGGATGCCGGCGTGCACGCGCGGGTGCAGCGTCTTGACCCGGCCGTCGAGGCACTCGGGGAAGCCGGTGAGCTCCTCGACCTTGGTGACCGGGACGCCGGCCGCGGCGATCTTCCCGGCGGTGGAGCCGGTGGAGACCAGGGTGACGCCCGCCTCGTGCAGGCCGCGGGCCAGTTCCTCGAGGCCCGTCTTGTCGTAGACGCTGACCAACGCGCGGCGGATGGGCCGCTTCGTACCTTCGGCGGTCACTGGATAACTACCTTTCGTCCCTCAATGCGAAAGCCGTTACGGGCCAGGCGCCCCACGACATCGACGAGCAGCCTTCGCTCGACTTCCTTGATGCGCTCATGAAGAGCGGCTTCATCGTCCCCGTCCCGGATCTCGACCACGCCCTGCGCGATGATCGGGCCGGTGTCGACACCGTCGTCGACGAAATGAACCGTGCATCCGGTGACCTTCGCGCCGTACGCGAGTGCGTCGCGTACGCCGTGGGCTCCGGGAAAGCTGGGCAGCAGGGCGGGGTGGGTGTTGATGAACCGGCCACCGAAGCGGGCGAGGAATTCCTTCCCCACGATCTTCATGAAGCCGGCCGAGACGACCAGGTCGGGCTCGTACGCCGCCGTGGCCTCGGCCAGCGCCGCGTCCCACGCCTCGCGCGTGCTGAAGTCCTTCACGCGGCAGACGAAGGTCGGCAGCCCGGCGCGCTCGGCACGTTCGAGACCCGCGATCCCGTCCCGGTCGGCACCGACGGCCACGACCTGGGCGCCGTACGCGGCGGGGTCGTCGCCGATGGCGTCGAGCAGGGCCTGGAGGTTCGTACCGGAACCGGAGACCAGCACGACAAGGCGGGCGGGCGTCCCGGGGGGACGGGAGGAAGGGGGCGGGGAGGCCACGGCGGGGCTCTTTCTCGCGGATGGTGCGGCTTGTGTGGTCGTACGAACGAATCGCATCCCCCGATACGGGGAACTCTACGAAGGCGCCAACCGTCGGCAACGATACCGGCACTCCGAGCGGCCCCCACGGGACGGGTACGTGGCCGGGAGGTAGCGTCAGGGGACAGGTTCCGTCTCCGGACGGGAACAGATCGACACACAAGACCCTGTGTGCACCGCGCATCGGGTCTGAGGGGAAGACGTTCACCAGATGACGGACCGACGCCGCCGCGCGGCTCTCCGCCTGCCGCTTTCCGCGCCGTATGCGGGACAGCGGGGTTCACAGTTGCTGCTGCGGGACCGCCAGTCCTCGTCGACACCACCTTCGTCCCCGCCTCCGTCACCGCAAGGGGACGACAATCCGTTCGCGCCGCCTCCCGAGGGGCAGCCCGACCAGCCGTGGCAGCCGCGTAAGCCGGCGGACGGTGGCGGCCAGGATGACGGCAACAACGAACCGGACGCCACGCCGTCCTCCTCGTCCTCCGGGGGCAGCCAGTGGAGCCCCCGCCAGCCGGGCCGCCAGAGCGGCGGATTCGGTGGGCCCGGCGGACGCCAGGACGGCCCTGAGGGGCCGGGCGGCGGCCAGGGAGGCGGCGGCACCGGCCTGCGCTGGGACCCCAAGGACCCCGCGCAGCGCCGGGCGCGTTACGCGCTGCTGTCCGGCATGTGGGCCTTCTTCTTCGCGCTGTTCGACCTCCCCGAGGTCGCGCTGCTGCTGGGCGCGTTGGCGCTCTACTGGGGCATCAGCTCGCTGCGGGCGAAGCCTCGCCGCGCCCAGGACGCGGCGGCGGACACCGCGGCCCCGACCGGTCCCGCAGCCGCGTCGCCGACGTCCGGCAGCAGCAGGCCGCAGACGACGGCGGCGGTGAGCGGCCTGGTCACGGCGGCGCTCGCGCTGACGATCGTGGCGACGACGTTCACGGTCCAGCTGGTCTACCGCGACTACTACACGTGCGTGCAGGATTCCCTGACCCAGTCCGCGCAGGCGTCCTGCAACGACCTGCTCCCGAAGCCGCTGCGCCCGATCTTCGGCGTAAAGGAGTAACTCACCGAGCCCGGCTCCGGACCGGAACGCAGCCTGCCGGGCGGTCGCGGCCGCAGCATCAACGCCCCGGCTGCGCGAGGCATACCAGCCGCCGGGCGGGATCCTGCTCGGCCCGCTGGGTGGGCTGCGACTGCAACGCGGAACCGGTGGCAAGGGCGGGCTACGACGGCGGCCTGCCTGTGAGCGGGGAAGCGGGCCATCGCGTGGTTACGTCGACGGCGGATTCGGAAGCGCCGCTCAACCGCCCTCCAGCTCCCCGGAGGTCTCCACACCAGGTGGAACCGCAGAGCCGGACGCCCCCGCACCAGGTGGAACGGGGCGACCGGAGGTCCCGACACCGGGCGAAGCCGGGAGGCCGGAGGTCCCAGCACCCGATGGAGCCGCGCGACCAGACGTCCCCGTACCAGGCGAAGCCGGGAGACCGGAGGTCCCAGCACCCGATGGAGCCGCGCGACCAGACGTCCCCGTACCAGGCGAAGCCGGGAGACCGGAGGTCCCCACACTCGGTGGAGCCGGGGAGTCGGAAGCATCAGCACCCGATAGTGCCTGGCGACCGGGTGTTCCAGTAGCCGGCGGAGCGGGGAAGGTGGGCGTCCGGGCTTCGGGCGGGGGCGTTGGGACATGCGGGGGTGTGTCGGTCTCATAGCCGGCGGGTGCGCCGGCGGGCTTCGTGTCCGGCGGATGCGTGGTGGCCGGGAAGTCGGTCATCAAGCCGCCGGACGCCTCCTTCAGGGCCGCCCATCTCGCCTCGCGCACCCCGCTGTCGTGCCAGGCCGCGCCGACCGTGGCCTCAGGATCGCCGACGGGCAGGAAGTCGGCTTCGCCGTCGTACGGCCCAGAAACGTCGTCGCCCACCCCGCCGCCACCGCGACCACCAGGACGCCACCACGGGGTCGCAGCCACCGAACCCGTGGCGGGCCGGCGCCTGCCACTCCACCACCACGCCCGTTTCGCAGCGCCCGCACTCCGATCCTGAGCCGCGCCTCGCCGCCTCCACCACCTGCACTTCACCCCCGCGCCGGTTTCCTCCGCAACCGCCTCATCCGCAGGCGCATCCGACCTCCCGCGCCAGGAGCGCGGAGTCCGGTCGCGCAGGCGCCACGCTCGCAGGATCAGCGCGGCCGGGACGCCCAGCGTCACCGTCCACACCAGCGCCGCCCCGCCCGTACGCCACCACACCGGCCCGAACTCCGACAGCGCCCCCACGCCCAGCGGCCCGCTGGCCAGAGCCGCGAGTACCGCCGTCGCCACCCCGCAGCCCGCGCCCGCCAGGGCCGCCCCGAGGGCCGTTTCACGGAGCGTCCAGGCTTCCTCCCGTACGGCGAAGGGCGGCGCGGCCGTACGTACCGTGAACCACGCGACCGTGACCGCCCCCACGACCGGCACCGCCGACGTCGCCCAGTGAACCAGCGTCGCCCCCTCCCCGGACGGCAGCGCCGCGACCAGCGGAAAGTGCGGCAGCGCCGGAGTCCCCACCGCACCCAGCGGCGTGGCGGTCGCGCCCGCACCCAGGGCGAACCCGGGCCCCAGCCCATACGCGGCGCCCCACACGGCGGCATTCGGCGCGAGCGCCAGAACCAGCAGCACCACTGCCAGCCGCCCGGACCAATCCGCCGCGAGTTGCAGCACCGCCCCCTGCGCCGCCCCCGCATGCCAGACCAGCGACGCCAGCGCGATCAACGCCCCGCCGCCCACCAGCGCCACGACCCCGGCCCCGGCGGCCCCGAGCGCGACCCGGAACCGGGGGCGCACAAAGGCCTCCCGCACGCCCCCCGGCACCCAGCGCGGCAGCGGCCCGCGCGGGCGCCCGGTCGCCGTCCACACCCCGGCCGCCGCCCCCGCCGCAGCAACAAGGGGCAAATGCAGCGCCGCGCTCAGCAGCCCGGCGGGCAGCGGCCCGCCGTACGCGTAAAGCACCGCGGCCGCACCGACGACCACGTACCCGGCAACAACCCCGCAGAAGGCAACAACCGCAGCAGGACCAGCCCCCGCAACCCCCCGATCCCCGTCCCCAGCCACTCCCTCCACTCCCTCCACACCATCCGCACCCTCCACCGCATCCCGCGCGGCCCGGTGCGCGAGCCACACCGGCAGGGCCATGAGCAGCATCGGAGTCAGCCCGACGGGCGCGGGAACGCCGGACAGCGTGTCGTACCGGACCAGCTCGGCCCCATGGGCGAGCAGCCACAGCCCGGCGGCGACGCGCAGCGCCCCGCCCGGCCCGTTGTCGGGGTACGGCGAACTGATCCACAGCCCCAGCACCAGGACGGCGAGGGAGCCCAGCCCCAGCCCGGCAGCGATCACCCCCCGCACAAAACAGGCGGCCTGCGCCGAGGAGCGGCTTCGCACGGACGGCAACCACGTACCGCGATGGGTCACTTGAGTCACCCGGCCATGCTGTCAACGACACGCGCTTAATCCATGTAACGGGCGAATGACTGCCGTGTCGCCCAATATACGTTTATGTACTTTTTCGCCTGGTGTAGCGCTGCGGGGGGATTTTCATGACGCAGAGCACCGAAACCGCCCCCGCCGCCCGGCTGCCCTCCCCCAAGGAGCGGCGCAGGCTGCGCGAGGCGAGATCGCTTACCCAGGAGCAGCTCGCCGCCGCTCTGGGCGTCACCCGCGAGACGATCAAGGCCTGGGAATCCGGCCGCGTAAACCCCAAGCGCCGCAAGCGAGCGGCGTACGCCAAACTGCTCGCCTCCCTCAAGGATGAGCCCACCCCCGCCCCGCAAGCCACGGTGCCAGGAGGGGACGTGCCGGGGCGCTCCCCGCAGGGCGTTGAACGCAACCACCCCGAGCGGGACAACGCCGTACCCGAACGTTCGACGACCGAGGAGACGCCACGGCGCGGCACCGACCCCGACGCCCTCGCGAAAGGGCCCGCCCTCACCCCCGCCCAGGCCTTCGACGCCCTTTACGCCCACTCCGCCCCCGCCCTGCTGAGCCAGGCGTACCTCCTCACCGGAAACCGGCGCCTCGCCCGGGAGTCCGTCGAGTACGCCTTCCGCCTCGCCTGGCAGCGCTGGCCCGCCGTGGCCACCGATCGCGACCCCCCGAGCTGGGTCAGGGCAGCGGCGTACGAATACGCGCTCTCCCCCTGGCACCGCCTGCGCCGCGCGCGCAATCGCCCCGAACGACCCCCCACCGACCGCGACCGCCGGGTACTCCTCCAAGCCCTCCTCGACCTTCCCCCCATCCACCGCCGCACCCTCCTCCTGTACGACGGCCTGGGCCTCGACCTCCCCGACACGGCGGCCGAAACCGAGGCGAGCACCCGCGCCGCCGCCAACCGCCTGCTCAACGCCCGCGCCGCGATCACCAAGCGGCTGCCGGAACTCGCCGACGCCGGCACCCCCGCCGAGCAGACCGCCCTGTTCCAGGAACGCCTCAGCAAGCTCGCCGAGTGCGCCACCGCGCCGGCCGCCAACGCGCCGGCGGTCAAGCTGCCGCCCGCCGGCGCCGTACGGACGGGAAGCGAGCGCAAAACGCGGTTCTGGACGCGCGCGGCCCTCTTCTTCACGGCGATGATCGTCAGCGCCACAGGCTTCACGCTCGTCACAGCCCCGACGCGGTACGAGCCCCCGCGCGCCCCCGGCGAACCGGTGGGCGGCGTCCCGGTGCGCGGCGGCCCTCAGCCACTGACCCCGGAGGACGAGGAGTTGCGCGACATGCTCCACTCGGCGCCCATCACCGGCCCGGCCCGCCTGGTCCCCCAAACGCGCTGACGAACGCGGCGCCCCGTGCCCCGACGCGAGATCGAACGCGGGCGGGCCCGTACCCCCTGACCAGGGGATACGGGCCCGCACCGGTTCGCCGAAGCGAAAAACAACAACTAGCCCGCGAGGATCGCGCGCGCCAGCTTCGCCGTCTCGGTAGGCGTCTTGCCCACCTTGACGCCCGCGGCCTCAAGGGCCTCCTTCTTGGCCTGTGCGGTGCCAGAAGAACCGGACACGATCGCGCCGGCGTGGCCCATGGTCTTGCCCTCGGGCGCCGTGAAGCCCGCGACGTAACCGACGACCGGCTTCGTCACGTTCTTCGCGATGTAATCAGCCGCACGCTCCTCGGCGTCGCCACCGATCTCACCGATCATCACAATGAGATCAGTGTCGGCGTCGGCCTCAAAAGCAGCCAGAGCATCGATGTGCGTAGTACCGATGACCGGGTCGCCACCGATGCCGACGGCGGACGAGAAGCCGATGTCACGGAGCTCGTACATCATCTGGTAGGTCAGCGTGCCGGACTTCGACACGAGACCGATGCGGCCGGGCTTGGTGATGTCGCCCGGGATGATGCCGGCGTTGGACTGGCCCGGGGTGATGAGACCGGGGCAGTTCGGACCGATGATCCGGGTCTTGTTGCCCTTCGCACCGGCGTACGCCCAGAAGGCGGCCGAGTCGTGGACGGCGATGCCCTCGGTGATCACGACGGCCAGCGGAATCTCGGCGTCGATCGCCTCGACGACGGCGGCCTTGGCGAAGGCCGGCGGCACGAAGAGAACCGACACATCGGCGCCGGTCTTCTCCATCGCTTCCTTGACGGAGCCGAAGACAGGTACCTCGGTGCCGTCGAAGTCGACGGACGTACCGGCCTTGCGGGGGTTCACGCCACCGACGATGTTGGTGCCGTCGGCCAGCATGAGCTTGGTGTGCTTCATGCCCGTGGCGCCGGTCATCCCCTGGACGATGACCTTGCTGTCCTTGGTGAGGAAGATAGCCATGGTGTTGGAGTCCCTCGTCCCTTACTTCGCAGCCGCGGCGAGCTCGGCGGCCTTGTCGGCCGCGCCGTCCATGGTGTCCACGCGCTGAACGAGCGGGTGGTTCGCGTCGGAGAGGATCCTGCGACCCAGCTCCGCGTTGTTGCCGTCCAGTCGGACGACGAGCGGCTTGGTGACAGCCTCGCCCTTCGACTTCAGCAGCTCAAGAGCCTGGACGATGCCGTTGGCGACCTCGTCACAAGCGGTGATGCCACCGAAGACGTTGACGAACACGGACTTGACGTCCGGGTCGCCGAGGATGATCTCCAGGCCGTTCGCCATGACCTCGGCGGAGGCGCCGCCACCGATGTCGAGGAAGTTGGCGGGCTTCACGTTGCCGTGGTTCTCACCGGCGTACGCGACGACGTCCAGGGTCGACATGACCAGACCGGCACCGTTGCCGATGATGCCGACCTCGCCGTCGAGCTTGACGTAGTTGAGGTTCTTGGCCTTGGCAGCAGCCTCGAGCGGGTTGGCTGCGGCGTGGTCCACGAACTCCTCGTGGCCCGGCTGGCGGAACTCGGCGTTCTCGTCGAGAGACACCTTGCCGTCGAGCGCGATGATGCGGCCGTCGGCGACCTTCGCGAGCGGGTTCACCTCGACGAGGAGCGCGTCCTCGGCGACGAAGGTGTCCCAGAGCGTCACCAGAACCTCGGCGACCTGCTCGGCGACCTCGGCCGGGAACTTCGCCTGGGCGACGATCTCGCGGGCCTTCTCGATCGTGACGCCGTCATTGGCGTTGACCGGGACCTTCGCGAGGGCCTCGGGGGTCTTCTCGGCGACCTCCTCGATGTCCATGCCGCCCTGGACGGACGCCATGGCGAGGAAGGTGCGGTTCGTACGGTCGAGGAGGTACGAAACGTAGTACTCCTCGGCGATCTCGGGCGCCGTCTCGGCGATCATCACCTTGTGGACCGTGTGGCCCTTGATGTCCATCCCGAGGATGTCCGTCGCCCGGGCGACGGCCTCGTCCGGCGTCGCGGCGAGCTTGACGCCGCCGGCCTTGCCGCGGCCGCCGACCTTCACCTGCGCCTTGACGACCGACTTGCCGCCCAGCCGCTCAGTGGCCTCGCGCGCCGCCTCAGGCGTTTCGATGACTTCACCGGCCAGCACCGGTACACCGTGCTTGGCGAAGAGGTCCCTCGCCTGGTACTCGAACAGGTCCACGCGCGTCCGTCCCTTTTCTGGTGATCGCGGTTCGTTGCTTTGAATGCGATGGGCGTGCCGCGAAGGGCAACGTGACGGCGCAGTCACAAGGGAGGCGTACACGGTGTCCGGTACGCGGCATGTCCGTCTCGCAGGTTATCCCCGTGGGCCACAGGTCCCTAAATCGCAGATCACACCTGAGCGGTGATACCGGTCACAGCCGGTCACGGAACGGACGTGCTACGGCGTCGGCGCCGCTCGCGACGGGAACACGCGGGAACACGCGGGAACACGCGGGAACACGGAGCCGGGCGGCCTCCACCCCAATGGAGACCGCCCGGGGAACACCGGACCCGCCGGTCAGATGCCCTGTGTGCACTGCACGTCGTGCACGCCGTACGTCAGATGCCCTGCGTCAGGTACGACGCGTAGCCCGGGGTGACCGAGTCGGCGGCGTCCTGGGCGCCGAAGGCGGCGTTGCCGGCGAGCGGGGTGGAGGCGACCGTGCCCGAGAGGTCCTGCGCGAACGGCTGGACGTCGGAAACGACACCGCCCGCGAACGGCGTCACGTCGCCGACGACACCGTGGGCGAGGGTGTGGGCGCTGCCGCCGACGCCGTACGCGAGCGGCTGGACCTGGTCGACGACGGTCTGGACGAGCGGCTGGACCGCGCCGTGGACGCCACCCGCGAACGGGCCGACCTCGGAGACGACGCCACCGGCGAACGGCTGAACGTCGCTCACGACACCGCCCGCGAAGGGCGTCACGTTGCCGACCGCACCGTGGGCGAGGCCACCGGCGTCACCGACAGCCTGACCGGCGACGGGGAGCACGCCGGCCACGGCGCGGGCGGCGATGGGCGGCAGGGTGTCCTGGGCGACGGCGTGGGTGAGCGGGGTGGCGTCGGCGGCGGCGCCCTCGGCGGAGCTGTGCGCCTTGCCCTGGACCTGGCTCGGCGCCTGCTCCAGCTCGGAGGCGAAGGCGGACAGCGGACCGAAGAGGTAGTCGACCTCGGCCTCGGCCTCAGCCACGGACGGCGCGGCCTGCACGTCGTGCCGCACCTCCTGCTGGACATCCTGGGCAGCGACGTCCGCACTCACTGTGACGCCGGCGAGGTCTGCGGCCTGAACGTCCAGGACATCATCTATGGCGTCGGACGCCTGGTCGGGGGCCGACAGCGGCACCGAGACGGGCAGCTCGGCCGCGCTCGCGGCGGCGGTGCCGAGGGCCCACATACCGCCGGCGGTGGCGGCGACGGCGATGGAACGGCGGATGTTCTTGTTCATGCTTGCGTCAGATCCTTCGAATTCATTCGGCTGTTGTCCGGGGATGTCCGGATCGGCGGGCAGACCTGTCCCGCCCCCGCGCGGCAGGTCATGGAGCGGGGACGGTCTGCCCTAGCCGGGAAATTCGAGGATCTGGTGCGGTCGGTCGTACGTCGGTGAGGTGGTCGTCGGCAGCGTCGCCCCGCGCACCAGCCCGAACCGGGCGCCGTCCGCGAACGCGGCCGCGGCCGTGTGCTGGTCGCCGGAGCGGGAGGAAGTCCCGTCACCGGCCGACTGCCATACGCCGCCACCGCACGGCCCGGCAGGCGCGTCAGGCGCGTCAGGCGCGTCCAGGGGCGCGGCCTCCCCGCAGTCAGCGACGCCGGGGCTCGGGTGCGGAGCATCGTGATGCACGCCCACGATGCCGTGCGCGGACCTGTCGCTCCCGGACCCCACGGACCTGACCGGCGACGTACCACTGCCGAGAGACGACGCCGCCTCCGCAGGTCCGTCGGACACGGGCAGTTCGTGTACGGGCAGCTCACGCACGGGCAGTCCGTGCACCGGCGGTTCCTGTACGGCCAACACAGGCCCCGGCGCCGGAAGAACGGGCGCCGGAAGAGCAGGCGGCGGCAGCTCGGGCGTGCCCGGCCGACGCTCCGCCACGCGGTCCTTCAGCTCACCCACGGGCCGTGTGACGCGCCGTACGACATCGGCCACCGGCTCCACGGCCTCATCCACAGCCTGTGCACCGTCGAGCACCGGCGGCGCCAACGGCTTCCGCGGCACAGCCTCCTTCACCGGTGTCACGAAAGCAGCGGAGTCACGCGCCGGCAGCGGCGCCTCGACGGCGTACGCCTGGCCGCCCCACAAAAAGCCCAAGGCCAGCAGACCCCCCAGGAAGAACACCACGCGCAGCGCACGCCGCCGACCCGCCCGGCGCAGTACGCGCGGGGCGGCGAGGGGGTGAGCGACTACGGCAGTCAAGAGGAGAAACGCCTTCGAAGGGGGACGGAGGTGACGGAACGACGGCTGATGCTCGCACGACCCTCCCGGGGTCACGCAAATCGCATGTTACTGATGAGTCGCCATATCGGGTACGGGCAGGGGCCGTTTTTCGATCGCCGCCGCCATCACCTCCGGAAACAGGTCCGGCGTACAGGCGAAGGCCGGGGCCCCGAGGGCCGCGAGAGCTGCCGCGTGCTCACGGTCGTAGGCGGGGGCACCTTCGTCGGAGAGCGCGAGCAGGGCCACGAACTGCACGCCCGACGCCTTCATCGCCGCGACCCGCTTCAGCATCTCGTCCCGTATGCCGCCCTCGTAGAGGTCGCTGATCAGCACGACGACGGTGTCGGCAGGCCGGGTGATCTGCGACTGGCAGTACGCGAGGGCCCGGTTGATGTCCGTACCTCCTCCGAGTTGCGTACCGAAGAGGACGTCGACCGGATCGTCCAGCTGATCGGTGAGATCCACGACCGCGGTGTCGAAGACGACGAGGCGGGTGTTGATCGAGCGCATGGAGACGAGCACCGCGCCGAAGACCGACGCATAGACGACCGACGCGGCCATCGACCCCGACTGGTCGATGCACAGGACGACGTCCTTCTTCACGGACTGCGACGCCCGCCCGTACCCGACGAGCCGCTCAGGAACGACAGTCCGGTACTCGGGAAGGTAATTCTTCAGGTTGGCCCGAATGGTCCGGTCCCAGTCGATGTCCCGGTGGCGGGGCCGGTGGACGCGGGCGCTCCGGTCGAGGGCTCCGGTGACGGTGGCCCTCGTACGGGTGGCGAGCCGCTTCTCCAGGTCGTCAACAACCCTCCGGACCACGGCGCGCGCCGTTTCCCGGGTCGTCTCGGGCATCGCCTTGTTGAGCGAGAGCAGCGTCCCGACGAGGTGGACGTCCGCCTCGACAGCCTCCAGCATCTCGGGCTCCAGCAGGAGCGCCGACAGTCCCAGGCGCTCGATGGCGTCGCGCTGCATGACCTGCACGACGGAGCTCGGGAAGTACGTACGGATGTCGCCGAGCCAGCGCGCGACGGACGGCGCGGAGGCACCGAGCCCGGCCGAACGCCCGGCCGGACTCCGGGCTTCGCGCCCGCCCCCGTACAGCGCGCCCAACGCCGCGTCCATGGCGGCGTCCTGACCGCCGAGCACGCACCCGGTCCCGTCCGCCGTCTCCCCGCCCAGCACAAGCCGCCACCGCCGCAGCCGCTCCTCGCCGTTGGCTCCGCCGCGCGAGGGGATCCGCCCCGGACCCCGCTCCTCAAACGCCGGAGGGGCTGAATTCTCACCGTGCCGCACCGCAGGAGCAGAACTCGCGCCGAGCACCAACCGCAACACCGGCAGCACCGCGTCCGCGCGTTCCTCGTCGAGGCCCGGGCCGAAGCCGGGGGCCCCGGGCTCCGTCCGTGCCTGGTGGCGTTCGGCGGACGGGCCGCGCCGGACCAGTTCCCCCAAAGTCCGCCGCACTCCCGGTTCGTACGCCGAGAACGTGCGGCGCAGCAGCGGCAGTACGTCGGTGAACGCGGCGCCGGGCACGCCCGTCAGCCAGGCGTCCACCAGGCCGAGGAGCCGCTCGTCGTGCACGAGGAGCATTCCTCCCCCGGCGGCTCCGCCGACGAAGCCCTCGACCCAGGCAGCGGCATCGGCCGGCGGCGTCCCGGGCGACAGCGCGAGCCCCATGAGGCGCGCCGTCTCGTCGTCCCCGAGCCTGCCGTCGTCCAGCAGCAGCCGCACCGCCCGGCCACGGATCACCCCTCCCACGCTGTCCCGCCCGGAGAGCCTCCTCAGCACTGCCGACCAACGCTCCCGCACATCACGGCGCTTGCCCGGCGCCGTCTCGGCCAGGAGGCCGATCGCCGCGTGGACCGCGTCGAGGTGGCGGCGCATGTCCGCCGCAGCGTCCGCGTCGAGGCCCGTACACGCGGGTGGCAGCCCCACGCAGATCCGCTCGGCGAGACCCGCCGCGACCTCCCCCAGCGCAACCGTGTCCGTGCCGCGTACGTCGCCGTACCGCAGGGAACGGGCGAGCGCGGGCAGCGCCTGGGCGAGGTGGCCGACGTCCGCGTCCAGCGCCGCGCGGTCGGCGAGGGCCCGCATGACCACCGGGAGGGCGTCGGGCAGTTCGGCCAGCAGACACCGCTCGGCGAGCGCGGTGACGTCGGCGAGCACGGTGGCCGACACGGCCTGGGACTCGGCCTTGGCGGCGGCCGCGGAGAGCACGGTGGTGCCCCACACCCCGGCCTCCGCGACCCGTACCGACAGCTCGGGCTCCCAGCGCAGCCGCCAGGCCTCCCGAAACGTCCCCGTACTCCCCCGCGCCTCCGCCGGCTCACCCCAGCCGATGGACAGCAGCCGCAGCCGGTGCAGCAGCCGGCTGCGCGCCGCGTCGGTCTCCTTCCGCAGATCGAGCTCCAGCTCACGCTCGTGGGCCTCGGGCTTGAGCCGCAGGCTCCGCTGTGCCCGCGCCAGATCACGTTGCAGCGGCACGGCGGGCGCCGAGTCCGGGACTTCACCCAGTACGTCGCCGACGACGAGCCTGTCGTGCACGAGCGCCAGCGGTACGTCCGATCCCTCGCACATCACCGCCCGCACCGCGTCGGTCGTCTCGGTGAGGCCCGCGAGCGGCCGGCCGCGCATGACGGCGAGCGTTTCGGCGAGCCGTACGGCCTCGATGACGTGGGCGGAGGAAACCATCCGGTCTTCGCCCCGCAGCAGCCCGGCGACCTTGGTCATCCAGCGCTCGACAGGGCGGTCCTGGGCGGCGAAGAGATGCCCGTACCAGCCGGGCGATTCGATGCCCGCGCCGTATCCGCTGCGCCGGGCGAGCCTGCGGTGCGTCCAGGGAACCCACGTCATCTCGGCCTTGACCTTGGGCAGGCCTTTGAGCAGCGCCCGGTCGGCCGTGGCGGTAGCGATCTTCTCGCCGAGCGCGGGCAGGTGCCAGGCGCCGCAGACCACGGCGAAGTCGTCACCGAACTCCTTGCGAGCGGCCCGCAGCTGGAGCCTCATGTACGCCTCGCGGACCCGGTCGCGGCTGTGCCCACCGTCTCCGTACGTCTCGCGCAAGGCGCTCATGGCCTCCGCGAGCGCCCCGAACGGCGCGAAAGGATCGGCGTCGCCCGCGCCTCCGCGATGCTCGACCACGTCCTCCCACCACCGCTCGGGATCGTCGTACCCGGCGGCCTCGGCGAGCGCCCCGACCGGGTCGAAGGCAAGAGCCTCCACCACCCCCTCCTCACCCTCCTCGCCCTCCCCGCTCCCCTCCCTCAGCGCCAGCGAGTGCGCAGCCGGGAGGTCGATGAAGCGGACCGGTACGCCGTGCCCGAGGGCCCAGCGGATCGCGACCCACTCCGGGGAGAACTCGGCCAGCGGCCAGAACGCGGCCCGCCGCGGGTCGTCCGTGACGTGCGCGAGCAGGGCCACGGGCGGGCGCATCGCCTCGTCGGCCGCGAGCGGCAGCAGCGCGTCGGCCTCGGACGGTCCCTCGATCAGCACAGCCCGGGGCCGCCCGGCGTCGAGCGCCCCCCGCACCGCACGTGCCGAGCCGGGCCCGTGGTGACGCACGCCCAGCAACAGAGGACCGGAACAAGCCGTCATCCCGAGACCTCCCGGCAGGCACGGTAGAAGTCCTTCCAGCCGTCCCGCTCGCGGACGACCGTCTCCAGGTACTCCTGCCAGACGACCCGGTCCGCCGCAGGGTCGCGAACGACCGCACCGACGAGCCCGGCCGCCACGTCGCCGGAGCGCAGCACGCCGTCCCCGAAGTGAGCCGCGAGGGCCAGACCACCTGTCACGACGGAGATCGCCTCGGCCGTGGACAGCGTGCCCGAGGGCGACTTGACCTTCGTACGGCCGTCGGCCGTGACGCCGTCGCGCAGCTCGCGGAAGACGGTGACGACGCGCCGGATTTCTTCGAAGCCGTCGGGCACGGCCGGCAGGTCGAGAGAGCGCCCGATCTGGTCGACGCGCCGCGCCACGATGTCGACCTCGGCCTCCGCCGTCGCGGGCAGCGGCAGCACCACGGTGTTGAACCGTCGGCGCAGCGCACTGGACAAATCATTGACCCCGCGGTCGCGGTCATTGGCGGTGGCGATCAGATTGAACCCACGGACGGCCTGCTGCTCCTGCCCCAACTCAGGAATGGGCAACGTCTTTTCCGACAGGATCGTGATCAGGGTGTCCTGCACGTCGGCCGGGATGCGGGTGAGCTCTTCGACCCGCGCGGTCATGCCGTCGGCCATGGCCCGCATGACGGGACTGGGCACGAGCGCGTCGCGGCTCGGCCCGTGAGCGAGCAGCCGGGCGTAGTTCCACCCGTACCGGATGGCTTCCTCGGGCGTCCCGGCCGTGCCCTGCACCAGCAGGGTCGAGTCACCGCTGACGGCCGCCGCGAGATGCTCGGACACCCAGGTCTTGGCGGTGCCCGGAACACCGAGCAGGAGCAGCGCCCGGTCCGTGGCGAGCGTGGTGACGGCGACTTCGACGATCCGGCGCGGTCCCACGTACTTCGGCGTGATCACCGTGCCGTCGGGCAGGGTGCCGCCGAGCAGGTACGTCGCCACGGCCCAGGGCGAGAGCAGCCATCGGGCGGGCCGCGGCCGGTCGTCGGCCGCGGCCAGCGCCTTGAGCTCGTCGGCGAAGGCGTCCTCGGCATGCGGCCGCAGGGCCTCGCCGCTGTCCGCTCGTACGCCGGACTTGATTTCGGGCGTGGTCATGGATCCCCCTCCAGATTTCCCGGATGTGGGATCCACCGTGCACCACGCCACTGACAATCGACCGTCGCAGCAGATCAGGCGGCCCAAATGACGCCCCGCCCGCAGCCGTTACTCCACGATCGGGGAGGCGGCGATGCAGCCGAGCAGAGCCTTCTCGCCGGACGCTTCCTTGATCGTCTCGCCCTTGTAGACCACCTTGCACGTCAGGTCGGCAGTGTCCTCGAAGCTGATCGGGGAGACGGCGGGCGGCATGATGCCGCGCAGCGTGACCGTCTTCTTCCAAGGCAGCGTCGGCTTCTTGACCGTCTCCATCTTCGGGTCCATCGCCGTGCCCCCGCCGCCCGCGAACTCGATGGAGTCGACGCTCTTGCCCGTGACTTCGTACGTGACCTCGTACTTCTCGTCGATGACCTTGTCGACCTGCTCGGCGCAGCCCCCCAGACCGAGAGCGAGGCCGGTGAAGCAGCAACGCAAACAACAACACAAACGATGCGATTCATCTGAGATCCCCCCGGATCTGAACATACGTCAGAACATCTCACTCAATCGCAAATGCGCACCGCAGTCAAGACCCGAAGATCGGCAAAACCGCAGGTCAGAGCCGACTGTCAGTGGTGCCCCGTAGCGTCATTCCCATGAATCAGCAGGGGGTGCGCTGGACTGCGGAACAGGTGCTGGCCTTGGCTCCTGACGAAGCGTCACGCAAAACGGGAAGCAGGCTCGGCACAGCCGGGCCTTGGTCGGAGGCGGGTTGCAGCGGCTCGGGGGCGCTGTGGGGACTGTGCAGGGGCAGCGGCAGCACCCCCTACCGGACGGTGGTCGACACCGCGGGCGGCAGCCCCGCCTGCAAGTGCAGCTGCCCGAGCCGCAAGTCCCCCTGCAAGCACGCGCTGGGCCTGCTGCTGCTCTGGACCGCGGACGAGTCGGCCATGCAAAAAGCCGCGGCGCCGAGCTGGGCGGACGAGTGGCTGACGGCCCACAGGAAGCAGACGAATCAGACGAAGGCCGGCAAGCCCGAGGCAGCGAGGCGCAGGGCCGAGCAACGGGCCGAACGGATCACCACCGGAGCCTCGGAACTGGAGCAGCGCCTGGCCGACCTGCTGCGCGGAGGTCTGGTGGCCGCCGAGCAAACGAACTACGGCCTGTGGGAGGAAACAGCCCGCCGCATGGTCGACGCCCAGGCACCAGGGCTGGCCGCCCGGGTGCGGGAGTTGGGCGCGGTGCCGGCGTCGGGTCCGGGCTGGCCTGCCCGGCTGCTGGAGGAGTGCGCTCTCCTGCATCTGCTGGACACGGCGTGGCTGGGCCGCGACGGGCTGCCGGAACCGCTGGCCGCGACCGTGCGGACACGTGTCGGCCTCACCGCGTCCGCAGGGGGACCACCAATCCGTGACCGCTGGCTGGTGCTGGCCCAGTACGACACGCCGGACGGCAATCTCGTCGTGCGCCGCATATGGCTGTACGGAAGGGAGTCGAGGCGCATGGCGCTGATCCTGTCCTTCGGCGCCGCGGGCCGGGCACCCGAAATCGCGCTGCCCGCAGGCGTGATGCTGGACACCGAGCTCACCTACTACCCAGGCGCGGGGCAACTGAGGGCCGACATGGGAAACGAGCCGGCCCTCCCCCTCCCGATCGACGCCCCGCCCCCCGGCGTAGGCACCACCGAAGCGATCCACGCCTACGCCAACGCCCTGAGCGACGACCCGTGGCTGGACTCCTGGCCGGTGACGCTGAGCCGCGTCATACCGGTCCCGTCCGGCGATGCCTGGCAACTGGCCGACGCCCAAGGGAACTCAGCCTTGCCGGTCACCCAGACAGCGCTGTCCCGCCCAAACCTCTGGAAGCTCGCGGCCCTGTCCGGCGGCGGACCCGTCACGGTCTTCGGGGAATGCGGCCACCGAGGTTTCACACCACTGACGGCCTGGGCCGGCTCGGCGGAACCCGTCCCCCTGACCGAAACCTGACCACGGAGGGACCGATGACCACCAGCAGCAGCCCCGCATCAGAAACCTCCGCACCAAACGCCATGACACCCACAGCCCCCGCAGCCGGGGCACCCACAGCCGGAACATCCACCGGCAGGGCACCCGAAGCCACGGCAGCAGAAGGCACGTTGCCAGGAGGGGACGTGACGGGGCGCTCCCCGCAGGGCGTTGAACGCAACCACCCCGAACGAAACAACGCAGTACCCGAACGTTCGACGACCGAGGAGACGCCCCGGCGCGGCACCGATCCCAAGGCCCCGGAAGCCACGGCACCCGAAGCCCCGGCCCCGGAAGCCACGCCAACGTCCACGTGGGAGGACCTGGTCACCACCGCCCTCCTCGGCACCGACCGCCGTACGCTGCCGCCCGGCGCAGCGACCCCCGGCAAGGACGCCCCCACCGCGCTGCTGCACGCCGCCGCGTACCAGACCGTACGCCGCAGGGCAGGCCTCCTGCCCGCGCGCGCCGCCGCACGCCCCGACCCCGCGCCACACGACCCGCGCCCCCCGCTGCCCGCCCCCGCCCGCCGCCGGCTCGCACAACTGCTGGCCGGCCGCACCTCGTCCCCCGCCGGCGCCAGTACCGGCGTCGGCAGGCGCGGCACCGCGCCCGATCTCACCGAGCTGCTCCCCCAGTGGCTCGCCGCCGCGAACCGGCGCCAGTTCCAGGCGCCCCCCGCCTTGCTCCCCGCGCTGCTGGACGCCGCCCGTGCCCGTACCGACCTGCGCCCCCAGGCCCTGGCCTTCGCCGGACCGCGCGGGCTGTGGCTGGCCCGGCTGAACCCGGACTGGCGGTTCGCCCTGCGCGGCATGTCGGGCGGCACATCGGGCGGCACATCGGGCGGCACATCGGGCGGCGGCGGCGCCGCGATGCCCGACCCCCAGGACGTGGCAGCCGTACGGCGGCTGTGGGAGGAGGGACTGTTCGCGGAGCGCGTCGGCCTGCTCGCAGCCGTCCGCGCCCAGGACCCGGTCGCCGCGCGAGCGCTGCTCGCCACGACGTGGCCCACCGAGCGCGCCGAGGACCGCCTGATGTTCCTCGATTCGCTGCGCTGCGGCCTCTCCGACGCGGATGAGCCCTTCCTGGAACAGGCCCTGTCCGACCGCAGCCGCAATGTGCGGGCCACCGCCGCCGAGCTGCTCTCCGCGCTGCCGGGCTCCGCGCTCGCCGCGCGGATGGCGGCGCGGGCCTCCACCTGCGTCAGCCTGGACCGTTCCGGCCGCGCGACCGACGGTGAGCGCATCGTCGTGGAGGCCCCGCACGAATGCGACGCGGACATGCAGCGCGACGGCGTGTCGCCCAAACCACCGACGGGCCGGGGGGAGCGCTCCTGGTGGCTGGGCCAGCTGGTCGAGTCGGCCCCGTTGCACACCTGGCCGCACCGGCTGGGCGGCCGGACACCGCAGGCGATCGTGACCCTGCCCGTGGCCGACGACTGGAAGGAGGAGCTGCACGCGGCCTGGTGCCGCGCGGCGGTGCGCCAGCGGGACGCCGACTGGTCCCGCGCGCTGCTCGGCGCGCCGTCCGCACCGCCGGCGACCGGCCCCGGTACGGCATCGCTTGCCGAACGGGCGAAGCTGCTGGAGACCTTGCCGGCGGGCGAACGCGCGGAGTGGGTGGCCGCGTTCATCGCGGCGCACGGCCTCTCCGAGGCGTTCCAGCTGCTCGGGGTGTGCACCGTGCCATGGGCGGAACCGCTCGGCCGCGCGGTGGTCGACGCACTGGACATCGCGCGGGACGCGGGGAGCTACCCCTGGAGCTTCAGTGGGGTCATGGGTCTGGCCGAACGCTGCCTCGACCCCGGGGAGGCGGGCCGCCTCGAAATACTCACGACGACGCCGGACGAGCAGGAGGACGCGGTGCCGGGTGCAGGGGGCTACTGGTCGGAGGCCTTCCAGCGTCTCGTCGGCACCCTCCGGCTCAGAGCCGCGATGCTCGCGGAGCTACAGGAGGGCTAGAGCGCAGGCGGGGGTGTCCGGGGCGCTTGGCCCCAGACCCCGCTCCTCAAGCGCCGGAGGGGCTGGATGTCCCGTCCGGCGATTGAGGGCCTTACGCGTCGGCCGCCTGGCGGACGTGGGTGTTGACCCACTCCACGATCGACTGCGTCGTCGCACCCGGCGTGAAGATCTCCGCGACACCCTTCTCCTTCAGCGGCGCGATGTCCGCCTCCGGGATGATGCCGCCGCCGAAGACCTTGATGTCCTCCGCATCGCGCTGCTTGAGCAGCTCGATGACCTTCACGAAGAGCGTGTTGTGCGCGCCCGAGAGGATGGACAGGCCGATCGCGTCGGCGTCCTCCTGAATGGCGGTGTCCACGATCTGCTCGGGCGTCTGGTGAAGCCCGGTGTAGATGACCTCCATACCGGCATCGCGCAGAGCCCGCGCGATGACCTTTGCTCCGCGATCGTGTCCGTCGAGTCCCGGCTTGGCGACGACCACGCGGATCGGCCCGGTCACACCCATCACTGCCTCCATGTACCGACTGCGCCGTCATTGGCACGCGCCCCGCACCGATGCGAACGGGGAAGTGAACGAACGTTATCGACAGCATCCCGCAACCGGCCGTTTCGCGGTGGACAGGGAGGGGGAAATCACACATGGGACATGTTCGCTATGCGTCGTTCCTGCCACATCAGGCGCTACAGCGGCTACAGCGGCCGGCAACCGCGGTAGCCGCCCGCAGCAGCCGGGACGACCGCAAGGGGAGCCGCAACGAGGCCGCCGTCCCACCGTGCCGTCAGCCGCACGGCACGGTGGAACGGCCCGCCGAGTTCCTCAGTACGGCACCCCATGAGGGCACACGGGGGACGGAGCCGCGGCCCCGCGCGCCGTTCGGGAGGTCGCCATGAGGGTCCTGCCCTTCTTCTTTTTGCCCTGTCTGCACCAGCTGCGCCTGTCGGCCGCCCTCGTGAGAGCCACCGCACTGGACCTCGCCATCCTCGCCGGGCACCTGCTGCTCTACCCGTCCGGCATCGCCCAGGAGCGCCGCAACGGCGTGGAACCACTCGCCGACCCGATGGCCGGGCCGCCCGAGACCACCCGGCTTCCCACGGTCGGCCGGGACCACCCGCCCGTCGTACTGCTCCACGGCTTCGTCGACAACCGCTCGGTCTTCGTCGTGCTGCGCCGCTCCCTGGCCCGGCACGGCTGGCGCCACCTGGAGTCGCTCAACTACTCGCCGCTCACGTGCGACATCCGCACGGCGGCGGAGTTGCTCGGCCGCCACGTCGAAGAGATCTGCGACCGTACGGGCCACACCCGGATCGACATCGTCGGACACAGCCTCGGCGGCCTGATCGCCCGCTATTACGTACAACGCCTCGGCGGCGATACCCGCGTGCGCACTCTCGTCACCCTCGGCACCCCGCACGCCGGCACCAGCGTCGCCCCGCCGATGAGCGCGCACCCCCTCGTGCGGCAGATGCGGCCCGGCTCCGATGTGATCGAAGAGCTGCGCAGGCCCGCGCCGTCCTGCCGCACGCGGTTCGTGAGTTTCTGGAGCGATCTCGACCAGATCATGATTCCGGTCGAGACCGCGTGCGTCAGCCACCCGGATCTCATCGCCCAGAACGTACGGGTGACAGGAATCGGCCACCTCGCTCTGCCCGTCCATCCGACGGTCGCCGCCGGCATCCGGCAGGCGCTGGAGGAGCAGGACACCGGGGCGGGCACCTCAGGCACGGTCTCCGTCGCCTGAACTCACCCAACCCCGATCGAACATCAGTCGAACGCAGCACCAAGGCTGTGCCCGCCGTCGGCCAAAAGGCGGCCGAATGCCCGTTTCCGGACTGTGGAAAATCTGGCGAAGATTGTCGCCGTCCCGTACCGCCGGGTACAGTCGCGCCACTGCTTAGCCTCTGGGGCCCCCTCCCGGGACCCCAGCCCCCACAGGTCCTGCATTGCCGAGGCGAGAGAGAAGTTGGTGGACGACCAGCACGCCCACGCCGGGTACGACGGCTACTCCACCGGCACGTTCCACACGGATCCCCTCTTCGGAGCCCTCCCCGCCCAGGGAAGTCACTACGAAGCCGGCCACAGCGGCCAGTACGACACCACGCAGTGGGACGCCACGGGGGCCCAACAGGCGGTCGGTTACGACGCGTACGGCACGCACCAGCAGGGGCAGGGGCAGGGGCAGCAGTACGACGCCACCGGAGCGTGGCCCACCGCCGCCTATCAGACGGCGGCCGAGATCCCGGCCCAGTCCACCGGCCAGTGGGACTCCAACGCCTGGAACCAGACAGGGCAGTTCGACACCAGCCACTTCACCACCGGCCAGTACGAGACGGGCCAGTACGGAACAGGCCACCTCGACACGAGCCAGTACGACACGAGCCAGTACGACAGCGGCTCGTACGAGACAGGTCAGTACGAAACAGCCCAGGTCACCCAGGCCGCAGACGCCACCGGGCAGTGGAACGCGACACCGGGCTACGACAACGGCGCGTACGACACCGGCGCGTACGACGCCACCGCGTGGAACACCGGCGCGTACGAGAGCGCCCCGCCTCAGCAGCAAGTCTTCTACGAGACAGCCGAGTTCCCGGTCGCTGACCTGGCCGACATGGCCAACCGGGCTGACGACACGCCCGAGGCCAAGCACGAATACGCCCCGGATCACGCGTCCGAACAAGAACACGAGCCTGAACCGGAGACCGAGCCCGAGCCCGAGCCGGAGCTCGAACACGCACCGGCCGCAGCAACAGCCGCCTCAGCCACCGCTCCCGGCTCCCGATCGGCCCGCCGCAGCGCAGGCAACGGCAACTCCGGCCGCGGCCGCCGCCGCACCCCCGCCAAGCGCTCCGCCCTCCTCACCGTCGCCGTCCCCTCCGCCTGCGTGATGGGCGTGGCCGGCATCGCCGCCGCCTCGGTCGGCAGCGTCGGCGGCGGCACCCCCGCCGAGGAGAAGAAGGACACGACCAAGACGGTGACCGCCGCCGACCCCGGCTCGGTCAAGCCCGTAGCGGTCAACAACAAGCTGGACACCCAGCTCGCCGCCCTCGACGAGGACGTCAACGACTTCGCCGACCGCGCGAGCCGCACGCAGGAACGTATCGACCTGCAAGCGCGCCAAGCCGCCGAGAAGAAGCGCAGGGCCGAGGAAGCCGCCCGCAAGGAGGCCGCCCGCCCGAAGTTCGCCCTGCCGGTCGAGCAGCACGGCCTCAGCGCGTACTACGGCCAGGCCGGCATCAACTGGATGTCCGTGCACTCCGGCATCGACTTCCCCGTCTCGTACGGCACGCCTGTGATGGCGGCGACCGACGGCACGGTCCGTACGCAGTACAACAGCGCCTACGGAAACATGGCGATAGTGACCGCCCCCGACGGCACGGAGACCTGGTACTGCCACCTCAGCAGCACCAAGATCCGTTCCGGCTCGGTCCAGGCCGGCGACACCATCGCGTACTCCGGCAACTCGGGCAACTCGACGGGCCCGCACCTCCACTTCGAGGTGCGTCCCGGCGGCGGGTCGGCGATCGACCCCCTGCCGTGGCTCCGCAGCCACGGCCTCAGCCCGACGTAAACCCCACGCGAAGCGGTAGGCCGTAAGCCGTAAGCCGGAAGAAGCCGCTACAGCTTCTCGACCGGCGCGTAGCGCAGCAGCAGCTTCTTCGGCCGCTCGTCGCCGAAGTCGATCGTCGCCTGTGCCTCCGACCCCGTCCCCGTCACCGTCATCACGGTGCCGAGTCCGAACTGGTCGTGCGTGACCCGGTCCCCGACCGAAAGCGCGACCACCGGCTTGTCCGACGTACGCCGCGTGGCGAACCCCGAAGCGCCGCCGCCACCACCGCGCGACCGCGAGGCCAGCGAGGACGACAGCGACGAAGCGACGCCCGACACCGGTCCCGCCGGGGCCTGCGCGCCCTTGCGCTTCCACGTCAGGTACGTCTCCGGGATCTCCTCCAGGAATCGCGACGGCGGGTTGTACGAGGGCTGTCCCCACGCGCTGCGCATCGAGGCCCGCGTCAGGTAGAGCCGCTCGCGGGCGCGCGTGATGCCGACGTACGCGAGTCGCCGCTCCTCCTCCAGCTCCTTGGTCTGGCCGAGCGCGCGCATGTGCGGGAAGACGCCGTCCTCCATGCCGGTCAGGAACACCACAGGGAACTCAAGCCCCTTGGCGGTGTGCAGCGTCATCAACGTAATGACCCCGGACCCGTCCTCGTCCTCATCAGGAATCTGATCGGAGTCGGCGACGAGCGCGACCTTCTCCAGGAATTCGGCCAGCGTCCCGGGCTCGTCGCCTTCCCGCTCCTGCTCGAACTCCAGGGCGACCGCGGCGAGTTCCTGAAGGTTCTCGATACGTGTCTCGTCCTGCGGGTCGGTCGAGGCCTGGAGCTCGGCGAGGTAACCGGTCCGCTCGAAGACGGCTTCGAGCACCGTGGCGGGCCCGGCGCCCGACTCGACGATCGTACGGAGCTCCTCCATCAGCGTGTTGAAGCGCTTCACGGCGTTCGCCGAGCGGGCCGCCATGCCGTACGCCTCGTCCACGCGCCGCAGCGCCTGCGGGAAGCTGATCTTCTCGCGCAGCGACAGCGCGTCGATCATCGCCTCGGCGCGGTCGCCGATGCCCCGCTTCGGTACGTTCAGGATGCGGCGCAGCGGGACGGTGTCCTCGGGGTTCGCCAGGACGCGCAGGTACGCGAGCACGTCCCGGACCTCCTTGCGCTCGTAGAAGCGCACGCCGCCGACGACCTTGTAGGGCAGCCCGACGCGGATGAAGATCTCTTCGAAGACGCGGGACTGGGCGTTCGTACGGTAGAAGACGGCGACGTCGCCGGCCTTCGCGTCGCCCGCGTCCGTCAGCCGGTCGATCTCCTCGGCGACGAACTGCGCCTCGTCGTGCTCGGTGTCGGCGACGTACCCGGTGATCAGCGAGCCCGCCCCGGCGTCCGTCCACAGGTTCTTGGGCCGGCGGTTCTCGTTGCGCTCGATGACGGCGTTGGCGGCCGTGAGGATGGTCTGCGTCGAGCGGTAGTTCTGCTCCAGCAGGATCGTCTTCGCGTCCGGGTAGTCCTCCTCGAACTGGAGGATGTTGCGGATGGTGGCGCCGCGGAAGGCGTAGATCGACTGGTCGGCGTCACCCACGACACACAGCTCGGCGGGCGCCTGGTTCTCGCCCGACGGACCTACCAGTTCGCGTACGAGCGTGTACTGAGCGTGGTTGGTGTCCTGGTACTCGTCGACCATGACGTGCCGGAAGCGCATCCGGTAGTGCTCGGCGACGTCCGGGAACGCCTGGAGCAGGTGCACGGTGGTCATGATGATGTCGTCGAAGTCCAGGGCGTTGGCCTCGCGCAGCCGCGCCTGGTACATCGCGTAGGCCTGCGCCAGGGTCTTCTCGAAGCCGTCGGCGGCCTGCCCGGCGAAGGTCTCTTCGTCTATCAGCTCGTTCTTGAGGTTCGAGACCTTGGCGCTGAAGGCCTTCGGCGGGAAGCGCTTCGGGTCGAGGTCCAGATCGCGGCAGACGAGCGCCATCAGGCGCTTCGAGTCGGCGGCGTCGTAGATCGAGAACGAGGACGTGAAGCCGAGCCTCTTCGACTCGCGGCGCAGGATGCGCACGCACGCGCTGTGGAAGGTGGAGACCCACATGTGACCCGCACGCGGGCCGACGAGCTGCTCCACGCGCTCCTTCATCTCGCCCGCGGCCTTGTTGGTGAAGGTGATCGCGAGGATCTGGCCGGGGTGCACACCCCGCTTGGCCAGCAGGTATGCGATCCGGTGGGTCAGGACGCGGGTCTTGCCCGAACCCGCGCCAGCCACGATGAGCAGCGGCGATCCGGCATGGACGACGGCGGCGCGCTGCTCTTCGTTCAGCCCGTCGAGCAGCGCGGCGGCGTCCACGACCGGGCGCGGCGCGCCGTCCCTGTAGTGCCCGTCCCTGGGCGCCGGAGGCGCGTCGAAGGCGCCGCCGAAGAGGTCGTGCGGGACCTCCTCCGGGGCGTGATCCTCGGGGGGCGGCGGGGCCGGCTCTTCCGCGTGCTGGAGGTCGGCCAGGAAGCTGTCGTCAAAGAGGCTGCTCATCGTTTACCAAGCTTAGGCGGGACCACCGACAGCCCGCCCCGGATTCCACCGGGGCCACCCGGATCCGGCCGGGCGAACCCGGCGCTCCGCCACTTCGCACGCCTGCCGTCGCCCTCTGTGACCTTGCGCACGCCCGACGGCCGACCGAGGGACCGGGCTGCGGGACGCACAACGGAACCAACTCGACCAGGTCACGAAAATGTATCGGGCATATCGAACATCGGGCTTCCCAGCACTCACCACTGTTGGCTAGCGTGCCGAGTCGGGCGGCTCGTACCCCAGCCGGCGAACAGCGCCGGAGCGATCAGCCCACGCCGAATCCGGCCTGCCACAGGGCAGTTCGGAACCGGGGACCCACGCGCACCACCTGGGGTGAATCGGTCCGCAGTCCCACGGACCGTAGGGCACCTTCCGTTCGTCCCGCCCGAACCCGACAGCTAACCCGGTAGGCGGTCCACGGAAGGAGATGCCGGCCTTGGCGTCGCATCGCAAGCCGCGTGCCCGTACACGCACCACCGCACCCGCACTGGGCATCACGACGGCCGCAATCGCCTCAGTCGGCCTGCTCGCCCAGACAGCGGGCGCGGCACCCACCGCGCCGACGGCTCCCAAGCCGACCGTCGAAGAGGTGCGGAAGAAGGTCGACGACCTCTACCGGCAGGCCGGCACGGCCACGCAGAAGTACAACCTGGCCAAAGAGAAGACGGAGCAGCAGCGGAAGTCCGTGGACGGCCTGCTCGACGCCGTGGCCGAGCGGACAGAGAAGCTGAACGAGGCCCGGCGCAAGCTCGGCAGCTACGCGGCCGCACAGTACCGGTCGGGGTCGGTCACCCCGACCGCCGCGCTGCTCCTCGCGGACAGCCCCCAGGCGTACTTCGACCAGAACCGGCTGCTGGACCGGATGACGGAACGCCAGCAGACGGATGTCACCGACTTCGAGACGCAGCAGGCGGCGGCGTCGAAGAAGCGCGCCGAGGCGACGCGGAGCCTGGAGAGCCTCACCGCGTCGCAGGCATCCCTCAAGTCCTCGAAGCAGGACGTGCAGACGAAGCTCGCACAGGCGCGCGAGCTGCTGTCCCGGCTGACCGCGCAGGAGAAGGCGCGGCTGGCGACGCTGGAGAAGGCGCGGGAGGCGGAGGCGCGGCGCAAGGCCGAAGCGAAGGCCAAGGCAGAGGCGGAGGCGGCCAAGGCGGAGCGCAAGCGCCAGGAGGAAGTGGCACAGAAGGACGAGAGCGATACGGGAACGGGTACGGGTACGGGTACGGGTACGGGAGCCGATACAGGCACGGGTTCCGGCACCGGCACCGGCGACGCGTACGCCGCCAAGGCCGAGAAGGTCCTGGCCTTCGCCCGCGCCCAGATCGGCAAGCCGTACGTCTGGGGCGCGGCAGGCCCCAGCTCGTACGACTGCTCCGGCCTCACCCAGGACGCCTGGAAGGCCGCCGGCGTCGACCTCCCCCGTACCACCTGGGACCAGGTGAAGGTCGGCACGCGCATCGCGACGGACAACCTCAAGCCGGGCGACCTGGTCTTCTTCTACGACGACATCAGCCACGTCGGCATCTACATCGGCGGCGGCAAGATGATCCACGCCCCGAAGCCCGGCGCGTACGTCCGCGAGGAGTCGATCTACTACATGCCGATCTACGGCAGCGTGCGCCCCGCCTAGCCCGAAAGCGCCTGTGCCGGGCCGCGTTTGAGTTGGCCTTTCCTCATCGTCCTCCTGTCCTCCTGTCCTTCGCCGGTCCGGCAGGACAGGACGATGAGAAGTCACCTGAACTGGGCGGTGGTCTCAGGAGCCGCCGTGCGATCATGCCGAGGATGCCCCCGGGGGGGCCGAAGCGGTGGTCGGTGCACGCCGGTCGCGGCGGAGGCGCTCGTCGCCGAACAGCCCGGCCACCGGTGGCGGCCGCGACGCGGTCTTGAACAGGGCGACGCGGCCCGCCACAGGCTCAGAGATCCGCAGCCCGGCTCAGGTCCAGAGCACCGCGATGAAGATATTGGCGACGGTCAGTCCGCCGACCGCCCCGAACAGCGCCTTCTCGACCCTCTCCTCATCGCGCTTGACGTACACCAGGCCGAGGATCACCACGAGGATCGCGAGCTTGATGCCGATCTTGAGGTTGTTCACCGCCTGATCGTCGGCCTGGTTGAGTCCCACCAGTGCCACGCCCGTGACGAGCATGGTCAGCGCGCCGTGCAGCATCGCCGGATTGAAGCGGGCCGTGCCGTCGCCCATCGCCTTCATCTGGGTCAGGAAGCCGCCGAGCAGCGAGGCTATGCCGATGATGTGCAGGCCGACGAAGACATTGATGAGTACGTCCATGAACCGGAGCCTAGCTCTGGCCATAGCAGCCCCGGCGGCCAGGTTCCCCTGCCATCGCCGTATCGGTCGCGGAAGAGCGGAATGCTCGCTGCCGGCGCAGGTCCCTTCCCCAACCGCGCTCACTCAGCTACCTAATTCGACCACTGTCGGTCATTCCACCGCTGTCCCGTGACCCTCAGGTTTAGCGTCCTTCCCCAGGTGACCGACTCCCCACCGCCGCCCCTCCCCGGAGCGGCAGTCGGACACCACCGCCGAAAATCCGGCGGCGGCCCGTTCCCCTGTGCGGGCCGCCGCCGGATGCGAGCGGCTCGACGTACAGCGACGTACAGGACGGAAGGACGTGGACGCCCTCGTGGCCACGCACCGAAAGCCCAAGCAGCGCCTGCTCACCGGCAACACCGCACGCACCGCCCGCACCGCCGTCACCTTGGCCCTCGCCGGAGCCGCGAGCGCCACCGCGTTTGACGGCATCGGGCACGCGGAGCCCGCCCTCACCCCCGCTCAGGTGAAGGCGAAGGTCGATCAGCTGTACCACGACGCCGAGGTCGCCACCGAGAAGTACAACGGCGTGAAGGAGAAGGCCGACGACGCCGGGGAGTCACTGAACGAGCTGCGCGACGAGGCCGCCCGCAGGACCGAGCGCCTCAACGCGGCGCGCAACGGGCTCGGTTCGCTCGCCACCGCGCAGTACCGCACCGGCGCGATCGATCCGGCCGTACAGGTGGCACTTACCTCCGACCCGGACCAGTACCTGGAGCGCGCCGCGATCGCCGACCGCGCCGGCGACCGGCAGGCGGCGGCCGTCACCGGGATACGGCAGCAGCTCGGGGAGATCGAGCAACTGCGGGAGGAGGCGGACAACCGCCTGGACGAGCTCAAGGCGCACCAGAAGGACCTGCGCAGGCACAAGTCGAAGATCAAGGAGAAGATCGGCGCGGCCGAGAACCTCCTGTCCCGCCTCACGGCGGAGCAGCGCGCGGAGTACGCCCGGGAGGACGGCCACGGCGGTTCGAGCGCAGATGCCGGGTCCGGGGCCGACCGCGCCAACCGCGCCGACCGCACTGAGCGGGCCGTCACTCGCGGCAACCGCCCGCCCCAGGCGCCGAACTCCCGTGCCGGGCAGGCGGTTTCCTTCGCGTACGGGGCGATCGGCAAGCCGTACGTGTGGGGCGCCACGGGGCCGTCCGCCTTCGACTGCTCGGGCCTGACGCAGGCGGCCTGGAAGGCGGCGGGCGTCTCGCTGCCGCGTACGACGTACACGCAGATCAACGCGGGACAGCGCGTCTCGCGCTCGCAGCTGGCCCCCGGGGACCTGGTCTTCTTCTACTCCGGCATCAGCCACGTGGGCCTCTACATCGGCAACGGCCAGATGATCCACGCACCCCGCCCCGGCGCCCCGGTCCGGGTGGCGCCGATCGACCAGATGCCGTTCGCGGGGGCGACGAGGCCGGCGTAGGAGCGACGGCTCGCGTAGGAGCGACGGCTCGACTTCTGACGACCGTCTAGGCTCCCGCGTATGAGCGGCGACAACGGACCTCTGGCGGACCGGTTGCTGGGTGAGTTCCGGGACTTGGAGCACGGCCGAGCGGACGGCCCGTCGCTACGTGCTGCTGTGCGAGACCACGGGGACCGGGAGGAACTTTCGCTGGTGGCAGTATCTGCGCGCGGGGACAGTCCTCGCCGCCACAGGAGCGCGCCTTTACGACGTCCTCAGTCCGGGGCGCGAGCTCATCGGCGGCCTTCGCCTGCTCACTGACGGCCAGTGGTTTTGGTACTCGGACCTCGCCCATTACGTCGAGCGGTACCACGTAGCCGTGAACGAGCAATTCCTCCAGCACGCCCGGCGTCGGAACTGGAACCCGCCCCGGTTGTCGCACACCGACCTCGACGGGATCCAAGAGCGCCTGTTCCGTGACGAGAGCTGAACCCGCAGGTCGGTCATGGAACGCCAGAGACGGGGTAAACGGCATACGTAGAGCAAAACGCACGCCACACCACGTGCCACCACCGCGAACGGAGGGCCGACCATGCCGGGCATCATCAGCCGGATCAAGCAGTACGCACGCAGCCCGCAAGGGCGCCGAACGATCGCACAGGCACGCCGCTCGGCGTCCGACCCCAGGAGGCGCAGCCAGGCGAGGCAGCTGCTGGGACGGCTGCGGGGCCGGAGGCACTGAGCGCGGGAGTGCGACAGTGCTGGGCGGGGCGGGGCGGGGCGCCGGACGGGTGCCCCGCCCCAGCTCACTCGCTGTCGGCGTGGGCCGCAGCCTCAGCATCAGCCTCAGTCTCTGAGGTGACCACCCAGTCGACGAGCTGGATGATGACGCCGTTGGGGTCGGTTACCTGGAAGAGGCGCTCGCCCCACGGCTCCTCGCGCAGCTCCATGCTGATCTCGACGCCCGCACTCTTCAGCCGCTCGTACTCCGCCGGAAGGTCGTCGACGGTGAACGCGACGATCACCCCGGTGGCGTGTTGATCCCGGAAGCCCTCGGGCAGCACCTCGATGCCCCGCCGCAGCAAGATCACGCTCGGCGCGTCCTCACGCGCGAGCGACGCGAACCCGTCGGCCGCCATGGCCTCCTGAAACCCGAAGTGGGTCGTGAGGAAGTCGGCGGAGGCGGGCACGTCGTCGACGGTGAGGGATATGGCGGTAGCGGTGATCTTCACGTTTCCTCCAGGGCCGGTGGGCGCAAGATCACATTAGCGGGGGCGGCGGGCTTGCCAGGGGCGGTAACCAATGCTCGCTTCTGGGGGTCGGGCCGTCCCGAGCGCTCCAGGGTCGGTGGGCCGTGACGGCGCGTCAAGGGCGCTCCCTACGGTCGCGTCGCTACGCGAGACCCCTTCGGGCTCCCCTTGACCCGCCGCCCCGGCCCACCGCTAACGCTTATACGGGGACGGCCCAAGAAAAAACGCCCTGCACGCGAGGTCCGGGGAGAGGCGGAGGTCGGCTCGGTGGCTGTCGGCTGAGTCTGTGGGGCGCACGACGTCTATGGGGCGGCTCGGCCCCAGGCTCAGCGGCCGACGGGAACGGCCGCTGGTGCGACATCCCCATTCCCACGCACACAAGCACCCACACCGGTGGACGGCGAGGCTGACGGGTCGGCCTGCACACTCATGGGTCTGCGGGTGGGGCGCGACAGTTGCATGGGGTGACTCGGGCGGGTGTGGCGTCCACCCCGGCCGGTGGCCGGTTGGGCCGCAAGCAGGTGACTGGTGTGGGTGGGTGGAGGGGCACCCAGGGGCGGGGCGTCCTTCTGACGGCCCGGCCGGACGGTCTGGCCGGACGAGCGACCGGGCCCGCAGGTCGGCTCGACACTCACGGCGAAGCCGATAGGGGCTCGAACGTTTCGGCGCGCCCGGTAGAGGTGGCGGACGTTCTCGGCCCTACCGGTGGGGGAGTCGTTACTCCGGGCCGGACAGATAGGGCAAGCTCCCAGCCGGGCCGGATGGGACGAACCCAGCACATGACACACAGACGCGCCCCTTTCGCCCTGCTATCGACCCATGGGGGAGGCCTCGAAGTGCGTCATGTGCGGGGTTCGTCGCACGCCAACGGCCCGGCGCATCCAGCCCAGCGGAAGACAGCTTCCGACGGCCACCACCGGTGGGGCGGACTCGGCCGCCCCAGGGGGCGTGGTCACGGCGGACCGGTGGGCGAGTGCGCCTGAGGAGACGGACTGGCGGGCGCGACGAACGCCCTGCTTGTGTGAGGCTGATGCGGCGGTACATCGGCCACTCCGCCCAGTAATGGCCGACGCGGCAGCCCCGCCTTCGTCGCTACAACGGCCCTTTCCGGGGGCGCGGAACGCGATGAACCCGGCACATGGCGAGTCGGAACACCCCTCCAACCCCACCAGTCCCAGCCGTATCGTTCCGACCGTCACAGGAGCGCTTCAACCCGCGTCAGCCCCACACGCACTGCGGACGACCACTTGATGTGATTCGCGTGACGGCTCACGGCCATCGGCCGGCCGAGACGCCCATTCCGACGCAGTCTTCTCGTCCTTGATGAGGTTCGGTCGCTCCAGCGAGCCAGCCCGGGGCCCGAACGCAACGAACTCAGCGCTTGATGAATCCCAGCACCCCTCCCGTCCCACCGGTCTCAGCCGTATCGCTCCCGGCCATCACGGGAGCCCTTCGGTCGTCGTGGGTGGGGTTCGCTCGCTCCGACGGCCCACTTCGGGGCCTGGTGCGCAACGAACCCGGCACTTGACGAGCCGCAACGCCCCTCCAGCCCCACCCGTCTCAGCCCTGTCGTTTCCGGCTCTCACGGGAGCGTTTCGACCCACACCCTGACTCGGACGACGGAAGGCGGCTCGTGTGATCCATTTGCGGGGCTGGGCAGGCGCAGTCGGTGCCTCACCACCCATCCACATCAGCAACCCGCTTGAGGCTTCGCCGATCACCGGCCGGGGTGGACGCCGAACCGGCCCGAGTCACCCCATTCAACTGCCGCGCCCCACCCGCAGGCGGGACAGTCCGCAGGTCGACCCGAACGGCCGGCCACCTGCCGACATGGGTGAAGCGTGTGCGTGGGAATGGGGATGTCGCACCAGCGGCCGTTCCCGTCAGCCGCTGAGCCCGGGGCCGCACCGCGCCCTAGACGTCGTGCGCCCCGCCCACTCACCCGTCGGTCGGCAGCGGTACGCCAGCCACTTGCCGGAGTTTCCCCGTGGGCTCCCCCCGGGGGCCGCCCCCCAGAAGCATTGCGGCGGAGGTCCGGCGGTCAAGGGTTAAGCGCAGCGCAATCGCCGCAGGCGACGCGACGCAGGAGCGCCCTTGAGGGGCGGGCCTCCGCCGCCACACTTACATGTGGCGGCCCCCAACGCAGACGCAACCAACGCCCAGGCCGCCCGAAGCCCCGCTCAGGACGCTGCGTACGCGACGAACGCGGCCCAGGATGGTGCGGGCACTGCGAGTTGAGGACCGCCCTTCACCTTCGAGTCCCGGATGTGGACGGTGCGGGGACAGGTGGCGACCTCGACGCAGGCGCCACCTTCGGTGTTGCTGTACGTCGACTTCCGCCAGGCGAGGGCAACTTCGAGGCAGTTACTGCCCTCGGTGTCGCTGTAGCTCGACTTGAACCAGTTCAGCTCGTCGCTCATAGCTCGTCCGCCATCCGCTGGATGAATCGTGCCGACTCCTCGGTTCCGAGGGCCTCCATTCGGATCATGCCATGACGCTGCATCGCGGTACCCACCTCATTCAGGTCGGCCGTCAGATGACTCAGAGACTGCCCTTCGAGGAGCGCGAGACGAACGTGTTCCGCGGTTTCCAGCAGAACGATCGGGCCATTGAGCCCCGGACTTGCGCCCGTACTGAACGGCAGCACCTGGACGGAAACATGACGGAGAGTGCCGACCTCCAGCAGGTACACCATCTGCTCTTTGTGTGCAGCCGAACCGCCTACTGGACACCGCAAAACAGCTTCGTACAGCACAAAGCTGCACTCGACCGGCGGCTTCCGGGTGAGCAGCGACTGACGGCCCAGCCGGGCCTGGATCCGAGTCTCCAGTGTTTCGTCGTCCAGCGGCGGACGGTGCGCCATGAGGAGCGCCCTCGCGGTCGCCTCGGTTTGCAACAAACCGGGAATGAGCAGCGGCTCGTACGACCACAAGCTCAGCGCCTCAGCCTCGTACTGGAAGTACTCCTTCGACCGAGCAGGAAACTTCTCCGGCACCAGAAATTCCACGGCCGCGATAAGCAACCCACCCGCCCCGCAAAACCCATCCGCCACCTGAAGCAGATGCAACGTCGGCTTACGCCGCCCCGCCTCCATCGCCTTCACGTACTCATAGCTGCAACTGGCCTCCTTGGCCAGCGCCTCCCGCGTCACACCCGCCCGCTCGCGCCAGCGCTTGATCTGATTTCCGCAGTACCGCCACGCCATCGGCGGCTCGGGGTTCGCCATGGTTACAACCACCCTCTGCACCGGGGCCGTTACTCCACCAAGCTATGCCCCTTCCCGCACGGTATGAGCCATGAACGACCACATTGAGTGGCACTTCCCCCGCCACCCCCGCAGCGTCGGCCGCGCCCGTAACCTCCTCGTCGGCCAAGCCCGGGAGTGGAAGGTCCCCGATGACGCCGCCGAGACCGCAACCCTTCTCCTCAGCGAGCTCATGACCAACGCCCTGCGTCACGCGGGCTGCGCGCCCGGCCGGGAGGTCTGGGTGCGGTTGGTCTTGCAGCAGCAGACGGTCGCCATCCTGCGCATCGAGGTGTCCGACGCCTGCGTCGTACTCCCGCATCCGCGCGACGCCTCGCCGGACGACGAGACCGGGCGCGGGCTCGCCCTGGTCGACGCGCTCGCCGCGCGGTGGGGGGCCGCGCCGCGTGAGTGCGGGGTCGGCAAGACGGTGTGGTTCGAGGTCAATTGCCTTGAGGCGGGCGACGGCGGTGTGTAACGGTGCGCCCATGCCACCCACGCCCAACGACCCTCGCAGTAGCCCGCTCCCCAGATCCGTCGCGGAGGCCATCGCCGCAGAACAGAAGCCAAAAACGCGCCTGCGCTACCTCTACTTCTGGGGCCACCGCCCAACCCCCGGCACCGCCGCCGGGCCCGGCTGCCTCAGTCAGTGGTGGCCGGTCGAGTTCACCGAGGAGGGTCACACCTACCGCTCCGCCGAGCACTACATGATGTCGCACAAGGGCTGGCTGTTCGGGGATGACGAAACCGCCGCCAAGATCCTTCGGGCCAAGACCCCCGGCGAGGCCAAAGCCCTCGGCCGCCAGGTCGCCGGTTTCGACGAAGCGATCTGGCGCGAGCACCGCTACGGAATC
The DNA here is from genome assembly GCF_040611155.1 of Streptomyces sp. NPDC002994. Lineage (NCBI taxonomy): Bacteria > Bacillati > Actinomycetota > Actinomycetes > Kitasatosporales > Streptomycetaceae > Streptomyces > Streptomyces sp. NPDC002994. Next base: position 178,561 of record NZ_JBEXNQ010000008.1, read on the forward strand.
GTCGTACGCGGCAGCATCGCCAAGTTCGGTCAGCACAGCGCCCTCCTCCACTACCTCCTCGCCACCCGCAACCGCGTCCTCGTCGAAGCCAGCCCACTGGACCCCGTCTGGGGCATCGGCCTCGCAGCCGACGACGTACGCGCCGCCTCCCCCACCACCTGGCGCGGCCTCAACCTCCTCGGCTTCGCGCTGATGGACGCCCGCGAGACGCTGGCCGAGGCCGCGGCGTAAGGCCCTCATGAGGTCGCGCTCGTACGTCGCCGCTGCGCCGGAAAGCCGTGCACCCGAGCCGCCGTCACCACCAGCAGCACCGGCAACAGCAGCACAAGGACGCTCCACGGGAAGGAGGTCGGGCCGAGGCGGTCGAGCAGGATCCCGCCGGCCAGCCCACCGCCCGCCATGGCCGCGTTCCACAAGGTGACGAGCATGGCCTGCGCGGCGTCCGCCGCGTCGCCCCCCGCGTCACCCACGGCGGTTTGCAGGAGGGTGGGCGCGCCTCCCCATCCGAGCCCCCACAGCGTCACCGCGACGTACACCATGGCGGGACTGTCGGCCAGCACCGCCAGGATCGCGGCCGCCACGGCCACCAGGACGGTGCTGGCGACGGTCAGCGCCCGCAACCGGCGGTTAATCTGCGCGCCCACGATCCAGATGCTCACCAGGGACGCGGCGCCGAAGACCAGCAGCACGAGGTCGGTCGAGTCGCCCATGCCGAGCCGGGCGAGGAACGTGGCGATGAAGGTGTAGAGCACGGTGTGGGCCAGCACGAAGGCGAAGGTGACGAACAGCACCTGCTTTACGCCCGGCACGCGCAACGCCCGCAGAACCGGCGCCCGGCGGCCGTCCTGCCGCCGCTCGCCGGGATAGTCCGGGACCGTCACGGTGATCCACCCCAGCAGGCCGACAGTCAGCGCCGTCATCATCAAAAACGCCACCTGCCAGCTGAGCGCCTTGCCCAGGAAGGTCCCGGCCGGCACGCCCAGCGACAGGGCGACCGGTATCCCGGCCATGGCGATCGCGATCGCCTTGCCCTGAAGGTGTACGGGCGCCATGCGGCGGGCGTAACCGGCGAGCAGCGCCCAGGCCAGGCCCGCCGCCACTCCGGCGACGAAGCGGGCCACCATGGTGAGGGAGTAGTTCTCGGAGAGCGCCGTGACCGTGTTGGCTGCGGCGAATCCGGCCATCGCTGTGAGCAGCAGCCGCTTGCGCCGCCACCCTGACGTGGCCGCGGTCAGCGGGATCGCCGTGAGGGCGGTCCCGATCGCGTAGACCGTCACGGTCTGGCCTGTCGCGGACTCGCTGACGCCCAGGTCGGCACTCATCGCCGGCAGCAGACCCGCGGGCAGCGTCTCGGTCAGGCTGGTGATAAAGACGGCGGTGGCCAGCGCGAGGAGGGCGGGCAGCGGCAGTTTCTGGGGCTTGGCTTCGGATCCGGATCCGGATCCGGATCCGGATCCGAAGTCGGAGTCGGAGTCGAATTGGGTGAGTTCTGTTGTGTGGTTTCGCATGCTCGGTATGCTCGAACCCTCACATTGATGTGAGGGTCAACGCGGCCAGCGAGATGTGAGGCAGGTCACATGCGAATCGGAGAGCTTTCGGAGCGCACCAACACACCCCGGCGACTGCTGCGTTACTACGAGGAGCAGGGCCTGATCGCCGCCGACCGCTCCCCCAACGGCTACCGCGAGTACGACGAGCGCTTCGTCGACCGGGTCATGCAGATCAGAGGGCTGCTCGACGCCGGGCTGCCGACCCGCATCATCAAGCAGATCCTCCCCTGCCTCGACAAGCCCCGCGTCATCCACTTCCCCGACGCGACACCGGAGATGCTCGCCACGCTGCAACGCGAACGCGACCGGATGACCGAGCGCATCGAGTGCCTCATCCGCAACAGGGACGCCATGGACGAGTACCTCCAGACCGTCACACCAGCCGGCGCGCCGTAGCCCACCGCGTCAGCTCATGCCGGTTCGAGAGCTGAAGCTTGCGCAGCACCGCCGACACATGCGACTCGACCGTCTTCACCGAGATGAAGAGCTGCTTGGCGATCTCCTTGTACGCGTAACCCCGCGCGATCAGCCGCAGCACCTCCCGCTCCCGCTGCGTCAGCCGGTCCAGGTCCTCGTCCACCGGCGGCGCGTCCGTCGACGCGAACGCGTCCAGCACGAAGCCCGCCAGCCGGGGCGAGAACACCGCGTCGCCGTCCTGTACGCGGAAGATGGAGTCGACGAGATCCGCGCCCGTGATCGTCTTCGTCACGTACCCCCGCGCCCCGCCCCGGATCACCCCGATCACGTCCTCCGCCGCGTCCGACACCGACAGCGCCAGGAACCGCACCGGGTTCTCCACCGCGCCCATCATCGGCGCGCACCGGCGCAGAACCTCTACGCCGCCGCCGCCCGGCAGGTGGACGTCGAGCAGGACGACCTCGGGCCGGGTCGCCGTGATGACCGTGACCGCCTGGTCGACGTCGGCGGCTTCACCGACCACCTCGACGCCGGTCGTCTCGGTCTGCCCGATCTCCGCCTGCACTCCCGTACGGAACATCCGGTGGTCGTCCACCAGCACCACCCGTACCCTGCGTGCCTCGCTGCCGCTCTCGGTCGTGGTCTCGGTCATGCGTCCGCCGCCCTCTCCATCTCAAGCTCGACCACCGTGCCCCCGTCGGGCGCGGAACGCAGCCTCGCCGTGCCGCCGTTGCGCTGCATACGGCCGATGATCGATTCTCGTACGCCCATACGGTCGTCCGGCACCGAATCCAGATCGAACCCGGGCCCCCGGTCCCGTACGGAGACGAATACCGTCCGGCCCTCGACCTCCGCGTAGACCTGCACCGCCCCGCCCTCGCCACCGTACTTGGCGGCGTTCACCATTGCCTCGCGTGCGGCCTGCATCTGCGCGATCAGCTTGTCGTCGAGCGGGCAGTCGCCGACGACCACGACCTCCAGCGGTACGCCGTGCTTGTCCTCGACCTCCGCCGCCGACCGCTTGACCGCTTCGGCAAGGGTGGTGGGCTCCTCGGACTCCTCCTTGCCGTTGCCCTCCGGCTTGTAGAGCCAGTTACGCAGTTCCCGCTCCTGCGCCCGCGCCAGGCGCCGTACCTCTCCCGGGTCCTCCGCGTTGCGCTGGATCAGCGTCAGGGTGTGCAGCACCGAGTCGTGCACATGCGCCGCGACTTCGGCGCGTTCCTGGGCGCGGATGCGCATCAGGCGCTCCTCGGACAGGTCCTGGGTCATACGCACCAGCCAGGGCCCGGCCAGGAGCGCTATGCCGGTGACGACCGCCAGCGCCGCCGTCAGTACGTTGCCGAGCTGCGCCGCGGAGCCCCGTACCACCAGGAACGCGGTCAGGCCCATGCCGACCAGTGCCACGCCCGCCATGCCGCGTGCCAGTTGCAGCATCCGGCGACGGCGGGGCGTCTCCGTCCAGTGGGCGCGGCGCGCGTTGTCGGCCTGGCGCCAGACGAGTACGACGCCGAGGCCGATCAGCAGCGCCGGCCACACGTACCGCCCGGCCTGGCCGCCCACGTCGACGTTGGTGACGAAGGTGAGGGCGCCGACGAGCAGCGCGAAGAGTGCGAAGACCTGGCCCTTGTCGGGTTTACGGAGCTTGCGGCGCCCGTCGGGTGCGGTCTCGAAGGCCGAGCGCGGCGCGTCCACGCCACCGACGCCGAGCGGCACCACGAACCAGAAGACGGCGTACAGCACCGCGCCAAGACCGTCCGAGAGGAAGAGCGCGAGAAAAATGATCCGCACCCAGACCACCGGCAGTCCGAGATGCCCGGCGAGCCCGCGCGCGACACCTCCGAGCATCCGCCCTTCGGCGCTGCGGTAGAGCTTGCGCGGCTGCGACTCCTCCGGTTCGGGGCCGTGGGAGCTCGCGGCTCGGCGGGGCGTGGCGACTGGCATGCCCCGATGGTCACATGTACGGGTGGGCCAGGGCATCAGGGTCGGTCCCCCACATTCCCCTGACTAGCGGGCTGCGGGCCTGTCGCCCCCGCGCGCCCCGAGCCCGTACAGCAACGTGTCGACGACCCGGGTCGCGAGCGCGTCCGGCTCCGCGCCGGCGGCTCCGTCCTGGACGGCCTCGCCGATGAGCGCGTAGTACACGCGGCGTACCCAGTCGAGGTCGGCGGCCGGGTCGAGCAGGCCCTTGTCGCGCATGCGCGCGAGGAGATCCATGCAGCGGTTGGTGATGTCCTGCTGCGCCTGGGCGGCGGGGCTTTCGGGGGCGTGCGTCTGCGCCAGCGCGAAGCCCCATGAGCCCTTGATCCTGAGCACGTTGGCCGTGATCCGGTGCAGCGCCACCAGGGGTGGGGTGGTGTCGGGGCGCCCGTCGTCGATGGCCTGCACCAGTTGCCGTACGGCCGAATCGGCGAGCGCGTCGATCAGCGCCTGACGGCTGGCGAAGCGGCGGTGGACGGTGGTCCTGGCGACCCCGGCGGCCTCGGCGATCTGCTCCATGGAGGCGGTCGCGTCCTCGGTGAGGACACGTTCGGCGGCCTCCAGGATCGCGCGCACACTGCGCTCCGCGTCCGCTCGCAGCGGCCGTCCGGCCGTGCGGGTCCCGTCCATGGGTCGTCCTCCTACATCCGCTTCGAAACTCACCAAATGATACGCCACCGCCACAGCTACCTCGCTATCTGCATCACTGCTGTTGCAGATAGGAATTTAATTGCTACTCTGATGTTGCAAGTCGGTCGCAAGTTCCCCTGAATAAACGCCGGAAGGACACCCTCATGACCAACCCCACCAACCCCACCGCCCTCATCACCGGAGCCTCCTCGGGACTCGGCGCCGAGTTCGCCGCCCAGCTCGCCGCCCGCGGCATGGACCTCGTCCTCGTCGCCCGCTCCGAGGACCGGCTCCACGCCCTCGCCGAGCGGCTCGGCAAGGAACACGGCGTACGCGCCCACGTCCTCGTCCAGGACCTCGCCGAACCGGACGCCGCACGCCGCGTCGGTGCAGCCCTCACCGAGCGCGGGCTCACCGTCGATCTGCTGGTCAACAACGCCGGCTTCGGCACCTGCGGCCGGTTCGAGGAGATCTCCGGCGCCCGCGACCACGACCAGCTCATGGTCAACGTCGTCGCGCTCGTCGACCTCACCCACGAACTGCTGCCCGGCATGCTGGCTCGCGGCTCCGGCGGCGTACTCAACGTCGCCTCCACCGCCGCCTTCCAGCCCAGCCCGTACTTCGCCGTCTACAGCGCCACGAAGACGTTCGTCCTCAACTTCTCGCTCGCACTCCGCCAGGAGTACCGCCGCCGCGGCATCCGCGTCACGACCCTGTGCCCCGGGCCCGTCGAGACCGCCTTCTTCGACGCCATCGGCACCCGCAAGGCGGCCGTGACCGGCAACTTCACCACTCCCGAGCCCGTCGTCAGGGCCGCCCTGGCCGCGCTCGACCGCAACCGCGCCTACGTCACGCCGGGCCTCGGCAACGCCGTCGCGGCCCACCTCTCACCCCGCCGTTCGCGCACGCTCGTCACCGCCGTCGCCGAGCGCATCACCCGCAAGGTCCTGGAGCCCGCCGCCTGACCGGGCACAGCACTCGGGGTGGAAATCAGGGATCGTCCAGGGTCGGGGCGGGTGCCGCGGCGCCGTACCGCCCCTCACCATGGACGTATGACACAGCCGTACGACGCCGCCGCTTCCCCGGCATCCGCCGGAGACCCACCGCCACCGCCACTGCCGCTGCGCCGCAGCAAGCGGCAGAAGATGGTCGGCGGCGTGTGCGGCGGGCTCGGCCGGCACTTCGACCTCGACCCGGTGATCTTCCGGATCGGTCTCGGCCTCCTGGCCGCCACCGGCGGTCTCGGCCTGATCTTCTACGGCTTCGCCTGGCTCTTCATCCCCCTCGACGGCGAGGACGAGAACGAGGCCCGTCGCCTGCTGACCGGCCGGGTGGACGGCGCCACGCTCATCGCCGTGCTCTTCGCCCTCGTCGGCTGCGGACTCTTCCTCTCGATGCTGAACAACGGCAGCGTCCTCGGCTTCGCCGTGCTGCTCTCCATCGCCCTCGCCGGCGCCGCCTACTGGTCGCAGCGCCGCCGCCTCACCGACCCCGAAACCGGCCCGGTCGACCCGGTGGCCGCACAGGCCGCCGCCGTCGCGCCACCGGAGACGCAGGCGCCGCCCGTACCCGGGGCGCCCTCCTGGTGGCGGGACCCCATCGTCAAGGACGGCACGACGGGCCCGGTCGGCACCGGCTATCTGTGGGGGCCCGAGGACGCGGTCGTGGACGAGGCGCCGGCCCGGGACCGGGGTACGGCCCCCGTCCTTCCCCCGCAGCAGCGGCGCGATCCCGCGACGCGCGGGCCGCGCGGCATCGGCGGCCGGGTGTTCCTGCTGGCGGTACTGGCGGCCGCGCTCGGCACCGGCCTGTCGTGGGACGCCGAGCCGCTCGGCACGAGCCTCCAGCTCGGCCTGTCCTGCGCGCTCGCCGTCTTCGGGCTCGGCATCACGGTGAGCGCGTTCCGCGGCCGTACGAGCGCCGGCACGATTCTGCTCACCGTGATCACCGCGCTGATGCTGGCCGGCGCCGCCGCGCTGCCGAAGCAGATCTCCACGGACTGGATGCGTACGGACTGGAAGCCGGCCTCGGCCTCGGACGTGCGGCCGGGGTACGAGCTCGGGTCGGGCGTGGGCACGCTCGACCTCAGCGGCGTACGCGTGCCGGCGGACTCGTCGGTGGCCACCCGGGCCGAGGTCGGTGCGGGGCAGCTCAGGGTCGTCGTACCGAAGGACGTGAGGGTGGAACTGCGCATGAAGGTGGGTGTCGGAGACATCCAGCTGCCGGGAGAGAAGCGACAGGACTTCGACGTACGGACGGACCAGGACCGGCGCCGGACACTGGAGCCAGAACCGGAGCCGGCCAACGGGCGACCGCAGGGCAGCGAGCCCGCCGGGACACTTCAGCTGCATCTGGAAGTCGGCGTCGGACAGGTGGAGGTGACCCGTGCCGCGAAGTGACGCGCACCAGTTCAAGCCCGGCAAGCTGATCAGCGGCCTCGTCGTGCTGGGCACGGCAGCGGCGTACACGGCAGACGCCGCGGGCGCATGGCAGGTCCCGGCCTACCTCGCGCTCCCCGTCATCTGCCTCGGGCTGCTGCTCGCGGGCGCGGTGAGCTGGGTGACCTACAGCGTGCGCCGGCGGCGCGCCGCCAGGGCCGCGTCGACGGAGACGAACGCGGCGCCCGCGAGCACGAGCGGGAGCCAGGCCATGAGGTAGATCAGGTCGTTCCCGTAGTAGTACGGGTCGGACGACCAGCTCACCGTCAGCCACAGGCTCAGCGAGATCAGCGCCCCGCCGAGTGCGGCGAGGCGGGCGAGCAGTCCGATCAGCGTGCCGATGCCGACGGCGAGTTCACCCAAGCCGATGGCGTAGCCGAAGCCCTCGGGGTTCTTGAGCGCGAGGTCCACGAGGGCGGGGATGGCCGAGGTGTCGCGCACGCCGCGCATCATCTCGCCGACCGAGCCGGTGCCGCTCGCGGACATGAACTGACTGTCCGTCAGTTTGTCCAGGCCCGCGTAGATGAAGGTGACCCCGAGGAAGACGCGCAGGGGCAGGAGCGAGTAGCGCCGCGCCGTGGCCCGCAGGCCGCCGCGCCCGTGCGGCCCGTCGCCCATGCCCATGCGCCTGTCCGCGCTCATGCCCGTGCCCGTTCCCGCCATGCTGCCGTTGCCGCCGGTTCGATACCCGTGGCTCATGGTCTGGTCCCGCCTCTCCGAAGAGTCAGCGCCGCCCGTACGGCGCGGGCGCGATTCTTCCCGCGCCCCTCGAAGAGGGATACGTATGCAACGGTGATCCGGCTCAAACGGCAGGTCGCGAAGGGTGCTGCTCAGCCGCTCAGTCGGCCGGCCGCTCAGTCGGCCGGCCGCTCAGTCGGTGACGTCGATCGTCACCCGGTCGGTCTCCGCGCCCGCCGCCGTCACCACCTGCACATCCACCCGCCCCGGCTCGACCTCCACCGGCACGGGCACCGTCAGCACCGTGTCCGTCGGGTTGGCGAAGCCACCGGGCACCGGGATCAGCGGGACGTGGACGTGCACTGTGCCGATCCGTACGACCATCCGGGCCAGCCGGTCAGGGGTCCCCGCGCCCGGCGGTACGAAGCCCGCGCCGCGGATCTCGATGTCGTCGCCGGTACGGATCGGCGCGTCCAGATCGCCCGCCTCCCTGGCCCGCACGACCGACAGGACCACCGGACGGCCGCCCTCCGCGAACTTCCCCGCGAAGTACGTCGCCGCCGAGACCGCCACCAGTACGGCCAGGCCCCACGGCAGATCGGGCAGTTGCTCGGGACGCCGGGCGAGACGTACGGCGGCGAAGACCACCGCGACCGCGCTCACCAGGACGTACTGCACGTCGGCGAAGTTGCCGCGACCCGCGTCATCGGTGAGCAGGTCGGCGGCGCGGGGGCGGTCGGCCCGTACCTTCTGCAGGCGCTGGGAGAGGACCCGGACGGTCACCACGTGACGTACGACGACGGCGATCGCGCAGGTCAGCGCGAGGACGGTCAGCATGCCGAGCCCACGGGCGAGTTCGAGGCCGGCGATCAGCGCGTCGCGGTCGGCGTGGTCGGAGGCGCCGGCCAGCTGGATCGCGATCACCAGCACCGCGAAGACGATGAGCAGCACCCAGCTCGCGGCGACGGCGCGCGAGGTCGACAGCCGGTTGTCCTCACCGATGAGGGGCGCGAGCAGGCCACCGCGCGCCCGGTGCATGCGCGCCGCGCCGGTCAGCAGGGCGGCAGTGACGAGCGCCGCGATCAGCCCCGCCGTGCGGGCCGGTGTCCAGCCGGCGCCGATGGCCGTGAACGCCTCCGCGAGCAGCAGCACGATCACCCCGCCCCACACCACGAACAGCGTGCTGCGCCACACCATGGCGAGCCACGCCTCGCCCGCCTCGCGGCTGCGTTCGGCGACAGCGCGGGCCGACTGCGTCAGCTCGTCCGACACCCACTGGCGCGAGGCACCGGCGGAGTGCGCGACGGCGGCGGGCAGCCCCTGACCTGCGGCGAGACCGTCGCGCTTGGCCAGGAAGGCGGAAACGGCACGGCGGTGGCCCTCGCGGGCGCCGTGCGGGCAGTCGCCGCACGTGCAACCGCCACTGTGCGTGCTCTGTCTTGCCTCTTGCACAGCCACGGAAGTTTTCCGCCCTCTCGAACCCGCTGAAGGGAACTTCCCTCCGGTGTAGGGGAATTGTGCCGTACGGAGGGAGGCCCGCGCTCCACCCGAAAGAGTGCTACCCGAGTGCTACCCGAACAGCTCCGGCTCGGTGCGGCTGATCCGGCGCCACAGCGGCTGGTGGTTGATCCACGCGACGAGGTCGCTGCCCAGCTGTTCGCGCGTGGCGACCGCGTCCTTGTGGTCGATCAGTACGGGCCGTCCCGCCGCCCGCGCGGCGAGCTGCACCTGGCAGCAGCGCTCCATCGCGAGGAACCACCAGGCCGCCGCGTCCACCGAGTCCCCGACGGTCAGCAGCCCGTGGTTGCGCAGGATGACGGCCTTGTGGGGCCCGAGCGCGCCCGCGATCCACCGCCCCTCCGCCTCGTCCACGGAGACGCCCGTGTACGCGTCGTACAGCGCGTGGTCCTCGTAGAACGCGCACGCCTCCTGCGTGATCGGATCGAGCAGCTCGCCCAGCGCGGACAGCGCACGGCCGTGGATCGAGTGGGTGTGGGCGACGGCCACGACGTCCGGCCTGGCCCGGTGGACCCGTGCGTGGACCATGAACGCCGCCTGGTTGACGTGGCGGGCGCCCTCGACGACCTGCCCGTCGCCGTTGACGAGGATCAGGTCGCTCACGGTCATGTCGGCGAAGGCGAGCCCGAAGGGATTCACCCAGTAGCAGTCGGCGTGCTGCGGGTCGCGCGCGGTGATGTGCCCCGAGACGCCTTCCTCGTACCCATACCGCCCGAACAGCCTGAGCGCTCCCGCGAGCCGCTCCTTGCGGTACTGACGCTCCTCGGCGGCGGTCGCGTGGGTGGGCGGCATCGCGAAGGCCAGCTGCTCGACGGGAACTGGAACCGGAACCGGTACGGGCGCGGGTATCTCACTCATGGGCCGGAAGCTACCGCGCGGTACGGGAGCTGAACAGAGGCGTGCGTTATCAGTCGCCGGCACGCCGACGGCGGTTGATCGCCGTGAGATCGATATCGATGTCGAACGGGACTGTCAGCTTGAGCCTGTTGTGGTGGATGCCCGTTGGAACGTAGGCCTTGAGCGCCGGATCGAGCTCGTAGACGTACACGACAGGAAGGCCATCGTTCTCTTCCACGCGCCAGTAGTGCGGCACGCCTGCCCCGGCATACTTCCGGGGCTTGACCTCGCGGTCGCGCTCTTCTGAGTCCTCGGAGACGACCTCGACAGCCAAGATGACGTCTTCGGGCTTGAGGTAGGTGCTCTTCGGGCCGGTATCCGCTCCGATCGGAACCACGAGGACGTCCGGCTCAGGCCGGTTTCGCTTGTTCAGCTTGATGCTGAACTCCCGAAAAACGTCGAGCTCGTCCGAAACCTGATCCAGGAGAGCGTTCTCCAGCAGACGCATGGTGCGCATGTGGAAGGTAGTTTGCGGACTCAAGAAGACGAGGCTCCCGTCGATCAGCTCAGTACGCCTGGGCAAGTTCGGAAGCCGGTCGAGATCGTCCGCAGTCCAGCCGCCCGCCGGGGGTACTGGATAGTTGTACTGCTCGTCCAGTTCGTACTCGGGCGCGGCGCTCATGATTGCTCCCATGCGACGGAGTCTCGCGTGCAAAGTCAGCGTACCCACCGGGAACGACAACGCCGCCGCCCAAACGAATGAGCGACGGCGACGGCGTTGACCTTGCTGAGCGGTGGGGGTTACTCCCACTCGATCGTGCCCGGCGGCTTGCTCGTCACGTCGAGCACCACGCGGTTCACGTCCGCGACCTCGTTCGTGATGCGGGTCGAGATCTTCGCCAGTACGTCGTACGGCATCCGCGTCCAGTCCGCCGTCATCGCGTCCTCGGACGAGACCGGGCGCAGCACGATCGGGTGGCCGTACGTCCGGCCGTCACCCTGGACGCCCACGGACCGTACGTCCGCGAGCAGAACGACCGGGCACTGCCAGATGTCGCGGTCCAGACCGGCCGCCGTCAGCTCCTCGCGGGCGATCGCGTCGGCCTCGCGCAGCAGGTCCAGGCGCTCCTTGGTGACCTCGCCGACGATGCGGATGCCGAGGCCGGGGCCGGGGAACGGCTGACGCTGGACGATCTCCTCCGGGAGGCCGAGCTCCTGGCCGACCATCCGGACCTCGTCCTTGAAGAGCTGGCGCAGCGGCTCGACGAGCTCGAACTCGATGTCGTCGGGCAGGCCGCCCACGTTGTGGTGCGACTTGATGTTCGCAGTGCCGGTGCCGCCACCGGACTCGACGACGTCCGGGTAGAGCGTGCCCTGCACGAGGAACGCGACGTCCTCGCCCTCCGCGCCGGCCTCGGCGACGATCTCCGCCTGGGCCTGCTCGAAGACGCGGATGAACTCGCGGCCGATGATCTTCCGCTTCTCCTCGGGGTCGGAGACCCCGGCGAGCGCGTTCAGGAAGCGCTCCTGCGCGTCGACGACCTTCAGCTGTACGCCGGTGGCCGCGACGAAGTCCTTCTCGACCTGCTCGGTCTCGCCCTTGCGCATCAGACCGTGGTCGACGTACACGCACGTCAGCTGGTCGCCGATGGCCTTCTGGACGAGCGCTGCCGCGACGGCGGAGTCCACGCCGCCGGACAGGCCGCAGATGGCGCGCTTGGTGCCGACCTGTGCCTGGATGGCGGCGATCTGCTCCTCGACGACGTTGTGCGTGGTCCAGTCGGGGTCGATGCCCGCGCCCCGGTAGAGGAAGTGCTCCAGGACCTGCTGGCCGTGCGTGGAGTGCATGACCTCGGGGTGGTACTGCACGCCGTACAGCTTCTTCTCGTCGTTCTCGAAGGCGGCGACCGGCACGACGTCCGTGGACGCGGTGACGGTGAAGCCCTCGGGCGCGGCCGAGCAGGCGTCGCCGTGCGACATCCACACCGACTGCTCGACCGGGGTGCCCTCGAAGAGGGTGGAGCCGGCCTTGGAGACGGCGAGAGGGGTACGTCCGTACTCGCGCGCACCGTTGTCGTCGACCGCGCCGCCGAGCGTCGTGGCCATCAGCTGGAAGCCGTAGCACATGCCGAAGACGGGGACACCGGCCTCGAAGATCTCGCGGTCGAGGGTCGGGGCGCCGTCCTCGTACACGGAGGACGGGCCGCCGGAGAGGATGATCGCCTTGGGGTTCTTGGCCAGCATCTCCGCCACCGGCATGGTGCTGGGGACGATCTCGCTGTAGACGCGGGCCTCACGGACACGGCGGGCGATGAGCTGGGCGTACTGCGCGCCGAAGTCGACAACGAGGACGGCGTCGGGGGCGGCGGGGGGCACTGCTGGCACGGGGCGGCCTTCCGGCGGTGAAGGGTGTCGGGACTGTCAATTCTAACGGGGACGCGACATTCCCCTTGTCTCACCATACGAACCGGGCTTTGGCCGCCCGCCGGCGCCAGGACATACTGGACCCATGCACAAGCAGCTGAGCTTCCTCTTTACCTATGGCACCCGGTCCGACCGGTGCCATGGTCGAGCTGCTTGAGCAACTGACAAGCGACTTCACAGGCGCCCCGGGCCGACAAGGCCCGGGGCGTTCTGTCATTCCCGGGCCTGGCCGCCGCCCCGGGGGGCCGTACCCCTTCACATAGAGGAGATACGGACATGAGCACCAGCACCAGCACCGCCGCCGTCACCGCCGCCGACAAGACCGGCGCCCGCACCGACGAGGCCGCGGACCTGATCGGCAACGCCCGGGAGCGCATCGACTCGCTCGACGACAGGATCATCGGTCTCATCCAGGAACGGATGGCCGTTTCGGCCGTCATCCAGGAGGCCCGCATCACCTCGGGCGGACGCCGCGTGAACCTGTCGCGCGAGATGGAGGTCCTCGGCCACTACAGGGACGCTCTCGGGAAGCCCGGCACGGCGCTCGCGATGACGATGCTGGAGCTGTGCCGGGGCCGCATCTGAGTTCGGGCGCATCCTCACCCGTACGGCGCGTGACCGGGCCCCGCGGGGCCTCGTTGGTCCCGGTGTCCGCGCCAGCCAGGGGCGGGCCCGCAGGAAAGAACCACGCGTGGCTCCGCCGGGGCGTGCGGCGTACTGCAAGTGCGTCGTGGGACCTCGTCCCGGCGCGCGTGACCGGTCGGCAGGGGACAGCAGCCCGGTCACCCAAGGCGGTCGGTTCCGGGGACGCCCGGAACCGACCGGCCGTGTCACTGGGCCGGGTCCCGGGATGTCGTCGAAACTGTTGCGCCCGCCGCGGCAGATCCCGCACGATGCAAAGGCAGCCCGCGCACTCGACACCGACCGTGCGCCCCTCGTGCGCCGGGTCGCCCTCAGCACGCTCCACTCAGCTCCACTCAGCTCCACTCAGCTCCACCCCAGCTTCACCTCAAGAGCCAGCGGCGCACCCCCCGGCGCCGCCCCCGCGGCACCGGCGCTGCCCTGACGCCGGTGCTGACGGCCTGGGGCCCCGCGGATCTCCCCCTTCCGCGGGGCCCTTCGCTTTGCGCGGGCGATGTGCCTTGCCGGGCGGCGCGGCGGCCACGTGACGCACGCCACATGAGAAACCCATGAGATTCCGGGCAACCCTTTACGCCCGTCACAGGTCATCCATGCGAACCAACGGCCACCTGTGCACCCCCACGCCACGGCGGCCCTCACATCTCGTGCCGCAGCTCTGCGCGGTACGCCAGACTTTCTGAGGACTACATGAAGCTTCGCCGCGCCATGGCCCTTGCGGCTGCGACAGCCGTCATAGCTCCCGCCGCTCTGCTGGCCGCGCCGGCCGCGTACGCCGAGGGCGAGCCCACCACCACCTCGCAGACCGAGACGACCGACCCGGGCGAGGCAACCGACCCCGGCGCGACCGACCCGGCCGAGGAGAACGACCCGGTCGACGCGACCGACCCGTCCGAGACGGACCCGGGCGAGGCCACCGACCCCGGCGCGACCGACCCGTCCGAGGAGGAGCCGCCGACGGACCCCGGGACGGACCCGGCCACCGACCCCGCCGGTGACCCCGACCCGTCCGACACGGACCCCTCCGTGGAGGAGCCGCCGACGGACCCCGGGACGGACCCGGTCACCGACCCCGCCGGTGACCCGGACCCGGCCACGGACCCGGCGGTCGACCCCGGCAGCGAGACCGACCCGGAGGGCGAGGAGGACCCGGGCCAGGAGCCCGTGGACCCCGAGCCCGGCACCGAGCCCGGCGACGAGGACCCCGACACCGACCCCGGTGAGGACGACTGGGGCATCTGCGAGAACTCCGACCTCGAACTCGCGGTCAAGGGTCTGCCGGGCAAGATCGCCGCGGGCAGCGGCTGGCGCCAGTTCAGCCTGAACGTCTACAACTCGTCGGACACGGACGTCTCGGACGTCTACTACTTCGCCGGGGCGTCCTTCGACAAGGACGGCATGGAGCTCATCAAGTCCCGCCAGGTGACGCTGCAGGCGTACAACGAGGAGCTCAACACCTGGGACGACCTCGTCGACCAGGAGGGCAACGCCGTCGGCTACGTCGGCGAGTCCAGCAAGATCGAGGCCGGCTACGAAGTCGACATCAAGCTGCGCCTGAACGTCAAGGCCAGCGCGCCGGCCGGCACCGCGTTCACCCTCGGCGCGGGTTTCTACACCGGTGACGAGGACTGCGCCGGCTTCGCCGACGTCTCGTACAAGTTCGAGATCGTCGCGGCCGGTACCGACACGGAGGGCACCAAGCCCACGGAGGGCGGCAAGGCCCCGGTCCCGAGCGAGAAGCCGACCGAGAGCACGGTCCCGGCCGTGACCGGCGCCCTCGCCGAGACGGGTTCCTCGTCCGCGGTGCCGATGTTCGCCCTCGCGGGCGGCGCGGCTGTGGCGCTCGGCGTCGGTGCGATGTTCGTCGTACGCCGCCGCCAGGCCGGTTCCGAGGCCTGACACGGCCCGTATGACCCGGTGACACACCGGTAGGGACTCGGTGGAGGACCGGCAAGAGGCGCTGCACTCGGAGGGGGGTGCAGCGCCTTTTGCCTGCCCGCTCAACTCTTGGGCGGGACCGCCGGTATGCCGAGGAACGGCAGCTTCAGCGCGCCGAAGGCCTCCTTCGGCACCGCCGGCGCCTTCGGTTCGATCGCCGCGAGGCGCTCGTACGCCGCGTCCTGCGCCGGGCGGGCGTCCGGCTCGCCCTTGTTGGGCCAGTACGACATGGCCCGCTCCGCCTGTGCGGTGATCGTCAGCGAAGGGTTGACGCCCAGGTTGGCGGAGACGGCCGAGCCGTCCACCACCGAGATGCCCGGGTGTCCGTACAGCCGGTGGTACGGGTCGATGACGCCCTTCTCCGGCGAGGCGCCGATCGGGCAGCCGCCCAGGAAGTGCGCGGTCAGCGGCGTGCCCATGAGCTCGCCGATGTTGCTGCCCGCGAAGCCGTTGATCTCGTCGGCGAGGATGCTCGCGGCGCGCGCCGCCTCGGGTATCTGCTTCGGGTTGGGCGCGCCGTGGCCCTGGCGGGCGGTGAGCAGGCCCTTTCCGATGCCGCCCGGCTTGCGGTACGTCGTCAGGGAGTTGTCCAGCGACTGCATGACCAGCCCGATGATGGTCTTCTCCGACCAGCGGTGGTTGGAGAGCGACCGCAGGGTCAGCAGCGGGTGTCTGGCGACGTTGCCGAGCCAGCCCAGCGCGCGGGGGAATTTGTCGGCGTACGGCACCTGGATGATGGACATCGCGCCCATCGCGTTGGAGCCCTTGCCGTAACGGACCGGCTCGATGTGGGTGTTGGCGTCGGGGTGGATCGAGGACGTGATGGCGACGCCCCGCGTGAAGTCCGCCTTCTTCGCGCCGGTCTTCGCGCCGTGCTTCTTGCGGTAGCGGCGGTCGGTGGTCTGCGAGCCGACGAGGGCCTCGGAGTTGGTG
This sequence comes from Streptomyces sp. NPDC002994, assembly GCF_040611155.1. Classification (NCBI taxonomy): domain Bacteria; kingdom Bacillati; phylum Actinomycetota; class Actinomycetes; order Kitasatosporales; family Streptomycetaceae; genus Streptomyces; species Streptomyces sp. NPDC002994. The sequence goes on from NZ_JBEXNQ010000008.1 coordinate 194,540, forward strand.
CGGGTCAGCTCGCCCAGCTTCGCGGAGATGCGAGGGAGGTCGCCGCGGTCCTTCATGGTGTGCAGGAGGGTCTGCGTGCCGTACGTACCGGCGGCGACGACGACCTGGCGTGCGCGCAGGGTGCGGGGCTTGGCCTTGCGGCGGGCGTCGGTGGGGACGGTGGCGACGCGGTAGCCGCCGTCCGGGTGCTCGGTGAGGCCGACGACGGAGGTCATGGGGTGGACGACCGCGCCGGCCTTCTCGGCCAGGTAGAGGTAGTTCTCGTTGAGGGTGTTCTTCGCGCCGTGCCGGCAGCCGGTCATGCACTCGCCGCATTCCGTGCAGGCCTTGCGGGACGGGCCCACGCCACCGAAGTAGGGGTCGGGAACTTCCGTGCCGGGCCCGGCCGTTGAATCACCGTCGGCGTCCTGCCCGTCGCCGTAGAAGACACCTACCGGTGCCATGTGGAATGTGTCGCCCACTCCCATGGCCTCGGCGGTCGCCTTCAGGTGTACGTCGGACGGCGTCATGGTCGGGTTGAGCCGCACCCCGAGCATGCGCTTGGCCTGGTCGTAGTACGGCGCGAGTTCGTCCTGCCAGTCGGTGATGTCCGCCCACTGCTGGTCCTGGAAGAAGGGAGCGGGGGGTACGTACAGCGTGTTGGCGTAGTTGAGGGAGCCGCCTCCCACACCCGCGCCCGCCAGCACCATGACGTTCCCGAGCAGGTGTACGCGCTGGATGCCGAAGAGGCCGAGCGCGGGTGCCCAGAGGTAGTTCTTGATGTCCCAGGAGGTCTTGGGCAGGGTCTCACGCGTGAAGCGGCGGCCCGCTTCCAGGACGCCGACCCGGTAGCCCTTCTCCGTCAGGCGCAGGGCCGATACGCAGCCGCCGAAGCCGGATCCGACGACGATGACGTCGTAGTCGTACACAGAGCTCTCCTGTGGCATTGGCGCTCCTCGTCAAAAAACCTGGATCAGCAATCTGGATCAGCGGAAACGCAGGAGCTTCAGCGCCTTCAGGCTGGTGCTCATGAACGCCGCGTACTGCTCGTCGTCCATGCCGAAGGACGGGGCCATCGGGATCAGCCGCTGGTGGGCCACGGTCTGGGCCTCGGTGTACTTGAGGATGCCCTCGGAGCCGTGCCGGCGGCCGAGTCCGGATTCCTTCATGCCGCCCATCGGCGCCTGGACACTGCCGTACGCCGGGGCGTAGCCCTCGTTGATGTTGACCGTGCCGGTGCGCAGCCGGGCGGCGATCGCGTGACCGCGCTTGCCGTTCTTGGTCCAGACGCTCGAATTGAGACCGTACGGGGTGGCGTTGGCCTGCTCGACGACCTCGTCCTCGTCGGTGAACCGGTAGATGGAGACGACCGGGCCGAACGTTTCCTCGGTGCACACCGCCATCGGCGCCTCGACGCCGTCCAGGATGGTCGGCTCGAAGAAGAGCGGGCCGATGTCGGGGCGGGCGACGCCGCCGGCGACGAGCGTGGCGCCCTTGGCGACGGCCTCTTCTACGTGCCGCTTGACGTTCTCCAGCTGGCGCTCCCCGACGAGGGAGCCCATGTCGGCGCCGTACGCGAGGGACGTGCCCAGGCGCATCGCCCTCGTACGGGCGGCGAACCGGGCCACGAAGTCGTCGGCGATCGACTCGTGGACGTACAGCCGCTCGATGGAGATGCACAGCTGTCCGGCGGAGGAGAAGCAGGCGCGGACGGCGCCCGCCGCCGCCTTCTCGACGTCGGCGTCCTCCAGGACCAGCATGGCGTTCTTGCCGCCGAGTTCGAGGGATACGCCGATGAGGCGGGCGGCGGCGCCCTGGGCGACCTCGCGGCCGGTGCGGGTGGAGCCGGTGAAGGAGACGTAGTCGGCGTGCTTGACGATCTCGGGGCCGACGACCGGGCCCTCGCCGAGGACGACTTGGAAGACCTCGGCGGGCAGCCCGGCCTCGACGAGGAGGTCGCGGGCCCACAGGGCGGTCAGCGCGGTCTCGGTGTCGGGCTTCATCACGACGGCGTTGCCGGAGACGAAGGCGGGCAGCGCGTCACCGATCGACAGCTCGAAGGGATAGTTCCAGGGGGCGATCTGGCCGACGACACCGCGCGGCTGGCGCAGCTCGGTGACCTTCGTCAGGGTCGGGATCGCCCCGGTGCGCCGCTTGGGCCTGAGGTACGACGCGGCCTTGCGGCCGTAGTGGCGGGCGGCGATGGCGACGGCCAGGACCTCCTCGTGCGCGTGCAGGCGGGCCTTGCCGGTCTCCAGCTGGATGAGGTCGAGGACCTCGGCCTGGCGCTCCAGGACCAGGTCGTGGAAGCGGAGCAGGATCGCGGCGCGCCGGCGTACGGGTATGGCCGCCCAGACGGGCTGGGCGGCGCGCGCCCGCGCGAAGGCGGTGGCGACGTCCTCGGGGGTGGACTCCGGCAGGTCCGCCAGCTTCTCGCCGGTGAAGGGCGTGTGGTTCGCGGTGCGGCCGGAGCCGACCACGTCACGCGTGAGCTGTGCGACCACCTCGGGGGTGACCACATCGGCCGCGGTGCGCGCACCTGCGGGGGCTGCGGCGAGTGGGTTCGTACCGAGGGCGGCTGCGGGGGCCTGCGAGTCCGTCATGAGGGGGAGAGTAAGCCTCCCGCGCGCCTTTTGGTACCCGCCGGTAACGCCTTTTCACCAGCCCCACACCACCGCGCCAGTGTTCACTGGCAAATAACCCCTGATCAGGGGCTTGTGCCGGCCCTTGGGCACGGCTGCGGGTCTATCCGCGGGCGAACGAGTCGAGGGCGGTGTCGAAGTGCCGCTTGCCGTCGTCCTGCCTGCGGACCGGCGCCGAGACCGACACCTCGTACATCAGACCGCCCTCCTCCCAGCAGAGGTCGTACGTGTGCAGGTCCTCGTCGCCCGGCTCGAGGCCGTCCCGGACGAACTCCCACAGCGCGGCCGCCAGCCCGTTGTGCGTGGTCCGCGTGACTTTGCCGGCGCGGTAGCCGGGGTGCGTGTCCGGGCCCTTCGTGTGCGCGAGCCGCATCGCGCCGAGCGGGCCGCCCGCTACGGGACTCTGCTGGCGCACGCCGATCCTGATGCTCCTGTCCGGCGACAGGTAGGAGACCTGGTTGTCGTCGGCCGAGCGCCGGTAGCCCTCGGGAACGGCGAGCCTGAAGCCCGCCGGGTCGGTCACCCTCCGGTAACCGGGCGGGGGCATGCGGCCGGGGTCGCCCGTGCCGGTCCGGGTGGGTCCCCCGTCGCCGGTACCCGTCGACACGGTCGAGGTGACCGTACGGGTGTGCGCGCTGTCCGTACGGCCGCCGCCCTGGCTGTCGCCGTCGCCGTCACCGTCGCGCAGGAACAGCGTCGCCGTCGCCGCGCCCGCCGCCGCCATCACGGCGACGAGAACGCCCGCGACGATCGCGCCCCGGACACCGCCGCCCCGCACGGCGCCACTCCGGAGGCCGCCACCCCGCAGGCGCGCCACCTTGTGGGCGAGCGGGACGTACGGCTGGGTGGTCCCGTACGGCTGCGTAGTCCCGTACGGCGTCGCGGCCCTGGGCGTGGTGCCCGTCACGAGGTACGCGAGCAGCAGCCGCTCCGCCTCGGCCGCGCCGAGTCTGCGCTGCGGATCACGCTCCAGAAGGCGCCGTACGACGGGAAGCAGCGGGGCCGCGGCGGCGGGCGGCCGGATGGGGTCGTGCATGACGGCGCACAGGACGCCGCCCAGGGAGTCGCGGTGGAAAGGGGACTCGCCGCTCACCGCCGTGCACAGCAGCACGCCGAGCGACCACATGTCGGAGGCCGGGCCGGCGGCAACGCCCTCCATCCGCTCGGGGGCGGTGTATTCGGGGGATCCGACGAAGGACCCGGCGTCGGTGATCGTCGTACCGCCGTCGAGCCGGGCGATCCCGAAGTCGGTGAGGACGACGCGGCCGCTGCCCGCTTCCAGCAGGACGTTCTCGGGCTTGAGATCACGGTGCAGTACGCCGCGCTCGTGGGCGACGCGGAGTGCGCCGACCAGGGCAAGGCCGATCCGCGCGGCCTCGCGGGTATCGACGGGGCCGTCGGCCGCGATCTTTTCCGCGAGCGTGTCGCCGTCGATCAGCTCCATGATGATGTACGGCAGTTCGGTGCCGGGGTCCTCGACGATGTCGTGCACGACGATCACATGCGGGTGGACCAGCTGGGCCACGGTCCTGGCCTCGCGCAGCGCCCGCTCGCGCCGCAGCTGCGCGTCGGCGGCGGGCAGGCCGGGTTCGTCGCCGCCGAAGTGGAGCTCCTTGACGGCGACCTGCCGGCCGAGCAGCTCGTCGGTCGCCTGCCAGACGGTGCCCATGCCGCCGCGTCCCAGCCGGTCGCCGAGACGGTACCGCCCGGCGATCAGGCGGCTGCCGCCCCCGTCCGCCCCGTCCTCGGTTCCCCCGGTCATCCCGTGTGAGTGGTCCACGTCTCCAGTCCCTGCCCGGCGTCCAAGAGCCCCAAGCGGCGGCCGGTCAGCCGCCCGTCACCCGGTAGGCCGGTAGGCCGCCGTGGCCTGTTCGTAGATCTCGGTGATCTCGTCGCGCTGGGCTTCCGGCCCGATCACCTGGACGACGTGGTAGCGGTCGCCGACGATCATCGCCAGGTTACGGACGTACACATCGCGCCCGCTGCTGTCCTGCCAGGTGAACTGACCCTCCGCCATCGCCTGCCGGCCCACGTCGATGCGGCGCAGGCCGTTCTGGGTCGACCAGGAGGAGTCCCTGACGGGCTGGAGTTCACGCTCCTTCTTGAGCTGGTAGTCCATCGGGTCACTGCCGTTGTCCTTGACGGAGTCGCGGCCGGGGACGATCACCAGCTCGAAGTCGCCGCCCCGGTACCGCACCTGGCCGGCGTCGTTGACCGGGCGCCGCTCCCAGTCCTTGCCGACGACGGTCTGGAAGCCCTCGGGGTCCTTGACGAGCTTGTACCCCTTGGCGACATCGGTGGCCGGGACGGACGTCTGCGCCTGCTGGGAGCTGGGTGTCTTCCGCGCAGGCGGCGGCGTGGACGCGGTCCCGGCGGAGGGGCCGGGGGTGGTGGGCGCGCCGGTGCTCCGGGCGTCGCCCGCGTTCTTCGGGGCGCCCTGACTGCCGTCCTGGTCCTGCTCACCGGCCTTCGGCATGAAGACCAACGCGTAGGTGAGCGCGGCGACGAGACCGAGGAGGATCAGGATCAGGAGCGTACGCCCGAGTGAACGCGGGCCGCCGCGCTGCTTCTTCTGAATCCGCGGCTCCTTGATCCTCGGCTCGCGCGGAGGACGCGGAGCGCGCGGCTCCCGTGTCTGCCGTGGCTCATGGTGAAGCTGCGGCTCTCGCTGGTCCCCCTTGCGCCCGGCCTTGGTCTTCTTGTGCCGGTGGCGGCCGTGCACGTCCGACGAGGATCCGGCGCGGCGCTTGCGTACGAGCTCGCCGCGGCGGCGCACGATCGGAAGGCGCGCGGCGTCGACGGACGGCAGCGGCACGATGTCCGCACCGGCCTCCGGCTCGGGCGCGGACCGTACGAGCGAGCGGAGCCAGCCGCGCAGCTCCTCGAAGTCGGGGCGCTCGGTGGGGTCCTGACGCAGCAGCGACTCGACGACGGGCCGCAGCGGGCCGCACTCCTCGGCGAAGGCGGGCGGCTCGGCGCAGACGAGCTGCACCAGCTCTATGGCGCTCTCCTCCGGGTACGGGGCGTGGCCCTGCACGGTACGGAAGAGGAGCGCGCCCAGGGCCCAGAGGTCGGTCGAGGGGCCGATGGGCGGGGCCAGCTGCCAGTTCTCGTGGACGGAGCCGGCCTGCTCGGGCGCCCAGCGCTCGGTGACGGCGCCGACGACGGCGATCCGCGCCTGCCGGGCCCGCTCGGCGGCGAGCGGGGTGGCGGGCCCCTGATACGCGGGAACGTGCCCGCCCGCCACGAACTCGTCCCAGCTCCGGGCCTGGCCCTGTGCGGGAGAGGCGTGCGCCTCGGCTCCGGCGGGGGCTGGGGAGTGGCTTTGCTGCTGGGCCTGGCCCTGGTCCTGGCCGCGTCGTAGGCCGTCGGCTCGCATTCCGTCGCCTGCGGCGGACCGGGGCACGGCGCCGTGCCAGGAGTCGTCGAAGTCGCCGGGGGCGCCCGGGGGGCGGCTTTCCGGGGTGGCGCTCGGCGCCGCGCCGGGCCCGGAGTGCCAGCCGCTCGCGGTGCCGGGTGCGCCGGGGCGCGTACCGGCGCGGGTGCCGTCCTGCCGGGTGCCGGCGAGTTCAGCGGGCGCGGGAGCGGGGTCGAGGTCGACGTACGGGCTGATGGCGCGCGGGCCCCCGGCCGGACGCGGCGCCGGGCGCTGGACCGGGAGCGAGCCTGTGCCGCCCGGGCGCTGCTCCTCGTTGACCCGGGCCGCCGCACGGGCTCCCGCGCGGTACGCCGCGATGGCTCCGGCGCGCGCGGCGCGGACCTCGGCGGCGGGGCTCCCGCCACCCGCCGGCAACGCGGTACGAACACCGGAGCCGGGATCGGCAGCGGGAGCAGAAGCAGCAGCGCCGCCGTACGACGCGGCCGCCTCGTGTCCCGGAGGCGATCCGGGGACTCCCCAACTGCCGCCGCCCTCCTCCGCGTCCACCGCCGACTCCGTCGGCCCCGGCACCGGGGCGTATCCGCAGAGCGCCTCCTCCGCCGCGCCGGCCGCGAGCCCGGTCAGGACGATGCGGCCGTCGTCGCAGACGAGCACCGTGCGGACGGTGATGTTCCGGTGGGTCCAGCCATGCGCGTGCAGCACCCGCAGGGCAGTCAGCACGTCGGCGGCGATCTCCGCGGCCCGGTAGGGATTCAGCGGCTTCTCGGCGAGCAGCGCCGCCAGCGGCCGCGCCGCGACCAGTTCACTCACTATCCAGAGCGAGCCGCCCTCGGCGAAGACGTCGAAGACCTGGTCGAGCCTCGGGTGGTCGGGAATCTGCGCGGCGGCCTGCGCCGCCTCGATGGCCCGCCGCACGGCAGGGTCGGTCGGCCGCCGCGTCGTACGCCCGGCCGCGCGCCGCTGCGCCGCCGCACCGCCGCCCTCACCGTCCAGGAACTCCGCGTCGACGACCTCGGGTAACGGCACCTGACGGACGAGGACTTCCTGCCCGCTGTACGTGTCGAATGCCCTGGTCTCGACCAGTTCGTACGCGTCGGAAGGCGGCAGCGGAAGGCGGTAGCGGTCGGCAAGTACCCGTCCCGCGTAGTCGTCCACGACGCCTCCCCAGAGCGCACTGTTCCCCGACTCGGCCCGACCGCACCAAGTCGTCAATTCCGGTCGCGTACGGTCAGTCCACGAGCTCTCACGATACGTGGCGGAACCGGGCTGCGCCGCCGGGTCTCGGCAACCCGGCGGTTCCGTACGTCAGTCCTTCGGCTTGAACGTGTCGAACGCGGTCTCCCGCAGCGTCCGGCACTCCTTACCGTCCCACTCGTCCGCCTTGCAGGTCACCATGATCGCGTAGCCGCGCTTCGCGTCGACCTTGAAGCCCCTGTTGAGCACGTGAACCCGCATCCCCGCTTCGTCGCGCTCGAACTCCCAGTCGGCGGTGGTGGGGTAGCCGTTGTAGTCGACGGGCCGTATGCCCAGGTGCTTGTAGTTGTCGCTGGCCGCGGTTACCCCCGCCACGGCCGCGGCCCAGGCCGCCCGCGCGTCTCCACCGGGGCTGTTGGTGAAGTCGACCTGCACGCGCGGATATCCGCCGGCCTTGTTGTATTTGCCGCCGGAGTTGGAGCCCGCTATGCCGTTCCGCGCGAAGCCCTTCGGCATCGCCATCGTGAAGTGGAACCGGTCGTCACTGACCTTGACGTACCCCTCGGGCAGCCCGCCGTCCTTCGGCGGGTCGTCCGTCTTGGAGTCGTCCGCATCGCCCTGGCCGTCGTCGTCGTTGCCGTCGTCGTTGCCGCTGCCCTTGCCGGAGTCGTCACCCGTGGAAGGCACGGGAGACTTGTCACCCTTCCCGCCGTCCGCCTCCTTGCCCTTGTCCGAGTCGCCCGTGGCAGGGCCGCTCGAAGCGGTCGCCGGCTTCTTGGACGTGCCCTGGTCGGTGTCGTCCGGTCCGTTCAGCGCGACCGCGAGCACCGTGCCGAGCACCGCGAGCGCCGCGACCACGGCCACTATCACCAGCGTGCGACGCGGTACGACGTCGGTCAGCGAGGCCCGCGCCGGCGGCCTCGCGCCCGGTCCGGCCTCCGCCAGGGACCGCGCCTGCGCGGCCTGCTTCTGCTTGGCGGCCTGGGCCGTCGCCGCGTTGCGTACGGACTTCAGCGCGCCCCGCACCCGCTCGCTCGCAGCCGGACCCGCGTCCGCCCCGGCGCCGCTCCTGGCCGGCCGCACCGCACTGAGCACGTCCTCGGGTACGGGCGGCAGCGCCACCACCCGCGTAGCCTCCGGCGACGGTTCGGGCTCGTCCGGCTTTTCGGGCAGGTGGATCACGTCGTTGAGGAGGGCGCGCGCACCCGCCTCGTCGAGCCGCTGGTCGGGGTCCTTGGCCAGCAGGCCGTAAATGACCTCTTCCAGCGGGCCCGCGTTCTTGGGCGGGTCGAGCGGCTCGGTCATGACGGCCGTGAGGGTCGCGATCGCGGACCCCTTGTCGTACGGCGGCGTGCCTTCCACCGACGCGTACAGCAGCCCGCCCAGCGACCACAGGTCGGCGGCCGGACCCGGCTTGTGACCACGGGCCCGCTCCGGCGAGATGTACGACGGCGCGCCCACCAGCATGCCGGTCGAGGTGATCGACGGGTCGCCCTCGACCTGTGCGATGCCGAAGTCGGTCAGGACGACGCGGCCGTCCTCGGAGATCAGGACGTTGGACGGCTTCACGTCGCGGTGCAGGATGCCCTGGCGGTGCGCGGCGCGCAGTACGTCGAGGATGGCGAGGCCCACTTCGGCGGCGCGGCGCGGCGTCAGCAGCCCGTCCTGGCGCACGGCGTCGGCGAGCGACTTGCCCTCGATCAGCTCCATGACGATCCACGGCCGGTCGTCCTCGTCGACGACGTCGTAGACGGTCACGGCGCCGTTGTTGCGGATCCGGGCGATCGCCTTCGCCTCACGCAGCGTGCGCGTGATGAGCCGGCGCTTCTCCTCTTCGTCGATGCTCGTGGGGAAGCGCAGTTCCTTCACTGCGACAGTGCGGCCCAGCGTCTCGTCGACGGCGCGCCATACCGTGCCCATGCCGCCCCGGCCGAGCACCTCACCGAGCCGGTACCGCCCAGCGAGAAGACGCCCCTGGGTGTCCTTGGACTGCTCCGCCTCCGACATGCGTCCCCTCTGCGATCCCTGATTTTCGCCCGCGATGGCTGCGTTCCAGGGTGATGCAGTAACACGCCCTGGCAGAGCCTTCATTGTCCCTCACCGCGCGACCGGTCGTGGTCCCGGGTCTCCGCGCCCTGTTCACAGCACGAACAAAAGGGACCACGCGCAGGTCACAGCAGTTTCAGGGCAGCTCCACCGAACCTCCCCGCCACCCCGCCGAGTTCGCCGCATTACGGCCAGTCACCACATCGGCGCGCCGGATCAGCTCAGTGAAGGCTCACTGAATCGGCGCGATGTCCGGCGCCCCCAGCCGCGCCGCGTCGGCCGTCAGATCGTCCGGCTGCCGCTGCGACTCCCGTTCCGCCTCGACCCGCTTCTCGTAGTGCTCGACCTCCTTCGCGATGTGCTCCTTGTCCCACCCCAGCACCGGCGCCATCAGCTCCGCGCACTCGCGCGCACTGCGCGTCCCCCGGTCGAAGGTCTCGATGGAGATGCGCGTACGCCGTGTCAGTACGTCGTCCAGGTGCCGCGCCCCTTCGTGCGAGGCGGCGTACACCACCTCCGCCCGCAGGTAGTCGTCCGCAGCGCTCAGCGGATCGCCCAGCGACGGGTCACGGGCGATCAGCTCCAGCAGTTCCTCGGTCAGCGAGCCGTACCGGTTCAACAGGTGTTCCACCCGCACCACATGAAGCCCCGTCCGCCCCGCGATCCGCGCCCGCGCGTTCCACAGCGCCCGGTACCCCTCGGCCCCGGCGAGCGGCACGTCCTCCGTCACGCACTCGGCGACCCGCTGGTCCAGCGCGTGCACCGCCTCGTCCACGGCGTCCTTCGCCATCACGCGGTACGTCGTGTACTTGCCGCCCGCGACGACGACGAGCCCCGGCACCGGGTGCGCGACCGTGTGCTCGCGCGAGAGCTTGCTGGTGGCGTCCGACTCCCCGGCCAGCAGCGGCCGCAGGCCGGCGTACACGCCCTGCACGTCGTCGCGTGTCAGCGGCACCGCCAGCACCGAGTTCACGTGCTCCAGCAGGTAGTCGATGTCCGCGCTGGACGCCGCCGGATGGGCCTTGTCGAGGTCCCAGTCGGTGTCGGTCGTGCCGACGATCCAGTGCCGTCCCCACGGGATGACGAACAGCACCGACTTCTCGGTCCGCAGGATCAGTCCGGTCGAGGAGTGGATCCGGTCCTTCGGCACCACCAGGTGAATGCCCTTGGACGCCCGCACATGGAACTGTCCGCGCTCCCCGATCAGCGCCTGCGTGTCGTCCGTCCACACGCCGGTCGCGTTGACGACCTGCCGGGCCCGTACCTCGTACTCCCCACCGCCCGAGGTGCCGTCGATGTCCCGCACCCGCGCCCCGACAACCCGCTCGCCCTCCCGCAGGAAGCCGACCACCCGGGCCCGGTTGGCCACGTGCGCGCCGTACTGCGAGGCCGTGCGCACCAGGGTCGTCACATAGCGGGCGTCGTCCATCTGGGCGTCGTAGTACTGCAACGCGCCGACGAGGGCGTCCTTCTTCAGCGCGGGCGCCACCCGCAGGGCGCGCTTGCGCGAGAGATGACGGTGTATCGGCAGTCCGCGCCCGTGTCCGGACGACACCGACATCGCGTCGTACAGCGCCACGCCCGACCCGGCGTACCACCGCTCCCACCCTTTGTGCTGGAGCGGGTAGAGGAACGGCACGGGCTTCACCAGATGGGGCGCGAGGCGCTCCAGCAGCAGTCCGCGTTCCTTCAGGGCCTCCCGTACGAGCGCGAAATCGAGCATCTCCAGATAGCGCAGCCCGCCGTGGATCAGCTTGCTCGACCGGCTCGACGTGCCCGAGGCCCAGTCCCTCGCCTCGACCAGTCCGGTCCCGAGCCCGCGCGTGACGGCGTCGAGAGCCGTCCCCGCACCGACCACTCCCGCGCCCACGACAAGCACGTCCAGTTCACGCTCGGCCATCGCCGCGAGCGCCTCGGCGCGCTCGGCGGGTCCCAGTGTCGCTGTCCTCACTGCTGCCTCCCGTAGTGGTCGGGGTGGCCGGGATCACATCCCGGCCCCCTCGATTCTGTCTGCGCCGCCCGACTTCAGCCACCGCCTGTGGACGGCTGTGGACAACACTCCCGCGCCCCGGCCTCGCACAATGCCGGATAACGGTCATATTTACGCTTAGTCTGAAATTGCGCTCGCCCGAACTGTCCACAGGGCTTGCCTGTTGCCTCCCCTCCGGCTATTGGGAAGGACGGCCCACCGCCATGCCCGCAGATCTCGCCGTCATCGGACTCGGCCACCTCGGCCTGCCCCTCGCCCAGGCCGCAGTCGCCTCCGGCATCGACACCATCGGCTACGACACCGACCCACGCCTCCTGGCCGACCTGGCAGCGGGGCGCGCCCCGGCCGACGGCTCCCTCACCGCCGCCGACCTGCGCCGCATGCTCGCCGGAGGCTTCCGCACCGTCACCACCCCGGCCGAGCTCGGCCGGGTCCGTACCGCCGTCATCTGCGCCCCCACCCCGCTCGGCGCCGACCGTACGCTCGACCTGAGCGCCGTCGGCGACGCCGCCAGGGCCCTGGCGGCGCAACTGCGCGCGCACACCACCGTGCTGCTCGAATCCGCCGCATACCCCGGCACCACGGAAGAATTCCTGCGCCCCATCCTCGAAGAAGGCTCCGGGCTGCGGGCCGGCCGCGATTTCCACCTGGCCTACTCCCCCAGCCGGGTGGACCCGGGCAACCGGCTGCGCCCTTACGCCGGCACCCCGCAGGTCATCGGCGGCCTCACCCCCGCCTGCACCGAATCGGCCGCCGCCTTCTACGGGCGCCTCACCGACAAGGTGGTCCGCGCGCGCGGTCCGCGCGAGGCCGAGACCGTCGGCGTACTCGAAACGAACTACCGGCACGTCAACATCGCCCTGGTGAATGAAATGGCCGTGCTCTGCCACGACCTCGGGGTCGACCTGTGGGACGTCATCCGCTGCGCCGAGACCAAGCCCTTCGGCTTCCAGGCGTTCCGCCCCGGCCCCGGCGTCGGCGGCCACGGCGTCCCCGTCGACCCCAACTACATCCCCCACAGCAGCCGCACCCCCGGCCACCCGCTCCGCATGGTCGGCCTGGCGCAGGAAATCAACGGCCGCATGCCGCAGTACGTCATCCAGCGCTGTGCCACGCTCCTCAACGAGCACGGAAAATCCGCCCGGGGCGCCCGCGTTCTGCTCCTGGGCATCACGTACAAGCCGGATCTCGCCGACCAGCAGGGCTCCCCCGCGCAGGAGATCGCCACCCGCCTGATGGACCTGGGCGCCCAGGTGGGCTACCACGACCCGCACGTCCCCGACTGGCGCGTACGCGACGTCCCGGTCCCCCGCGCCGACTCCCTCTACGAGGCGGCCGCCAACGCGGACCTGACGGTGCTTCTGCAGAACCACCGCACGTACGACCTCCAGGCCCTCGCGGTGAAGGCCCAGCTCCTCCTCGACACCCGGGGCGCGTCCCCGACGGGAGCCAGCCACCGCCTCTGAGCGCCGGAGGCCCGGAATTCCCCGGTCGCCTGTCGTACGGGGCTGCTAGCCTGCGGCGTCATTTACCGCACACCTGTGCGCTTGCGTCCCTGGGGGATTTCAGATGAGCCAGCCCGTACCGCCGCCGTCGTCCGGCAACCCGTTCGCCGACGGCGCCGCCTACCCGCAGGCCCCGGCCCCGGCTGCCCCGGCGCGCGACAACGTCGCCCTCGGCGTCGCGGCCGCCTTCGCCGCAGCGCTCGTCACCGCCGGGATCTACGGCGGCATCATCGGCGCCACCGAGTACCAGATCGGCTTCGCGGCCGTCGGCGTCGGCTACCTCATCGGCCTCGTGGCGGGCAAGGTCGGCGGCAGCAACCCCGCCCTGCCGGTGGTGAGCGCGATCCTGTCGCTGGGCGCGGTCTACCTCGGCCAGCTGCTGGGCCTGGCGATCGCCGTCTCCGACGTGCTCCGCCTCACCGTGACGGAGCTCTTCTTCGAGAACCTCGAGCTGCTGACCATGGGCTGGAAGGAGGAGGCGGGACCGATGTCCTTCCTCTTCCTCGCCATAGGCGCATACGCTGCCTTCTCGGCCGCGAAGAAGTCGGCCGGCTGACCGCCCTCCCCACCCGCACGCACGCGAAAGGGCCCGGACCATCGCGGTCCGAGCCCCTTCTCGCGTTTCCGCGTACGCCGGTCCGTCAGCGCTTGTGCTCGGCCGGGGAGACCGTCACCTCGACGCGCTGGAACTCCTTGAGCTCGCTGTAGCCCGTCGTCGCCATCGAGCGGCGCAGCGCGCCGAAGAAGTTCATCGAGCCGTCCGGGATGTGCGAGGGGCCGGTGAGGATCTCCTCAGTCGTGCCGACCGCGCCCAGGTCCATCCGCTTTCCGCGCGGCACGTCCTCGTGGACGGCCTCCATGCCCCAGTGGTGACCGCGGCCCGGCGCGTCCGTCGCGCGCGCCAGCGGGGAGCCCATCATCACGGCGTCCGCGCCGCAGGCGATGGCCTTCGGCAGGTCGCCGGACCAGCCCACGCCGCCGTCGGCGATGACGTGGACGTACCGGCCGCCGGACTCGTCCATGTAGTCGCGGCGGGCCGCGGCCACATCGGCGACGGCGGTCGCCATCGGGACCTGGATGCCGAGCACGTTGCGCGTGGTGTGCGCGGCGCCGCCGCCGAAGCCGACGAGGACGCCGGCCGCGCCCGTACGCATCAGGTGCAGCGCGGCGGTGTACGTCGCGCAGCCGCCCACGATGACCGGGACGTCGAGCTCGTAGATGAACTGCTTGAGGTTCAGCGGCTCGGCGGCGCCCGACACGTGCTCGGCGGAGACCGTGGTCCCGCGGATCACGAAGATGTCGACACCGGCGTCGACGACGGCCTTGGAGAACTCGGCCGTACGCTGCGGAGACAGCGCGGCGGCGGTGACGACACCCGAGTCGCGCACCTCCTTGATGCGCTGCCCGATCAGGTCCGCCTTGATGGGGGCGGCGTAGATCTCCTGGAGGCGGCGGGTCGCGGTCTCGTCGTCGAGCTCCGCGATCTCCTGGAGCAGCGGCTCCGGGTCCTCGTACCGCGTCCACAGACCTTCGAGGTTCAGTACGCCCAGACCGCCCAGCTCACCGATGCGGATCGCGGTCTGCGGCGAGACGACCGAGTCCATCGGAGCGGCCAGGAACGGCAGCTCGAAACGATAGGCGTCGATCTGCCAGGCGATCGAGACCTCCTTCGGGTCCCGGGTGCGCCGGCTCGGCACGATGGCGATGTCGTCGAACGCGTACGCCCTGCGGCCGCGCTTGCCGCGCCCGATCTCGATCTCAGTCACGTGTGTGGCCTTTCCCTCTTGGTATGCCGTTCCAGTATCCCCGACACGCACACGAGGGGCGGCCCCGGGAATCTCCGGGGCCGCCCCTCAGCGTGTACGTGCGAGGTTACTTCCTGCTGTAGTTCGGTGCTTCGACCGTCATCTGGATGTCGTGCGGGTGGCTCTCCTTGAGACCCGCCGAGGTGATCCGTACGAACCGGCCGTTCTGCTGAAGCTCCGGAATCGTCCGGCCGCCGACATAGAACATCGACTGACGCAGGCCGCCCGCGAGCTGGTGCACGACGGCGGACAGCGGGCCCCGGTAGGGCACCTGGCCCTCGATGCCCTCGGGCACGAGCTTGTCGTCGGTGCCGACGCCCTCCTGGAAGTAACGGTCCTTGGAGTACGACTTGGCCTGGCCGCGGGACTGCATCGCGCCGAGCGAGCCCATGCCGCGGTACGACTTGAACTGCTTGCCGTTGATGAAGAGCAGCTCGCCGGGCGACTCCTCGCAGCCCGCGAGCAGCGAGCCGAGCATCACGGTGTCGGCGCCCGCGACGATCGCCTTCGCGATGTCGCCGGAGTACTGGAGGCCGCCGTCGCCGATGACCGGCACACCGGCCGCCTTCGCGGCGAGCGCGGCCTCGTAGATCGCGGTGACCTGCGGGACGCCGATGCCGGCGACCACACGGGTCGTACAGATGGAGCCCGGTCCGACACCGACCTTGATGCCGTCGCAGCCGGCGTCGATGAGGGCCTGGGCGCCGTCGCGGGTGGCGACGTTGCCGCCGATGACGTCGACCGTGGCGTTCGACTTGATCTTGGCGACCATGTCACCGACCAGGCGGGAGTGACCGTGCGCGGTGTCGACGACGATGAAGTCGACGCCCGCCTCGATGAGTGCCTGGGCGCGCTCGTACGCGTCACCGGCGACACCCACGGCCGCGCCGACGAGCAGCCGGCCCTCGGCGTCCTTGGCGGCGTTCGGGTACTTCTCGGCCTTGACGAAGTCCTTGACCGTGATGAGGCCCTTGAGGATGCCCGCGTCGTCGACCAGCGGAAGCTTCTCGATCTTGTGGCGGCGCAGCAGCTGGACCGCGTCGACGCGGGAGATGCCGACCTTGCCCGTGACGAGCGGCATCGGCGTCATGATCTCGCGGACCTGGCGCGCGCGGTCGGTCTCGAAGGCCATGTCGCGGTTGGTGACGATGCCGAGCAGCTTGCCCGCCGCGTCCGTCACCGGAACGCCGCTGATGCGGAACTTGGCGCACAGCTCGTCGGCCTCGCCGAGCGTGGTGTCCGGGCGCACGGTGATCGGGTCGGTCACCATGCCGGACTCGGAGCGCTTGACGAGGTCGACCTGGTTGGCCTGGTCGGCGATCGAGAGGTTGCGGTGCAGGACACCGACGCCGCCCTGGCGGGCCATGGCGATGGCCATGCGCGCCTCGGTGACCTTGTCCATCGCGGCGGACAGCAGCGGGACGTTCACCCGTACGTTCTTCGAGATGTACGAGGAAGTGTCGATCTGGTCGGGGGCCATGTCCGACGCGCCAGGCAGCAGCAGCACGTCGTCGTAGGTAAGCCCGAGCATCGCGAACTTCTCGGGCACTCCATCGACGTTGGCAGTCATGCCTGACACCTTCCCAAATGGTCTTGCTCGGCGCGGATGTCCATGCTAACGGGATCGCACGGTGTCTCATTCCACGAGCAAGATCACCCACAGACTTTGTACGTTCGTACGGCAGGTGCTATTGCCCCGCGAGCGCCCGCAGCCGGCTGAGCGCCCGATGCTGCGCGACCCGCACGGCACCTGGGGACATGCCCAGCATCTGCCCCGTCTCCTCGGCGGTGAGCCCCACCGCGACCCGCAGCACGAGCAGCTCGCGCTGCGCCTGGGGAAGATTTGCCAGGAGTTTCTTCGCCCACTCGGCGTCGCTGCTGAGCAGCGCGCGCTCCTCGGGGCCGAGGGAGTCGTCGGGCCGCTCCGGCATCTCGTCGGACGGCACGGCGGTCGACCCGGGGTGCCGCATCGCGGCGCGCTGGAGGTCGGCGACCTTGTGCGCGGCGATGGCGAAGACGAAGGCCTCGAAGGGCCTGCCGGTGTCCTTGTAGCGCGGCAGCGCCATGAGGACCGCGACGCAGACTTCCTGCGCCAGGTCCTCGACGAAGTGGCGGGCATCACCGGGCAGCCGGCTCAGCCGGGTGCGGCAGTACCGCAGGGCCAGCGGGTGGACCCGGGCCAGCAGATCGTGCGTCGCCTGCTCGTCGCCCTCGACGGCACGTCGGACGAGTGCACCGATCACCGTCGTCTCGTCGTCGCGCATCGGTCCATGGTGCCTTGACACCGAACCATCCGCGGCACCACGTCCGTAGTTGTGCACCGAAGCGTTATGAGCAGGTACGCCGGAACTCATCTCCTGAGCCCTCCCCTCCCGCTCGACCGAATCGTCCCTGAGGAACTCCACCCCTCAAGGATGCGGCATCGGCGACGGAAAGGGGCACGGGCGTCCGTCACCCCGCCCGCCGGACGGCGGACGGGGCACGTCGTAACAGCAGCCGCGCGGGAGCGCACCGGCCCCGGTCCTAACGGACCAGGCCCCAGCGGAATCCGAGCGCGACCGCGTGCGCCCGGTCCGAGGCGCCGAGTTTCTTGAAGAGCCGCCGGGCGTGGGTCTTGACCGTGTCCTCCGAAAGGAAGAGCTCACGGCCGATCTCCGCGTTGGAGCGTCCGTGGCTCATACCTTCGAGCACCTGGATCTCACGGGCCGTGAGCGTCGGCGCCGCACCCATCTCCGCCGACCTGAGCCGGCGCGGGGCGAGCCGCCAGGTCGGGTCGGCGAGCGCCTGGGTGACGGTCGCACGCAGTTCGGCGCGCGAGGCGTCCTTGTGCAGGTAGCCGCGGGCACCGGCGGCGACCGCGAGCGCGACTCCGTCGAGGTCTTCGGCAACCGTGAGCATGATGATCCGGGCGCCCGGGTCTGCGGAGAGCAGCCGGCGCACGGTCTCGACGCCGCCCAGACCGGGCATGCGTACGTCCATCAGAATCAGGTCCGAGCGGTCGGCGCCCCAGCGGCGGAGGACTTCCTCGCCGTTCGCCGCTGTCGTCACGCGCTCCACACCGGGCACGGTCGCGACCGCCCGGCGGAGCGCCTCTCGGGCAAGCGGGGAGTCGTCGCAGACGAGGACGGATGTCATGACTGTCCTCCGCGGCTCTCACAGCTGCTGCGCGTCACCTTGAGCCTCCAGGCTGGTACATATTTCGTCACCTGTGCGATTGACGCTCTCGGACACTTGCCCGATCGCTTGTTCTTTCAACCGCCTCGCACTCTCAACGACGGTCACTCGAAAGAGTTACGGGTCGGACGGCCGCCATCGGCACTCTACGTGAGGGCTCGGTTGCAGAGAAGCGCATCAGGGGTTGCCATGCCCCCTAAGTAAAGCTATGCCCCATTTAGCGGCTTTTCTTCCGTTTTGCTGGTGTCTGTGGCTAGATTCGCAATGAGTCATATTTACATCTACTTGCACAAGTAGATGCCGCCTCACGGTCCAGACGCACTCTCGATGCATCGATGCAAGGGGACAAGCAATGGCAGATTTCTCCCGCCTTCCCGGACCCAACGCCGATCTGTGGGACTGGCAGCTGCTCGCAGCGTGCCGCGGGGTGGACAGCTCGCTCTTCTTTCATCCGGAGGGAGAGCGGGGCGCGGCGCGGAGTGCGCGTGAGAACTCGGCTAAGGAGGTTTGCATGAGGTGCCCGGTACGCGCGGAGTGTGCGGCGCACGCCCTTGCGGTGCGTGAGCCCTACGGCGTATGGGGCGGGCTGACCGAGGACGAGCGAGAAGAGCTGATGGGCCGCGCGCGCAACCGCCTCATCACGGCTGCGCCGGGACCGGCCGCGCACGCCGACCCCATGAAGCCAACCCTCTGAAGGAACGTTTCTGCGCCGAGGACCGCACCGGCCCCCCGCATCGACCCCACTCAGCGAGCCGCAGCCAGCGCCAGCTGGTCGAGCGTGGCCGCCACCGCCGGCACCTGAGCCAGGTCCGGGAGCGTGAGCGCCACGATCTCGCGCCGCACGGCCGGCTCCACCGCCACGGTGCGCGCACCCTTCGGACGTACCGACTCCAGCGCCAGTTCAGGCAGGACCGCGACCCCCAGGCCGGCGCCGACCAGGCCGATCACGGCCGGGTAGTCGTCGGTCGCGAAATCGATCCGGGGCGTGAACCCCGCGCTCTCGCACGCCTCGACCAGCTGCCTGCGGCAGCGCGGGCAGCCCGCGATCCACGGCTCGTCGGCCAGTTCCCCGATGCCGACCTGCCCGGCCTCCGCGAGCCGGTGCCCCTCGGGGACCAGGCCGACGAGACGGTCGGTGAGCAGCGGGCGTACGACCAGGTCGTTCCAGTCCTCGGTGGCGCCTCCGGGCCCGTAGCGGAACGCCAGCGCCACGTCGCAGTCGCCCTCGCGCAGCATCTCGACCGAGCGCGGGGGCTCCGCGTCGACCAGTGACACGCGGGTGCCGGGGTGGGCGGCGCGCAGGGCGGCCAGCGCGGTGGGGACGAGGGTGGAGCTGCCGCTGGGGAACGACACCAGGCGTACGCGTCCGGCGCGCAGGCCCGCGATGGCGGCGACCTCCTCCTCGGCGGCGGTCAGCCCGGCGAGGATGCCGGCCGCGTGCCGGACCAGGACCTCGCCTGCCTGGGTGAGGCGCATCTCGCGGCCCGTACGGATGAGCAGCGTGGTACCCGCGGACAGTTCGAGGGCCTTCATCTGCTGGCTCACGGCGGGCTGCGTGCAGCCGAGTTCGCGCGCGGCGGCGGAGAAGGAGCCGGTGGCGGCCACGGCGCGCAGGATGCGGAGATGACGGGCTTCGATCACCCTTCAAGCATAAGCGCCTCTTGGACTTGTCGCAGAATAATGGCGAGCGACTTTGAGTCATGGCCGGTTAACGTTCGGCCATGAAGCTTCTGACCGTGAATACGGGCCGGGCCCAGGCCGTGGCTTACGCCGACACTCTGGGTGGCACGACCGGGATCCACAAACAGCCCGCCGATGGCCCCGTACGGGTGGTGGCGCCCGGGCCCAAGGGCGTCGGGGGCAGTGGGCTGGTGGGGGACGCGGTGTGCGACACGCGCCACCACGGCGGGAACGACCAGGCGGTGTACGCCTTCGCGCGCGAGGACCTCGACGGCTGGGAGCGGGAGCTGGGGCGCCCGCTTCCCAACGGCTCGTTCGGCGAGAACCTCACCACCCTCGGACTCGACGTGAACGGCGCGCTCATCGGCGAACGCTGGCGCGTCGGCGCCGACTTGGTCCTGGAGGTTTCCTCCAGCCGCGTTCCGTGCCGTACGTTCGCCGACGCCCTCGGCGAGAAGGGCTGGGTCAAGCGCTTCACGCGGCAGGCCGCGCCCGGGGCGTACCTGCGGGTGATCGAGCCCGGCGAGATACGGGCGGGCGACGCCGTCGAGATCGTGCACCGTCCCGACCACGACGTCACGGTCAGCGTGGAGTTCCGGGCCAATACGACGGAGCGCGAGTTGCTGCCGCGCATCCTCGCGGCGGGTGAGGCGCTGCACCCGGACGCGCTGGCGGCCGCGCGCAAGTACGTCTCCTGACAGTCCTGGGCCGCAAAGCCTGGCGGGCGGGGCGGGCGGCAGGGATATGCGGGGCACTAACGTGCCCCGCATGACGACTGCACTGATTACCGGAGCAACAGCAGGCATCGGCGCCGCCTTCGCGCGGCGCCTCGCCACGGACGGGCACAACCTGGTGCTGGTGGCCCGCGACACCGAGCGGCTCCGGGAACAGGCGACGGAGCTGCACGATCTGCACGGCATCGAGGCGGAGGTGCTGACCGCGGACCTGTCGACGGACGCCGGGATCGCGGCGGTCGAGGAGCGGTTGTCCGATCGCAGACATCCGGTGGACCTGCTGGTCAACAACGCGGGGTTCGGCAACAAGGGGCGCTTCCTCGAAGTGTCCATGGCCGACGAGCTGACGATGCTGAAGGTGCACTGCGAGGCGGTTCTGCGGCTGACTGCCGCTGCCACGGCCGGGATGAAGGAGCGGGGGCGCGGCGGCGTCGTCAACGTCGCGTCCGTCGCCGCCTTCGTACCGCGCGGGACGTACGGCGCCTCGAAGGCGTGGGTCGTGCAGTTCACGCAGGGCGCGGCCCGGGACCTGGCGGGGAGCGGGGTACGGCTGATGGCGCTGTGCCCCGGTTTCGTACGTACGGAATTCCATGAGCGGGCCGGGATGGGGACGGACAACATCCCGGGATGGATGTGGCTCGACGCGGACAAGCTGGTGGCGGCGGCGATGGGTGATCTGGCGCGCGGGAAGACGGTGTCGGTGCCGGACCCCCGGTACAAGGCGCTGATGGGCGCGGTGAAGCTGGCGCCTCGCGGCCTGCTGGGAGGGATCACTTCGAAGACGGGCCGGAAGTACGGACCTCAGTGACCCAGGCGCAGTTCGGCGGTTGACCCGTCCCGCCAGGTGACCTCGATGGTGTGGCCGGTGATCCGGACGTCGGCGAGGGTGCTGACGGGCGCCGGGTCCGGCTCGGCGGTGAGGGATGCCAGGGCGACGAAGAGCGTGTCGCCGGCCGTGGTGCGGCCGTCGAGGGCGGCGGTACGGGTGCGGGGGGCGGCCAGGGTCGAGCCGGTGGCGAGCTCGCGCGCGCCCGTGTAGCCGTGGAGCGGGTGGAGCTGGGCGGTCACCCGGTCGTCGCAGGCCCAGCCGGTCTGGCGTACGGGGGTGCCCTCCGGGGCCCCGGTGACGAGGTGGGCGCGGAGTTCGGCGCGGCCGTGGGCGGCGGTCGCTGACGCGACGCGGATGCCGGGGGCGGGGGTGTGCGCGGAGGCGGCCCAGCCGCGGCCGCCTGGCAGAGGGCCGGCCGGGCCGCGTTGGGTCCAGGCGCCGTCGATGCGCAGGGCGAAGTGGTTGTCGGGGCTGTCGTGGGTCGGGCCCGTGCGGGTGGAGTACGCGAAGCGGGCGTAGCCGGGGTCCTCGCCCGGGCCGACGTGGTTGCTGCCGTGGTTGTGGAGGCGTACGAGACCGTCGGCGGCCGTGGACTGGATCAGCATGTTCGGCGGACCGAGGGTGGTGACGGCGTCCCGGGTCTCGGCGGGCAGCGGCTCTTCGGGGTCGGTCCAGGCCGGGTGGCCGGCCGGGAGCAGCAAGCCGAGGAAGCCCTTGGCGGCCCAGTAGGGGGAGGCCGGGCCCGAGTAGCCCTGGATGACCGGGTCGTACGGGCCGTGCCAGCCGAGCGTCAGCAGTCCGTCGGCGCCGACGGCGCCCCGGTCGAGGAAGTAGCGCAGGGTGCCGGAGGCGAGGCGGCGGGTGGCGCCCGGGGTGAGGGGAGTGTGGCCGGTGAGTGCGCCGAGCCAGGGGGCGGCCGCGGCGGCGAAGCGGTAGGTGAGGGAGCGGCCGTACGGCATGGGGGCGCCGTTGGCGTCGAACATCCTCGTCTCGGCTTCGAGTTGGGCGCGCAGGCGCGGGCCGTAGCGGGCGAGGAGTGTTTCGTCGCCCGCGAGGTGGGCGTGCAGGACGGGATAGAAGTGCAGGGCCCAGGCGTTGTAGTGGTCGAAGGCGCGGTGGGGGCCGTCGCTGTACCAGCCGTCGCCGAGGTGCCATTCCTCGATGCGGGCGAGGGAGCGGTCGATGGTGGCCCGCGCGCGGTCGGTCTCGATGCCGATGTCCTGGAGGAACCCGGCGACGGTGAGGCCGAAGAGCCACCAGTTGTTGTCGACGGGGGACGGGGCGAGGGCGGGCAGCAGCCAGTCGACGGCGCGGGCGCGGGTGTGTTCGTCGAGGGTGTCCCAGAGCCAGGGGCGGGTGAGGCGCAGGGCGAGCGCGATGGAGGCGGATTCGACGACGGCCTGGCGTACGTCGGCCATGAGCGGCCAGGACTCGGGGGCCGCGGGTGTCAACTCGATGTCGTTGACCGGGTTTTCGGTGCCGGCGATGAGGCCTTCGGCGTAGCGGGCGAGGTGGCCGTGCGGGTCGTGTCCGTTGGCGCCGGCTACCCGGAAGGCGGCGAGCAGGAACGTACGGGCATAGCCTTCGAGGCCGTCGGAGCGGGGCCCGGACCAACTGGGGCGGGAGCCGGGGAGGTTGATCAGGGCGCGGCGCGGGGTGGCGTACGGGCGTACGGCCAGCAGGAGCCGGTCCGCCGTCGATTCCCAGTCGTCGCGGCTCTCGAACGGCATGATGCTCCCCTGGTCGCCGGAGTCCGGGTCGGAATCCAGGCCGGAATCTAGAAGCTGGATTGATCGAACGTCAATGGATTGCGGTTGAATGATCGAAACTCCTATCGTTCGATCACACTGGTTTCTGCACCACACACTGCCGAGGGGGACTGCCGCCGTGCGCGAGAGTGCTGCTGAACGTCACAACCGACTGCTGGGCCTGGTACGGGAACGGGGCTCGGCCCGCGTCTCCGATCTCGCCGGCCAACTGGGTGTCTCGCCCGTCACGGTGCGCCGGGACGTGGAGGAGCTGGCCGGGCGGGGGCTGCTCGACCGGGTGCACGGGTCGGTGTCGTGGCCGCGGGAGCAGGGTGCTCCGGCCCCGACGGCCGCGGGCTCCGGCAGTGGTCTGGTGCTCGGCATGCTGGCTCCCTCGGCGACGTACTACTTCGCCGAGGTCATCCGGGGTGCGCACGAGGCCGCCGCCCGGGCCGGGGCCCGGCTGATCCTGCGGATCTCGGACTACCGCCCGGAGGAGGACCACGCGCGCACCGACGGGCTGCTGGCGGCGGGAGCCGAGGGGCTGCTGGTGGCGCCGGGGTGGCGGCGGCCGGGCGACCCGGCGGCGTACGGCGACTGGATCGCCTCGCTGCCCGTGCCCACCGTGCTGCTGGAGCGGCAGCCGGCGGCGGGGTCGCCGCTGGACGGGCTGGACCGGGTCTGTTCGGACCACCGGCACGGGGTGCTGCTGGCCGTGCGCCACCTGATGGAGCTGGGGCACGGGGCGCCGCTGCTGATGGCCCGCGACGACTCGCCGACGGCTCTCGCGGTGCGTTCCGGGTACGCGGAGGCCCTGGGCGTGCTGGGGGTGCGGGCTCCGCAGGCCGTGATCGATTCCGTACCGGCGGAGGTGCACCCGGACCGCTTCGAGGCGGCGGTGCAGGCACTGCGGGCGGCCGTGACGTCGGGGGCGGCGACGGCAGCGCTGATCCACAACGACGTGGACGCGATCCAGGTGGTGCAGCGGCTGGCGGAGCTGGGCGTGCGGGTGCCGAAGGATCTGGCGGTGATCGCGTACGACGACGAGGTCGCGGCGCTCGCGGACACCCCGCTGACGGCGGTGGCGCCGCCGAAGCGCGAGGTGGGGCGGCATGCGACCGGGCTACTGGTGGAGCGGCTCGGGCAGGCGTGGGGGGCGGGCGGGGAAGAGCCGCGGCGCCACCTGACGCTGCTTCCGCAGCTGCGCGTACGGGGATCCTGCGGAGCCTCATCGATCTGATCTTTTTTCGATCAATCAATCTTTCGCTCTTGACTTCGCTCAGCGCTGGCTCAAGGATCACGGCCAACGCCAGTGTCGCCGCCCGTCAGGAGCCGTGCCGTGAGCCCCAGTTGGAAAAGAACGTCCCATGTCATAGTCGGTGCCGCCACCGCCCTCGCCGTTCTCACGGCCTGCGGCGGCAGCGGCAGCACCGCCGGTGGTGACGAGAAAGAGAAGTCGGTCTCGATCACCTTCTGGGGCTGGGCCAAGGGCTCGAAGGAGGTGGTCGACGCCTTCAACGCCTCGCACAAGGACATCCAGGTGAAGTTCGAGGAGATCCCCTCCGGCAACGCCGGCGGCTACGCCAAGATCTCCAACGCGGTGAAGGCGGGCAACTCCCCCGACCTGGTCTCCATCGAGTACCCGATGCTCCCCGAGTTCGTCAGCCAGGGCTCGCTCCAGGACATCAGCGGTCACCTCACCGACGACGTGAAGAAGAAGTTCCTGCCGCAGGCGGTCGAGCTGACCACTCTCGGCGGCAAGAACTGGGCCGTCCCCTTCGACGCCTCGCCGCAGGCCTTCTACTACCGCAAGGACGTGTTCAAGAAACACGGCGTCGAAGTCCCCAAGACGTGGGACGAGTTCCGCGAGGCCGCCGAGAAGGTCAAGAAGGCCGACAAGAAGGCGCGCATCGGCACCTTCTTCCCTGACGACCCGACCACCTTCCAGGCGATGGCCTGGCAGGCCGGTGCCCAGTGGTTCAAGGCTGAGGGTGACACCTGGAAGGTCGACACGACCGACGCGGCTACTTCAAAGGTGTCGGCGTACTGGCAGGGTCTCCTCGATGACGACCTGGTCCGCAACAACGCCTCCTTCAGCCCGGAGTGGACCAACTCCCTCAAGAGCGGCGGCACCATCGGCTACCTCGGCGCCTCCTGGGGCGCGGGTGTTCTCGCGGGCACCCTGCCCGAGCAGGGCGGCAAGTGGGCCGTCGCCCCGATGCCGTCCTGGGACGGCAAGCCGGCCAGCGGCATGCTGGGCGGCTCCACCTTCGCGGTGACCAAGGACAGCAAGAAGACCGAGGCAGCGGTCGAGTTCGCGAAGTGGATGACGACCACTGAGGACGGCGTCAAGGCCCGGATCGCCTCCGGTACGTCGAGCGCTTTCCCGGCAGCGGCCGAGCTGCGCCCGGCGGCCAAGGAGGCGTTCGACGCGACGTACTACGGCGGCCAGGACATCTACCAGGTCTTCGAGGACGCCGGCGCCTCCATCACCCCCAACTGGGCGTGGGGCCCGAGCACCGGCACCACCAACACCGTCATCAAGGACGAGTTCGGCAAGGTCACGAACGGCGGCGCGACGATCGCCGACGCGGTCGAGGCCGGGCACGAAGCGACCGTCTCCGAGCTGAAGAAGCGCGGCCTGAAGGTAGAGGGCTGAGGAAGAGCGTGAAGGCCCGCACCCGCACCAATGCCGCCGCCGGCGTACTGCTGACGCCCTTCTTCGTACTCTTCACCCTGGTGATGGTGGTGCCGATCGGATACGCGGTCTGGCTCAGCCTGTTCACCGAGAAGCAGTCGGGACTGGGATTCGGCGGCACGGAGACCGTCTTCAGCGGCCTCGACAACTACACGGCGGCGCTGGGTGACCCGGCCTTCCGCGAGGGCTTCGTCGTACTCCTCGGGTACTGCGTGTTCTACATCCCGCTGATGATCGGCGGAGCCCTCGCCCTCGCCCTGCTCCTCGACTCCACACTCGCCCGCGCCCGACGCTTCTTCCAGCTCGCGCTCTTCCTGCCGCACGCCGTACCGGGCATCATCGCCGCGCTGATCTGGGTCTATCTCTATACGCCCCAGCTCAGCCCGGTCGTCGACGCCATGGAGGCCGGCGGTATCGGCTTCGACTTCTTCGCACCCGAAGGCGCCCTCCCCTCCGTCATCAACATCGCGCTGTGGGAATGGCTCGGCTACAACATGGTGATCTTCTACGCCGCCCTCCAGGCCGTCGACCGCTCCGTACTCGAAGCGGCCACGGTGGACGGGGCGGGCGCCTGGCGTATCGCGTTCAGCATCAAGGTCCCGCTGATCCGCGCCTCGGTCGTGATGGTCGCGCTGTTCACGGTCATCGGCTCGCTGCAGCTGTTCACCGAGCCGCTGATCATCAACAAGGGCACCGGATCATCCGTCACCTCCACCTGGACGCCGAACATGTACGCGTACACCGCGGCTTTCGACCGGGGTGACTACGGACTGGCGGCCGCCGCCTCCGTACTCCTCGCGCTCACCGCCGCGCTGCTCTCCTTCGCGGTCACCCGCTTCACCGGCCGGAAGGGCAAGACGGCATGAGCTCTCCCACGACGACCAAGTGGCTGTCGAAGACCGCCGTCAACGGCGCGCTCTTCCTCGCCACGGTCTACATGCTTCTCCCCCTCGTCTGGCTGGTCACCGCCGCCACCAAGGACACCGGCGGCCTGCTCGCCGGAAACGCCTTCTCCTTCGAGGACTTCAACCTCGGTGCGAACCTCTCCGCCCTGGCGACGTACAGCGACGGCGTCTACTTCCGCTGGTACCTCAACAGCCTTCTCTACGCGGGCGGCGGCGCCGTGGTCAGCTCGCTGATCAGCGTCGCCGCGGGCTACGCCTTCGACAAGTACCACTTCCCCGGCAAGGAGAAGCTGTTCGGCGTCGTCCTGCTCGGCGTGCTGGTCCCGACCACCGCGCTGGCCCTGCCCATGTACCTGCTCGCCAGCGAAGTGGGCATCGTCAACACCTACTGGGCCGTGCTCGTCCCCGTGCTGGTCCACCCCTTCGGCGTGTACCTCGCCCGGGTCTTCAGCGCCGGTTACATCCCGGACGAGGCCCTCGAAGCCGCCCGTATCGACGGAGCCGGCGAGCTGCGCACCTTCTGGTCCATCGGTATGCGCATGATCATGCCGGGCTTCGTGACCGTCTTCCTCTTCCAGTTCACCGCGATCTGGAACAACTTCTTCCTCCCCCTGGTGATGCTCTCGGACCAGAAGCTCTTCCCGCTGAGCCTCGGCCTGTACGCGTGGAACAGCAACGCCCACGGCGAGCCGGAGTTCTACCCCCTCGTCGTCACCGGCTCCCTCCTCGCCGTCGTCCCCCTGATCGTCGCCTTCGTCTCCCTCCAGCGGCACTGGAAGGCCGGGCTCACCGCCGGAAGCGTCAAATGACTCACGAGGAGCCCGAGTTCCACCATGCACCACGCCACTGACAATCAGCCGCCGACTCAGCCGTCCCTGCTGCTCGCCATGGGCCCCGGCATCGCGGATCGCCTGTTCACCGACCGCCACCGCGGCCGCCTGGCCGAGCTGGCCCGCACCGACCCGTACCTCGTCGCGCACGACCTCACCACCCCCGCACCGCACATCGCGACGGCCCTCGCCGAGGCGGAGGTCCTCTTCACCTGCTGGGGCGCCACCCCGCTCACCGCCGAAATCCTCGACGCCGCCCCGCACCTGCGCGCCGTCATCCACGCGGCGGGCTCCGTCAAGCACCACATCACCCAGGCCTGCTGGGACCGCGGCATCGCCGTGACCTCCGCGGCGGCCGCCAACGCCCTGCCGGTCGCCGAGTACACGCTCGCCGCGATCCTCTTCGCCGGCAAACGCGTCCTGCACTCCGCCGCCCGCTACCGCGCCCTGCGCGCCGACCACGACTGGCGCACGGAGCTCCACGGCGCCGGAAACCACCGCCGCACCGTGGGCATCGTCGGCGCCTCGCGCATCGGCCGCCGCGTCATCGAGCTGCTCCGCCCCTTCGACCTGGACGTCCTGCTGTACGACCCGTACGTCGCCCCGCGCGAAGCCGCCGCGCTCGGCGTCGCGCTCGCGCCCCTCGACGAGCTGTGCGCCCGCAGCTCCGTCGTCTCGGTCCACGCCCCGCAGCTCCCGGCGACCCACCGCATGATCAGCACCCGCCAGCTGGCCGCGATGCCCACCGGCGCGACCTTGATCAACACCGCGCGCGGCTCACTCATCGACGAGGCCGCGCTACTCCCGGAGCTGGCCTCCGGCCGCCTGAGCGCCGTACTCGATGTGACGGACCCGGAATTGCCGCCACCGGACTCGCCGCTCTACGACCTCCCGAACGTTCTCCTGACCCCCCACATCGCGGGATCGCTCGGCAACGAACTGCACCGCATGGCCGACCGGTCCCTGGACGAACTGGAGCGATACGCCACTGGCCGGCCCTTCGCCGACCCGGTCCACCCGGCGGCCTTGCGGCGCTCGGCCTGACACGGCACAAACGGCACATTTCACTAGACTGGACGCGTACCCCACTCGAAGGCTCAGGCTCGGGAGGCGTGGTGAAATTCGTACAGATCATCGACTACAAGACCGAACGATCCGAAGACATGAACCAGCTCTTGGACAGGTGGGCCGAGCAGACCAAGGGCAAGCGGACCGCCACGCACAACATCGTCGGCAATGACCGGTCCGAGAAGAACCACTACGTCGAGATCGTCGAGTTCCCGTCGTACGAAGAGGCGATGAAGAACTCCCAGCTACCGGAGACCGACCGCACCTTCCAGGAGATGGTGGCGCTCTGTGACGGGATGCCGTCGTTCACGGACCTCGACGTGGTCCGCGACGAGCAGCTGAACAAGGACCTGTGCAACCGGTTCTTCGACGAGATCGCCGTCGGCGGCAACCTCGACGCCATCGACGAGGTGTTCGCGGCCGATTACCGGGACCACGACATCTTCAAGGAAGAGGAAAGCACGGTCGGCGCCGACGTCATCCGCAGTGACCTGACCGGCTGGCGCGACGGCTTCGACTTCCGCTTCACCATCGACAAGCAGGTGGCCGAGGGCGACGACGTCGTCACGCTGTGGACCTGGACCGGCACCCACAAGGGTGAGTTCATGGGCGTCGCCCCCACGGGCAAGAAGTGCACCATGACCGGCACCACGGTCTTCAGCTGCCACGACGGGAAGATCCAGGAAGGCTGGTGGCACATGGACGTCATGAGCCTGATGCGGCAGCTCGGCGCGATGCGCTAGACAGAACCTGGACAGAACCTGGACAGAACAGACAGAAAGCAGCGAGGCCCCCGTCCCCACCGCTGAGCGGTGGAAACAGGGGCCTTCTGGCGTCGTACGACGTCAGTGGCTGTGGCCGTGACCGTGGCCGTGACCGGCGTCCGCCTCGTCCTCGGCCGGCTTCTCGACGACCAGGGTCTCGGTCGTGAGCAGCAGCGACGCGATGGACGCGGCGTTCTCCAGCGCGGAGCGGGTGACCTTGACCGGGTCGATGACGCCGGCCTTGACCAGGTCGCCGTACTCGCCGGTCGCGGCGTTGAAGCCGTGGCCCTTGTCGAGCTCGCTCACCTTGGCGGTGATGACGTAGCCCTCAAGACCGGCGTTCTCGGCGATCCAGCGCAGCGGCTCGACGACGGCGCGGCGGACGACCGCGACACCCGTGGCCTCGTCGCCGGTCTTGCCGAGGCCGCCCTCGAGCACCTTGGCGGCGTGGACCAGAGCGGAGCCACCACCGGAGACGATGCCCTCTTCGACCGCGGCGCGGGTCGCGGAGATGGCGTCCTCGAGACGGTGCTTCTTCTCCTTGAGCTCCACCTCGGTGGCGGCGCCGACCTTGATGACGCACACGCCGCCGGCGAGCTTCGCGAGGCGCTCCTGGAGCTTCTCGCGGTCCCAGTCGGAGTCCGTGGACTCGATCTCGGCCTTGATCTGGTTGACGCGGCCGGTCACCTCGTCGGCGTTGCCGCCGCCGTCGACGATCGTCGTGTCGTCCTTGGTGACGGTCACGCGGCGGGCGGAGCCCAGCACGTCGAGACCGGCCTGGTCGAGCTTGAGACCGACCTCTTCGGCGATGACGGTCGCACCCGTGAGGGTGGCGATGTCGCCGAGCATGGCCTTGCGGCGGTCACCGAAGCCGGGGGCCTTCACCGCGACGGCGTTGAAGGTGCCACGGATCTTGTTGACGACCAGGGTCGACAGGGCCTCGCCCTCGACGTCCTCGGCGATGATCAGCAGCGGCTTGGAGGCGCCGGCCTGGATGACCTTCTCCAGCAGCGGCAGCAGGTCCTGGATCGAGCCGATCTTGCCCTGGTGGATCAGGATGTACGGGTCGTCGAGGACGGCCTCCATACGCTCCTGGTCGGTCACCATGTACGGCGAGAGGTAGCCCTTGTCGAAGGCCATGCCCTCGGTGAAGTCGAGCTCCAGGCCGAAGGTGTTGGACTCCTCGACGGTGATGACACCGTCCTTGCCGACCTTGTCCATCGCCTCGGCGATGAGCTCGCCGACCTGCGAGTCCTGGGCGGACAGCCCGGCCACGGCGGCGATGTCGGACTTGTCCTCGATCGGACGGGCGTTCGCGAGGAGGTCCTCGGAGATCGCCTTGACCGCGGCGTCGATGCCCTTCTTCAGAGCGGCCGGGGAAGCACCGGCGGCGACGTTGCGCAGGCCCTCGCGGACCAGCGCCTGGGCCAGCACGGTGGCGGTGGTGGTGCCGTCACCCGCGATGTCGTTGGTCTTGGTCGCCACCTCCTTCACGAGCTGGGCGCCAAGGTTCTCGTACGGGTCGTCGAGCTCGACCTCGCGCGCGATCGTGACACCGTCGTTGGTGATGGTGGGGGCGCCGAACTTCTTGTCGATGACGACGTTGCGGCCCTTGGGGCCGATCGTCACCTTCACCGTGTCGGCAAGCTTGTTGACGCCGCGCTCGAGGGCGCGACGGGCGTCCTCGTCGAACTTCAGAATCTTCGCCATGGAGCTTCTCTGTCCTCTCAAACGAAATGCGCCCCGGGCCACCCGGCTGTCGCTGGGGGCCAGGGGCGCAGTTCAAAAGCAATCTTCGGGCGAACTACTTCTCGATGATCGCGAGCACGTCGCGAGCCGAGAGGACGAGGTACTCCTCGCCGCTGTACTTCACCTCGGTGCCGCCGTACTTGCTGTACAGCACGACGTCGCCGACGGAAACGTCGAGCGGCAGGCGCTCGCCGTTCTCGAAGCGGCCCGGGCCCACGGCCAGGACGACGCCCTCCTGGGGCTTCTCCTTGGCGGTGTCCGGGATGACCAGGCCAGAGGCCGTGGTCTGCTCGGCGTCGAGCGGCTGGACCACAATGCGGTCCTCAAGCGGCTTGATGGCAACCTTGGAGCTGGTGGTCGTCACGGTCCGGTCTCCCCCTTCGGAGATCTCACGGGGTTAACTGATTTTGGGTGGCGACCAGGTGGTTCCGTCGTCGCGGGTGCCGGACCTGCCCGTCGCTACTGTTGGCACTCCCCACTGGAGAGTGCCAACGCCGAGACTATGACGCGGTTAGCACTCGGTCAAGCGGAGTGCCAATCCAACGCCGCCGTACGTGTTGACGAACGCGCCTGCGCCCCGGGCGCCGCATCAGAGATAGTCCTCCAGCCGCGCCACAGCGAAGCCCTGCTCCTGGATCCGGCGCAGCATCCGCGACGTCATCTCGGTGATCGTCGAGCCCTTGAGCTCGCCGGGCCCCCGGAAGTGCGCGAGCACGATGTCGCCCGGCCGCAGCCGGTCGCCGTGCGCGTACCGCAGGTCGTTGATCTGCATCGACGCCCCCCACAGCACCACCGCCTCGGCCCCGCAGTCGCCCGCCGCCCGCAGCGTCTGGTTGTTGTACGCCCCGTACGGCGGCCGGAAGAGCCGCGGCCGCGCGCCGAAGCGGGCCTCCAGGCGGTCCTGCTGGCCGCAGATCTGGGCGCGCTGTCCGGCGTACGGGAGGCCGGGCAGGTAGACGTGGCCGACCGCGTGGTTCTGCACCGTACTGAGGCCGCCGCCCGCCCGCCTCAGCCGGTCAAAGTGGTCGTACCCCGGTGAGGCCACGCTGTCCGTCAGAAACATGCTGATCGGCAGCTTGAGCTCGTCGACCATCCGCACGAACTCCGGATCCCGCTCGGCACCATCATCAAAGGTAAGAAAAACGACCTTGTCGCGGGTCGGTACGCGGTCCACCACGAAAGGCCGGGCCGGCTTACGGACCGGAGGCGCCGGCGCCCGACGGAGCGGCTCCCGCAGCCCCCACCGCGCGTACGCCCCGGCGCGCGGGGCCGGTGCGCCGTGCGCCCCGGTGGCCGCCTCCTCCGCCACCCGCGCCTTCGGCGCGACGCTGCGCACCGCCTTCCTCCCGAGCCGTTCGATCGGGTCCACGGACTGCGCGCATCCGGTGAGCGCGAGCGCACCGACCGCCAGCAGTCCGGCCAGCAGCCGGTGCGCGGGCCTCACAGGTAGTCCTCCAGCCTGGCGACGGCGTAACCCTTGGCGGTGACCGTTTTCATGACCCGCCGGATCATGTCCGGCATGGTGCCCTTCCACTGCTCCTTGCCGCGGAAGTGCGTGAGGATGATGTCGCCGGGATGCAGGTCGCGGTCCCACTCGCGCCACTCCATCCGGTCGGGGAACGCCTCGGCGGCCCACAGGGGCACGGCCTTGATGCCGCAGGAGCGGGCGGCGCGCAGGGTGTCGGCGTTGTAGTTGCCGTACGGCGGCCTGAAGAGCCGGGGCCGCTTGCCGTACCGCTTCTGGATGACGGTCTGCATTCCGCAGATCTCGCGCTTCTGCTGGGCATAGGAAAGGCCGGGCATGTAGCGGTGATTGAGGGTGTGGTTGTGGAGGGACACGCCGCGCGCCTGCATCCGCTCGAAATAGCCGTAGTTCTCACGCACCAGGTAGTTGCTGAGGAACGCGCTGTAGGGAATGCCCAGCTCAGTCATCATCCGCAGCAGCTTCGGATCCTTCTCCGCGCCGTCGTCCATCGTCAGGAAGACGACCCTCTCCTCGACCGGGACGGTGGTGAAGACGGGCGGCAGCCCGCGCCCCGCCCCGAAGCCCTTGCGCGTGGTGATCTTCGGCTTCACGGCGGGCGGTGGGGGTGCGGCCAGCGGCGGCTGCGCGAGTCCCCACTTCTTGGCGGCGGCGACGCGCACGGTCTGGGCGCGCCGCAGCCGTTCGGCGTACCCGGCCAGATCCCGGGCGGGCCCCTGCCGGTACGCCTGCTCCTGGCCGGCGGCGGGTGCGGCAGCCCGCGGCGTACCCGGCTCCGGCATGTCGGCGGGCTCGGTGGGGCACGCGGAGCCGATGGCGGCGACAAGGAGGGCCGCCAGGACCATACGGGCCCGCCTGCCCCCTTTCCAGATCATTTCTTCCTTTTGTCGTACTAGTTGCATGGCGATGGATCCTGTCAGCGCACGACACCGTCGTCGGGGCGACACCGCGACCGGGCGCGCACCGTCCCCCGGCTGGCCCACAATTGACCCCGTGAACGACACCCCTGACGCCGTGGAATCCTTCGCCGCCCTGCGCACCGAAGAGGGCCGCGCCCTCCTCGCCGCGCTCCGCGACCACAACCCCGCGGACGAGCTGGCGACCGCGACGCGGCTGCGCCGTGATCACCCCGCCGCGCTGGTCTCGGCGGCGCTCGGGCAGGCGCGGCTGCGGCAGCGGGCGGTGGCGAAGTTCGGCGCCGAGGACGCGTACCGGATGTTCTTCACCCCGAACGGTGTCGAGCAGGCCACCCGCACGGCCGTGGCGACGTACCGCGCCGGGCGCTTCGCCGCGCTCGGCGTACGGAGCGTGGCGGACCTGTGCTGCGGCATCGGCGGCGACGCGATCGCGCTGGCCCGCGCGGGGATCTCGGTCCTGGCGGTCGACCGCGACCAGCTGACGGTGGAGGTGGCGCGCGCGAACGCGGAGGAGCTGGGCCTGGCCTCCCTCATCGAGGTCCGCTGCGCCGACGTCACGACCATCGACACGTCTCCGTACGACGCGGTCTTCGTCGACCCGGCGCGACGGGGCGGCCGCGGCCGGATCTTCGACCCGGAGGCGTACTCCCCACCGCTCTCCTGGGCGATCGAGGCGGCCCGTACGTCCGCACACGCGGCACTCAAGATCGCACCCGGCGTTCCGCACGAGGCGGTCCCGGACGACGCCGAAGCGGAGT
Source organism: Streptomyces sp. NPDC002994 (assembly GCF_040611155.1). Taxonomy (NCBI): domain Bacteria; kingdom Bacillati; phylum Actinomycetota; class Actinomycetes; order Kitasatosporales; family Streptomycetaceae; genus Streptomyces; species Streptomyces sp. NPDC002994. The sequence continues at coordinate 228,417 of NZ_JBEXNQ010000008.1, forward strand.
GGATCTCGGACGGCGGCGACGTGAAGGAGGCGGTGTTCTGGTTCGGCACGGCCCCGAAGGCGATCCGGGCCACCCTGCTCCCCGGCCCGCACAGCCTCCTCGGCACCGGCCTGCCGGACCCGGAGCCCGGCAAGGTCGGCCGTTACCTGTACGAGCCGGACGGCGCGGTGATCCGCTCGCATCTGGTGGCGGAGGTGGCGCGGGAGGTGGGCGGCCGCCTGATCGACGAGACGATCGCGTACGTGACGGCGGACGAACTCCACCCCACCCGGTACGCCACCGCCTACGAGATCACCGATCAGCTCCCGTTCAGCCTGAAGAAGCTGAAGGCGCTGCTGCGGGAGCGGGGGGTGGGCGTACTGACGGTGAAGAAGCGCGGCTCGGCGATCGAGCCGGAGGAGCTCCGCCGCAAGATGAAGCTGTCCGGCCCGCGTTCGGCGACGGTCTTCCTCACCCGAGTCGCGGGCGCCCCAACGGTCCTGATCGGCCACCCGGCCCCGTAACGAAATCCTGGCCACGCCCTGCGGGCAGCTTTCCCCGACCCGCCCCTTCCCGCAGTGACACTTTACGGCTCCGCCGCGTGAGGGGCTCCGCCCCAGACCCCGCTCCTCAAACGCCGGAGGGGCTGAATCTGCCGGGCGGGGGCGAGTTTTGCGGCCAGGGCCGCAAAACTCAGCCCGCCTCGCGGCAGCTCTCCAGCCCGTCCGGCGTTTGAGGACACGCCCGAAGGGCTTCCGGGGTCTGGGGCCTGCCCCAGTTCTGGAAGGGGCGGGGAGGGGAAAGCCCGCCGCAGGCGCCCCACCGCGCCGCAGCGCACCAGCCCCACCTCAGCCCCGCACCGCACCCCCCGCACGCACCTCCACCGCGACCGCCCCCCGCAGGGCCCGCACCGCCCACCGGTAGTGCCTCACCGCCTTCACCGCCCCGAACAGCCCGGCCACCCACAAAATGACCCCGAGCCCGATGAAGAACACCGCGTCCACGTAAGTCTCAGAACCCGGCCGCGCCCGCACCGCGAACCCCAGCGACGACCACAGCCCGAGCCCGCACACCACCACCGACGACAGCAGCCACGCCAGGCTGAGCCCGGGAACGCGCCATCGCGCGGCGGGAAAACCGTGGCCGCGCCCCACCTCCGCCCACGCCACCACCAGCTGACGGACCGTACGGTCGCGCCACACGCCCATCCCGATGAAAATCCAGCACACCACTGCGCCCGCCAGACCAACCGCCCCAAACCCCGCGCCCAAGATCGCGGTGAGCGGATCGCCCGGCCCCTCGAACGCCTGAAGCGCCGCCCCGACGATGCCCCACCCGAGCGCCGCACCCCCCACCAGCAGCCAGAACCGCACCAGCCGCCCCGGCCCGAGGTCGCGCGCGATCAGCTCGTCCATGGCCCGGGCCCGGTCGGCGAGCATCGCCTCCGGTCCGGGCCAGGCCCGTATGTGCTCGGGCGGCGGAGGCGGAGGCAGCGGCGTACGGCGAGACATGCGCACGACACTACCCAGGGCCTGATCGCCCCCGTCAGCCCCCGTCAGCCGCCGTCGACCGACTCGAAACGCCAGCGATGAACCGCCCGCGTAATCAACCCCGCCTCGGGCTCCGGTAGTTCCGGCAGGCCGGCGTCGTCGTACTCCGCGTCCCACCACGTCATCACGAGCACCCGGTCCTGCGGCGCCCGCAAGATCTCCCTGCGCACCGGCTCGACCGCCAGGACAGCCGCCTGCGCCCGCGCCCACTCCAGCAGCTCCGCGCCCCGCCCCTCGACGGCGCGGGCCTCCCACATCAGCACGACGCTCATGAGTAGAGGTTGTCCTTGCTGACCTCATGCACATGGTCATGCGCATGAGCCGAGGCACCCGGAACATGCGGCTCAGTAACCGGCAGCGAAGAATCCGCCGACAAATCCCAGTCCGAAGCCGCCCGCCCCCGCGCCACCATCTCCGCGCCGAGAGCCGCCACCATCGCCCCGTTGTCCGTACACAGCCCCGGCCGCGGCACCCGCAGCCGGATGCCGGCCCGCTCGCACCGCTCCGCCGCCAGCGCCCGCAGCCGCGAGTTGGCCGCCACGCCGCCGCCGATCATCAGGTGGTCGACGCCCTCGTCCTTGCAGGCCCGCACCGCCTTCCGCGTCAGTACGTCGACGACCGCCTCCTGGAAGGACGCCGCCACATCCCGCACCGGCACCTCCTCCCCCGCACTGCGCTTGGCCTCGATCCACCGCGCCACCGACGTCTTCAGCCCGGAGAAGGAGAAGTCGTACGCCGCGTCGCGCGGCCCGGTCAGACCGCGCGGGAACGCGATCGCCTTCGGATCGCCCTCCCTCGCCAAGCGGTCGATGACAGGACCGCCCGGGAAGCCCAGGTCCAGCACCCGCGCGATCTTGTCGAACGCCTCGCCCGCCGCGTCGTCGATGGTCGCGCCCATCGGCCGTACGTCGCTCGTGATGTCAGGGGCTAGCAGCAGCGACGAGTGCCCGCCGCTCACCAGCAGGGCCATCGTCGGCTCGGGCAGCGGACCGTGCTCAAGCTGGTCGACGCAGATGTGCGAGGCCAGGTGGTTCACGCCGTACAGCGGCTTCCCGAGCGCGTACGCGTAGGCCTTCGCCGCGGACACCCCCACCAGCAGCGCGCCCGCCAGTCCCGGACCCGCCGTAACCGCGATGCCGTCCAGGTCCGAAGCGGCGACCCCCGCCTCCTTCAGCGCGCGCTCGATCGTCGGAACCATCGCCTCCAAGTGCGCGCGAGAGGCGACCTCCGGCACCACGCCGCCGAAGCGGGCGTGTTCGTCGACGCTCGACGCGATCGCGTCGGCGAGGAGGGTCGTACCGCGGACGATGCCGACGCCGGTCTCGTCGCAGGAGGTTTCGATGCCGAGGACGAGCGGTTCGTCAGCCATGGTGAATCTCGGTTTCTTGTTCTTGTTCCGGTACGGATGTCGCGGGATCTGCCGGGTCGGTCGTCGTCGTCAGCCGCATCACGAGCGCGTCGATGTTGCCGGGCTGGTAGTAGCCGCGCCGGAAGCCGATCGGCTCGAAGCCGAACCTCTCGTACAGCTTCTGCGCCCGCGTGTTGTCGACACGCACTTCGAGGAGCACTTCGGAGCATTCGAAAGCGCTGGCGTGCCCCAGCAGATCGGTGAGCAGCCGGGACCCGAGCCCGGTCCCCCACTGATCACGGGCGGCAGCGATGGTCTGTACGTCGCCGAGACCCCCGGCGGCGGCAAGCCCGGCGTACCCGACGAGTCGGCCGTCCTCCTCGGCCACCACATACCGGCGGGTGGCCTGCGGCCCGCGCGCGTGGGCGAGTTCGGACCAGAACATCCCGGGCGACCAGGCGTCCTCGGGGAACAGCTCCCGCTCCAGTTCAAGCACCGGGGCGATGTCCCACCAGCGCATTTCTCTCAAGCTCGCGGTCACTTCGGGGTGACCACCTTGTAGTTCTTCGGAACCTGCGCGTCGGGCCGGCGCAGATACAGCGGCAGCGGCGGCAGAAACGCCCCGGCCTCCCCCGCCGCGAGCTTCTCCGCGGCCAGCGACGCCAGCGCGCCCGCTGACTGGTGCTCGGGTCCGCGCGCGTCGGGGAACTCCCCGGGGTAAAGGAGGGCCCCGGAGCCGACGACCGGCAGGTCCGCGAGCTGCTTGGCGATGTCGGCGGGGCGGTCGACGGCGGGCTCGGAGACCCGCGTACGGGCATCGGCGTACCGCGCCCAGTAGACCTCCTTGCGCCGCGCGTCGGTGGCCACGGCGAACGGCCCGGTGAGCCCGGCCAGCCCGGCGGCGTACGCCAGCCCGTCCAGGGTGCACAGCCCGTGGACCGGCACGCCGAGCACGAGGCCGAAGGTCTCGGCCGTCGCCAGCCCGACGCGCAGTCCGGTGTACGGACCGGGGCCGACGCCCACGACGACCCCCGTCACGGCGTCGAGTTTCAGACCGGCTTCGGCGAGGACCCGGTCGACGGTGGGCAGCAGCAGCTCCCCGTGGCGGCGTGCGTCGACCTGGCCGGCCTCGGCGACGACGGAATCACCGTCGTGGAGGGCGACGGTGACGGCTGGAGTGGCGGTATCAACAGCGAGCAGGAGCACACAAACAGCCTACGGCCCGCGCACGGGGCGCACGGCGTCCCCCGTCCCTCCCGGCCCCGGCTGCTACCGTCACCACAAATACGCGCGCAGCAGGAACATGAGGTGGAGCAAGGTGGCAAGGAGCAGCTCGGGAATCGTGGCCGGGCTCACCGCGGCAGCCGTGGCGGCGGTCGCTTTCCTCGCCTACCAGGCGTCGGCGAGCGCCCCCTCCCCCGCGCAGCTCGCCGAACCCGCCGTCGGCAAGACCCCCGCGGCGCACGCCTCGCAGCCGCCCAAGGGACCGGCCAAGGTGAAGGACGTACTCGCGGTGCCGGCCCAGTCGGGCACGGGCACGCGCGTCGTCTACTCGCTGGCCGAGCGGCGGGTGTGGCTGGTGAACGGCCAGGGCAAGGCCACCAGGACCTTCAAGGTGGCGCCGAGCACGGTCAGCCCGCCGCCCGGCACGTACGCGGTGGGCTCCCGCTCGGGACTCATCACCGGCTCCGACGGAGTGCAGGTCGAACACGTCGTACGGTTCGTGACCTTCGAAGGCGTCCCGATCGGTTTCAGCGCCGCGGTCGACGGCTCGATGCCGAGCCCGGACCCGAAGAGCAGGACGGGCGGCGTGCGCATGCTGCGCGCCGACGGCGACGCGATGTGGAGCTTCGCGACGGTCGGCGTGAAGGTCGTCGTCGTCCCGTAAATACGCTCGTAAGGACTACAGGCCTACGCGGCGTCGCGCTGTTCCCCGACAGGCTCAGCCACCTCATGCTCATGCTCCTGCGGCTGCTCCCGCGGCGGTGTGGAGACCGCCGTGGCCGCCGCGCACGAGGCCAGTAGGTCGCGCATGGAGACAGGCTCGGGCGCGTCGCGTTCTGAAGCCGGCATGGATGCCTCCTGGGCTCCGGTTGAGCAGGCGTGGTTAGGTAGACCTAACCAGGTCTCGGTATCCATGTGACCACGCCCGGCCGCACCGGCGCAACATCTTGCCGACGTCTTGTCGGAACGTACGGACGCCAGAGCCCGTCAGGCGCCCAGCGCGGCCAGGCCCTCGCCGGCCCAGCGCGCACCGATACCGCGCACCGTCACCTCACGCACGTCGTCGTCGGAGTCCCCCACAGCCCGGTGGATGACCACGTGCAGCCGGTCGTCGGACAGCTCCTCGACCTTCCCCTCGCCCCACTCCACCACCACGACAGACTCGGGCAGCGAGACGTCAAGATCGAGATCTTCCATCTCGTCGAGCCCGCCGCCCAGCCGGTACGCGTCGACATGCACCAGCGGCGGACCGCCGGTCAGCGAGGGGTGGACGCGCGCGATGACGAATGTCGGCGACGTCACGGCGCCACGCACCCCGAGCCCTTCGCCGAGCCCGCGCGTCAGGGTCGTCTTGCCCGCGCCGAGCTCGCCGGTGAGCATCACGAGATCGCCGGGCCGCAGTACTTTCGCGAGCCGGCGCCCGAACTCCTGCATCGATTCGGGCGAGTGAACGGTAAGAACGGCGGTGACATCAGCCGCCGGGCTGTGCGGTGCTTCCATACGTCCCAACGTTAGCGGCTGCCGGTACGGCGCCCACCCGCGCCAGCAGGTCCGCGAGCCGGTCGGTGACCACCTCTGGGTGCTCCAGCATGACCAGGTGCCCGGCGTCGGGGACTATCACCAGCTCGGCGTCCGGCAGCAGATCCGCGATGCCCTCGCTGTGCTCGCTGGGCGTCACCAGGTCCTTGTCGCCCGCGAGAACCAGCACCGGCACCTCGGCGAAGATCTCCAGCGCCTCGGCCTTGTCATGATTGGTGAACGCCGGATAGAACTCGGCAACGACATCGATCGGCGTCCCCTCGATCAGCCGCTCCGCGAACCGCGCCACGGCCGGATCGACCTCCTTCGAGCCGAACGAATAGCGCTTGATGAGCCCGGCGAACAGATCCGCCGTCGCCCGCCGCCCACGCTCGACGATCTCCGCCTGCGTGCCCAGCGCGCGCAGCACACGCGGCAGCACACGCCGCACAGCGTTCACACCGGCCACCGGCAGCCCGAAGTTGACCTCGCCGAGATTCCCCGACGACGTACCGACGAACACAGCGCCGACCACCCGCTCGCGGACGATCTCAGGAAACTGATCCGCCAGCGCCATCATCGTCATGCCGCCCATCGAGTGCCCCACCAGCACCAGCGGCCCCTCGGGCGCGGCAGCGTCGATGACGGCCTTCAGATCGCGCCCCAGCTGCTCGATATCAACCGCGACACCACGCCCCTGTGCCGCACCGCGCGCCGAACGCCCGTGACTGCGCTGGTCCCAGTGGACGGTCCGCACCACACCCCGCAGCGCGGCTCGCTGAAAATGCCAGGAGTCCTGACTCAGGCAGAAGCCATGACTGAACACAACCGTCACAGGAGCGGGAGTCTTACGCCCGAAGAGCCGGCGCCGTCGCGGTCCCGACGAGGCGCCGTCCGCCTCCACCTCGTCCACTTCGTAGTAGATCTCGGTCCCGTCGTCCGCCGGGGCCTGCCCCGGCATGCCGCGCAGCGCGCCGTACGGACCCGAGGCATCCAGCGCGAGCCGTGCCTTCTTCCGCATGCCGCGGCCGACCGTCAGCCGCTCGAGGGCAACACCGGCGGCGGCGCCCGCCGCGACCACACCTATCGCGGCGCCGGCCACACCCGCCCGCCGCCAGTTGCCGTTGGCGGCGGCGGTCGCGGCCTCCGCCGCCACCTCCACCACGCCGGGCGCGCTGCTCTCGCTCACGGTGCCGCTCTCCTAGCTTTCGGGGTCCTCATTCACATAGACGCGCGGTACCCGCGATCCGATGCGGGTGACAATTTCGTACGCGATGGTGCCGGCGGCCTGCGCCCAGTCCTCGGCGGTCGGTTCCCCCCGGTCGCCGGGCCCGAACAGCACAGCCTCGTCCCCGGGCTCCACCACATCAGCCCCCAGGTCGACCACGAACTGATCCATGGCGACCCGCCCGGCGACCCGGCGCCACTTGCCGCCCACCAGCACGGGCCCGCTGCCGGACGCGTGGCGCGGAATGCCGTCGGCGTACCCGACGGGAATCAGCGCAAGCCTGGTCTCCTCACCCGTCACATAGTGATGCCCGTAACTGACGCCGTGCCCCTGCGGAACCTGCTTGACCAGCGCGACCGAGGCGGCGAGCGTCATCACGGGCCGCAGCCCGAAGTCGGCGGGCGTACCGAGCTCAGGGCTCGGGGAGATGCCGTACATGGCGATGCCCGTCCGTACGAGATCGAAATGCGTCCCGGGCAGGGTCAGCGTGGCAGGCGAATTGGCGATGTGCCGCACCTCAGGCTCGACACCGGCCTTCTCCGCATACGCAACCAGGTCCCGGAAGACAGCCAGCTGAACATCGATCGACGGATGCCCCGGCTCGTCCGCACAAGCGAAATGCGACCAGAGCCCGGTCACCCTGACCGCGTCCCGGACCTCCAGGGCACGCCGCACCAACTCGGGCCAGTCGGCCGGCTGGCACCCATTACGCCCGAGCCCGGTGTCGGCCTTGAGCTGTACGCGCGCCACCTGCCCCGCCGCACGCGCCGCCGCAACCACTTCCTCCAGCGCCCACATCCCGCTCACGGAGACGTCGATGCCCGCCTCGATCGCCTCGCGCCAGGGTCCGCCGGGGGTCCACAGCCAGCACAGCAGCGGCCCGTCGAACCCGGCGGCGCGCAGCGCCAGCGCCTCTTCGGGGGTGGCGGTCCCCAGCCAGGTCGCCCCCGCGTCGAGGGCCGCGCGGGCACAGCGCACGGCGCCGTGGCCGTACGCGTCCGACTTCACCACGGCCATCAACTCGGCACCCGCCGCGCGAGCACGCAAAGCCCGCACGTTGGCCCGCAGGGCCGCCAGGTCGATCTCGGCGCGGGCTCGCATGGGGGTATGAGTCATCGCGGTCATCGCGCCAAGTGTCTCAGAGCCCTACGACACCCCCGGCCCAACCACACCTTCCCGACCGGCCGCCGGGGGGAGACGACACCAGCCCACCGGCCGACCACCAGCCACCCAGGAGGAGACGAGACCGGCCCGCCACGGGAGCCACGACGCGAGGGGGCGGGACGCGCAGGGGGTGTCGTTCGGAACGTGCCGCGCCCACCCGGGGGACAACCCGCCGACCCGCACCGCGCCACTCTGCCCTCCCACCCACCCGCCGCCCACCAGCCAGCGGCCACGGGAGCCACGACGCGAGGGGGCGGGACGCGCAGGGGGTGTCGTTCGGGACGTAGAGCGTGATTTGTGGGCAGGGCGCGGGCTTCGCGGAAGGCACCGCTTCGCGCCTAAATCATGCAGTCCCGAACGGCGCCCCCGGAGCGGCCCGCCCCCGCCCCACAACCCCCCGCCAAGCCCCCGGCACCGCATCCGCCACGTCCAGCGCCCCCACCGGCGCACCACCCGCCGCCAGCCGCCCCGCCAGCCCATGCACGTACGCCGCAACAGACCCCGCGTCCACCGCCCCCAGCCCCGCCGCCAGCAACGCCCCCGCAAGCCCCGACAGCACGTCGCCACTCCCCGCCGTGGCCAGCCAGGGCGTCCCCGTCGGATTCACCCGCACGGGCCGCGGCCCCACAAACCCCACACCCGAACCCGCACCCACACCCACACCCGCACCCGCACCCGCACCCGGAGCCGACGCCACCAGCGTCGTAGACCCCTTCAGCAGCACAGTCGCCCCGTACAGCGCGGCCAGCTCCCGCACCGCGACCAGCCGCCCCGCCTCCACTTCCTCCCGCGAAACCCCGAGCAGCGCCGCCGCCTCCCCCGCATGCGGCGTAAGCAGCGTCGGCGCGTCGCGCCCCCGCACCATCGCCGGCTCCAGCGGCCGCAACCCATCCGCATCGACCAGCACCGGCACATCGGACGCCAGCACATCCCCCAGCGCCCCGCCCGCGTCCTCCCCCAGCCCCGGCCCGACGACCCAGGCCTGAACCCGCCCCGCCCTCGACGGCGGCCCCGCGTGCACCAGCGCCTCCGGGAAGCGCGCGATGACCGCGTCCGCCCCGTGCCCCACGTACCGCACCGCCCCGGCCCCACCCCGCAGCGCCCCCGCCACCGCGAGCACCGCCGCCCCCGGATACCGCTCCGACCCGGCCACGACGCCCACCACCCCGCGCCGGTACTTGTCGCTCTCCGCCCCCGGAACCGGCAGCAGCGCGGCCACATCCGCGTGCTGCAGCGCCTCGACGTCCGCTTCCGCCGCTTCGAGATCGAGCCCCAGCTCAACGAGCCGCACGGCTCCGACGTACTCCCGCGCGGGGTCGATCAGCAGCCCGGGCTTGTACGTACCGAAGGTGACCGTCACATCGGCGCGCACGCACTCCCCCCGCACCTCCCCACTGTCCGCCTCGACCCCGCTGGGCAGATCCACGGCGACGACAACCGCCCCCGAGTCCCGCGCGGCCCGCACCAACGGCACAGCGGCCTCCCGCAACCCACCCCGCCCGCCGATCCCGGTGATCCCGTCAACAACAAGATCCGCACGCGCAAGAGCCCCAAATACGTCACCGGCCGCCACCCCGGCCACGGTCCCCCCAGCCCGCCGCAACGCCGCCAGCCCACCCCCATGCGCCCGCTCCGCATCGAGCAACACCGCAGTGACCCCCGCACCCCGCCGGGCCAGCCGCGCCCCCGCGTACAGCGCATCGCCCCCGTTGTCCCCACTCCCGACGAGCAGGACGACCCGCGACCCGTAAACCCGCCCCAGCAGCCCCGCGCACACCGCCCCGAGCCCGGCCGCGGCCCGCTGCATGAGCGCGCCCTCGGGGAGCCGGGCCATCAGCTCCCGCTCAGCGGTCCGCACGGTCTCCACGCCATAAGCAGCACGCATCTGCACAACACCTCACCCTTCGGCAATGACAACCGCGGAAGCGATTCCCGCATCGTGACTGAGCGAGACATGCCAGGACCGCACCCCGAGCGCCTCCGCCCGCGCCAGCACCGTCCCGCTCACTCTCAGCCTCGGCTGCCCGCTGTCCTCGACGTACACCTCCGCGTCCGTCCAGTGCAGCCCGGCCGGCGCGCCCAGCGCCTTCGCGAGGGCCTCCTTCGCCGCGAACCGGGCGGCGAGCGAGGCGATGCCGCGCCGTTCACCGCTCGGCAGGTTCAACTCGCTCTCCAGGAACAGCCGGTCGGCCAGATGCGGCGTACGCTCCATCGACACCCGGAAGCGCTCGATCTCGGCGACGTCAATCCCCACCCCAATGATCACGTGCTCACTCCACCGTCACGGACTTGGCCAGGTTCCGAGGCTGATCGACCTCATTACCCCGAGCCGTAGCGAGCTCACACGCGAATACCTGCAACGGCACGGTGGAAACCAACGGCTGCAAAAGGACCGGCGTAGCCGGAATCCAGATCAAATGATCGGCGTACGGAACAACCGCCTCGTCCCCCTCCTCCGCGATCACAATCGTCCGCGCCCCGCGAGCCCTGATCTCCTGGATATTCGACACGATCTTGTCGTGCAGAACAGACCGCCCCCGAGGCGAAGGAACAACAACGACAACCGGCAGATCATCCTCGATAAGAGCAATCGGCCCGTGCTTCAGCTCACCCGCGGCAAACCCCTCGGCATGCATATAGGCAAGCTCCTTCAGTTTGAGCGCCCCCTCCAGGGCCACCGGATACCCCACATGCCGCCCCAGGAACAGCACCGTGTCCTTCCCCGCCAGCGACCGGGCCAGCTCCCGCACCGGCTCCATCGTCTCCAGGACCCGCTCCACCTCCCCCGAGATCGCGGACAGCTCGCGCACCACGCCCCGGACCTCGTCCCCCCACTTCGCCCCGCGTACCTGCGCCAGATAAAGCGCGACCAGATAGCAGGCGACCAACTGCGTCAAGAACGCCTTGGTGGAAGCAACGGCGACCTCAGGCCCGGCATGCGTATAAAGCGCCGCATCCGACTCCCGCGGAATGGTCGACCCGTTCGTATTGCACACGGCCAGCACCTTCGCGCCCTGTTCCCGCGCATGCCGCAGCGCCATCAGCGTGTCCATGGTCTCGCCGGACTGCGAGATCGCGATCACCAGCGTCCTCGAGTCGAGAATGGGATCGCGATACCGGAATTCACTCGCCAGCTCCGTCTCGCAGGGAATCCGCGTCCAGTGCTCAATGGCCAGCTTCGCGATCATCCCCGCATGAAAGGCGGTCCCACAAGCAATCACCACCACCTTGTCGACTTCCCGCAGCACGGCGTCAGGGATCCGCACCTCATCGAGCCGCAGCGAACCGGAACCGTCGATCCGCCCGAGCAACGTGTCGGCGACAGCCTTCGGCTGCTCGGCGATCTCCTTGAGCATGAAGTAGTCGTAGCCGCCCTTCTCGGCGGCGGAGGCGTCCCAGTCGATGTGGTACGACCGCACCTCCGCCGGCGCGCCGTGGAAATCGGTCACCGCGACCGACACCCCGGCAGCGCCGCCCCCGCCCTCGTCCCGCCGCAGCTCGACGACCTGGTCCTGCCCCAGCTCGATCGCCGACCGCGTATGCGCGATGAAAGCGGCGACATCGGAAGCAAGAAAAGCCTCCCCCTCCCCCACACCCACCACCAGCGGCGAGTTCCGCCGCGCCCCCACCACCACATCAGGCTCATCCGCGTGTACGGCGACCAGCGTGAACGCCCCGTCGAGCCGCCGGCACACCAGCCGCATCGACTCCGCCAGGTCCCCGCACGAGGAGAAGGACTCGGCCAGCAGATGCGCCACGACCTCGGTATCGGTCTCCGACACCAGCTCGTGCCCGCGCTCGGCGAGCTCGGCCCGCAGCGACGCGAAATTCTCGATGATCCCGTTGTGTACGACGGCGACGCGCCCCGCGTTGTCCAGATGCGGATGCGCGTTGGCATCCGTCGGCCCGCCGTGCGTGGCCCACCGGGTGTGCCCGATGCCCGTGGCCCCAGCCGGCAACGGCCGCCCCACCAGCTCCTTCTCCAGGTTGACGAGCTTGCCCGCCTTCTTCCCCGCGGCCAGGCCCCCGTCGGCGAGGACGGCCACACCCGCCGAGTCGTAACCCCGGTATTCGAGCCGCTTCAGTCCCGCGACGACAACATCAAGCGCCGACTGCCCGCCGACGTACCCCACGATTCCGCACATGTCCGCACCCTACGGCCGACGGCCCCACGTGACCGAGCACACCACCCACGACAGCCCCGCACACCCGACAATGACCCTGTGATCACTTCGCCGTCACGAAGCACCCAACCAGGCATCCCGCAGGTCACCCCGCGAGGCGCCCAGCGCCGGGCAGACGCCTCGCCGTACCTGGACCTCACCCGGGCGGAGTGGAGCGCGCTGCGCGAGAAGACCCCCCTCCCCCTCACCGCGGAGGAGCTCGAAAAACTCCGCGGCCTGGGCGACGTCATCGACCTCGACGAGGTACGGGACGTCTACCTCCCCCTCTCCCGCCTGCTCAATCTCTACGTACAGGCGACCTCGGGCCTGCGCGGCGCCCTGAACACCTTCCTCGGCGACGCGGCCAACGGCCACGGCTCCCAGCGCGGCACGCCCTTCGTCATAGGTGTGGCGGGCAGCGTAGCCGTGGGCAAATCGACCGTCGCCCGTCTCCTCCAGGCACTGCTGGCCCGCTGGCCCGAGCACCCCCACGTCGAGCTGCTCACCACCGACGGCTTCCTCTACCCCATGGAGGAGCTCAAGAGCCGCGGCCTCCTGTCACGCAAGGGCTTCCCGGAGTCGTACGACCGACGAGCCCTCACCCGCTTCGTCGCCGACATCAAGGCGGGCAAGGACGAGGTCACCGCCCCCGTCTACTCCCACCTCATCTACGACATCGTGCCCGGCGAACGCCTCACGATCCGCCGCCCCGACATCCTCATCGTCGAGGGCCTGAACGTCCTGCAGCCCGCGCTCCCCGGCAAGGACGGCCGCACCCGGGTCGCTCTCGCCGACTACTTCGACTTCAGCGTGTACGTCGACGCGCGCGCCGAGGACATCGAGACCTGGTACCTCAACCGCTTCCGCAAACTGCGCGAGACGGCGTTCCAGGACCCCTCCTCCTACTTCAGGAAGTACACCCAGGTCTCCGAGGAAGAGGCCCTGGACTACGCCCGTACGATGTGGCGGACCATCAACAAGCCCAACCTGCTGGAGAACGTGGCGCCAACACGCGGCCGTGCCACGCTGGTTGTGCGCAAGGGCCCCGACCACAAGGTCAAACGCCTCTCACTCCGCAAACTCTGAGGAACAGACACCGTGCTTCACCTCCGCCTGATCGTCCCTGCCGACCGCACCGACGAGGTCGTGAGCACGGTGGAGAAGACGGTAGGCACCACACACATCGCAGTCATCCCCGGGGCGGCCCGCGACCCTGCAGGCGACCTGATCATGTGCGATGTGGCGCGCGAGGCGGGCGACGACCTCATCAACACGCTCCGCGCGATAGGCATCGACGAATGCGGCTCGATCGCCGTGGAGAACATCGACCTCTCCCTCTCCACCCGCGCCGCGAAGGCGGAGAAGGACGCACCCGGCGAAGGCGCGGACGCGGTGCTGTGGGAGCAGCTGTCGGAGGCGACCCACGAGGAGTCGACGCTCTCCGTCACCTACATCGCGTTCCTGTCGCTGGCGACGATGATCGCGGCCTGCGGTGTGGTGCTCGACAACGCGATCCTGATCGTGGGCGCGATGGCGGTGGGCCCGGAGTTCGGCCCGCTGGCCGGCTTCTGCACGGCGCTGGTGCAGCGCGCCCCGAAGCTGGCCTGGCGCTCGTTCGCCGCGCTGATCGTGGGCTTCGCGGCGGCGATGGCGGTGACGGTCCTGTTCAGCCTCTTCATGGACGCGACGAACCTGTTCACCGAGGAAAAACTGAACGCCGACCGACCCAACACGGGCTTCATCTACGCCCCGGACTGGTTCTCGTTCGTAGTGGCGGTACTGGCGGGCTCGGCAGGCATGCTGTCCCTCACCTCGGCCAAGTCCGGCGCCATGGTCGGCGTAGCCATCTCGGTGACGACAGTCCCGGCGGCGGCCAACGCGGCCGTGGCTCTCGCTTACGGCGACGTGGGCCAGACCAAAGGCTCATCCGAGCAGCTTCTGCTGAACCTGCTCGGCATCGTCGTCGCCGGTACGCTCACGCTGCTGGCCCAGAAGTACTTCTGGGCGAAGCAGCGCGAGCGTACAGCCGGCAAGACCGCCTAACCGAGCGCGGACTTCACCACATCGGCGAGCCGCCCCGCGACCGCCTTCGCCTGCTCGATGTCGGCCGCCTCGACCATGACCCGCACGAGCGGCTCGGTGCCCGAGGACCGCAGCAGTACCCGTCCGGTGGCGCCCAGCTCACGCTCGGCGTCGGCGACGGCGGCCGCCAGCTCGGCGGACGTGGTGACGCGCGACTTGTCGACGTCGGGCACGTTGATGAGGATCTGCGGCAGCCGGCTCATGACCCCGGCGAGGTCCGCGAGCGTACGCCCGGTCGCGGCCACCCGCGCGGCCAGCATCAGGCCGGTGAGGGTGCCGTCGCCCGTGGTCGCGTGGTCGAGCACGATCACATGCCCGGACTGCTCGCCACCCAGGGCGTACCCCTCGGCCTTCATCGACTCCAGCACATACCGGTCGCCGACGCCGGTCTGTACGAGCTGGATGCCCTCGCGCTCCATGGCCAGCTTGAAGCCGAGGTTCGACATGACGGTGCCGACCACGGTGTTCTTACGGAGCTGACCGGCTTCCCGCATGGCAAGGGCCAGCACAGCGAGAATCTGATCCCCATCAACTTCACGCCCTCCGGCGTCCACGGCCAGACACCGGTCGGCATCCCCGTCGTGAGCGATCCCAAGATCGGCACCATGCTCAACCACAGCGGCCTGGAGCATCTCCAGGTGCGTGGACCCGCACCCATCGTTGATGTTCAGCCCATCAGGGTCGGCACCAATGGTGATGATCTCGGCGCCGGCCCGGGCGAAGGCCTCGGGCGAAACGCGCGAGGCGGCCCCGTGAGCCTCGTCCAGTACGACCTTCACGCCGTCGAGCCGATTGGGCAGCACACCGATGAGATGGGCGATGTACTGATCCGCGCCCTCGTCGTAGTCGGAAACGCGGCCGACGCCCGCCCCGGTCGGCCGGGCCCACGGCTCGCCGGCCTTGTGCTGCTCGTACACGGCCTCGATGCGGTGCTCCAGCTCGTCGGCGAGCTTGTGCCCACCGCGCGCGAAGAACTTGACACCGTTGTCCGGCATCGCGTTGTGGCTCGCGGAGAGCATGACGCCGAGATCGGCACCGAGCGCCCCGGTGAGGTACGCCACCGCGGGGGTCGGCAGCACCCCGACCCGCAGCACGTCCACGCCCGCGCTCGCGAGACCCGCCACGACGGCGGCCTCCAGAAACTCCCCAGACGCACGCGGATCACGTCCGACCACGGCGGTCGGCCGATGCCCCTCAAAGGTGCCCGCCTCGGCGAGCACATGCGCCGCCGCGACCGACAGACCGAGCGCGAGCTCAGCCGTCAGGTCCGCGTTGGCGACACCGCGCACACCGTCAGTGCCGAAGAGTCGTCCCACTGGTGTCCTCCGAAATGCTGAAAGCGATAAACGAACGCCCCGGCAGCACACGAGGTGCCGCCGGGGCGAACGTCTGATACAGGCGAGCAGGCGGATTAGCGCTTGCTGTACTGCGGCGCCTTACGGGCCTTCTTGAGACCGGCCTTCTTGCGCTCGACCGCACGGTCGTCGCGGGAGAGGAAGCCGGCCTTCTTCAGCGTGGCGCGGTTGTTGTCCACGTCCGCCTCGTTCAGCGCACGGGCGACACCGAGACGGAGCGCACCGGCCTGACCGGAGACGCCGCCACCCGCGATGCGGGCGATGACGTCGTAGCGGCCGTCGAGCTCGAGCACCTTGAAGGGCTCGTTGACTTCCTGCTGGTGAACCTTGTTCGGGAAGTAGTCCTCGAGCGTACGCCCGTTGATCTTCCACTTGCCGGTGCCCGGAACGATCCGGACGCGGGCGATGGCGTTCTTGCGACGGCCCAGGCCGGCCGCCGGCTGCGGGTCACCAAAACGGCCAGCCATCGACTCGGAGGTGTACTCGCCCTCGACGGGCACCTCGGACTCGAAGGTGGTCACCGCGTCGAAGGTCTCTTCAACCTCGGTGTCCTCGACGGGGGTCTCTGCAGTGGTCTCGGCCACGATTCTCCTCAGATTTCTTTCGTTCTTAGGGGTGGTGTGGCCGGAACTACTGCGCGACCTGGGTGATCTCGAACGGCACCGGCTGCTGGGCAGCGTGCGGGTGCTCGGGACCTGCGTAGATCTTCAGCTTCGAGAGCATCTGACGACCCAGGGTGTTCTTGGGGATCATGCCCTTGATGGCCTTCTCTACGGCCTTCTCGGGGCTCTTCGCCAGCAGCTCGTCGTAGCGCACCGAACGGAGACCGCCCGGGAAACCGGAGTGGCGGTACGCCATCTTCTGGGTCTTCTTGTTGCCGGAGAGGTGAACCTTCTCGGCGTTGACAATGATGACGAAGTCGCCCATGTCCATGTGCGGGGCGTAAATCGCCTTGTGCTTGCCCCGCAGGAGGTTGGCGGCAGTCGTCGCCAGACGGCCCAGGACGATGTCCTGCGCGTCGATGATGTGCCACTGGCGCGTGACATCGCCGGGCTTGGGGCTGTACGTACGCACGGTCGTAGCCTTCGCTTCTTCAGTGAGTGGGTCCTGACAAGGCCACCCGGACGATCACGACAGCCATGGCCGCATTCGGGGACGCAACCCGTCTGCCTGCCGCTGGTCATCGGCCCGGTGGACCGGCGTAAGGGCCCCTCGCGTGAGAACGACCAAGCCAATACGCATAACGAACTGGAAGCTTACCCGTCTGGCCCGTACGGGTCAAAACGACCCCGCCCGCGCCACATGGCACGGTGCCAGGAGGGGACGTGTCGGGGCGCTCCCCGCAGGGCGTCGAACGCAACACGCCCGAACAAACCCAGTGCCCGAACGTTCGGCGCCCGAGGAGACGCCCCGACGCGGCACCGACCCCAGAGCCTCCGGCAAGTACCCCCGCCGCAGGCCACGCCAGCCCCCACCGCCCCGCACCCGCACCCGCAGCACCAGCCCCCACCGACCCGCACCCGCACCCGCCCCCGCACGCACCGAACCCCGCGGCGCAAGCCCCTACCGCGCCCGTTCCACCCGCCGCTCGTCCCAGACCGGCTCCGCCGTCTCCCGCACCACACCGTCCGACCCGAACACGAGATACCGGTCGAAGGACTTCGCGAACCACCGGTCGTGCGTAACGGCCAGCACCGTCCCGTCGTACACCTCCAGCCCCTCCTGCAGCGCCTCCGCCGACTCCAGGTCAAGGTTGTCGGTCGGCTCGTCGAGCAGCAGCGCGGTCGTTCCCTCCAGCTCCATCAGCAGGATCTGGAACCGCGCCTGCTGCCCACCCGACAGCCGGTCGAACGCCTGATCCCCCTGCCGCTCGAGCTCGTACCGCCGCAGCGCGCCCATCGCCCCGCCCCGGTCCTTGGAGTGCTCGGACCACAAAATATCGACGAGCGTCCGCCCGACCAGTTCCGGATGCGCGTGCGTCTGCGCGAAGTGCCCGGCCACCACCCGCGCCCCCAGCTTCCACTCCCCCGTGTGCTTGACGTCCTCCCCGGCGAGCAGCCGCAGGAAGTGCGACTTGCCGGACCCGTTCGACCCGAGCACGGCGACCCGCTCCCCGTAATAGACCTCCAGGTCGAACGGCTTCATCAACCCAACAAGCTCCAGCCCCTCACACACGACCGCCCGCACCCCCGTCCGCCCGCCCCTCAGCCGCATCCGGATGTCCTGCTTCCGCGGCGGCTCCGGCGGCGGGCCCGCCTCCTCGAACTTCTCGAACCGCGTCCGCATGGCCCGGTACCGCGAGGCCATGTCGGGGCTGCTCGCCGCCTGCCCCCGCAGCCTCAGCACCAGCGCCTTGAGCCGCGCACGCTCTTCCTCCCACCGCCGCAGGAGCTCCTCGAACCGCGCGAACCGCTCGGCCCGCGCCTCGTGGAAGGTGTCGAACCCGGCACCGTGCACCCACGCGTCGGCCCCCGTCGCGCCCGGCTCCAGGCTCACGATCTTGTCGGCGGCCCGCGAAAGGAGCTCGCGATCATGTGAAACGAAGAAGACCGTCTTGCGGGTCTCCTTCAGCCGCTCCTCCAGCCACCGCTTGCCGGGCACGTCCAGATAGTTGTCCGGCTCGTCCAGCAGCAGCACTTCGTCAGGCCCCCGCAGCAGCGCCTCCAGCACAAGCCGCTTCTGCTCACCCCCACTGAGCGTCCGCACCTCGCGGAACTGCGCCTTGTCGTACTCAATCCCCAGCGCCGCCATGGAGCACATGTCCCAGACGGTCTCGGCGTCGTACCCGCCGACCTCCGCCCAGTCGGACAACGCCTGCGCGTAAGCCATCTGCGCCTTCTCGTCGTCCACGGTCAGGATCTCGTGCTCGGCCCGGTCGACGGCCGCGGCAGCCTCCCGGATGCGCTGCTGAGACACCGAGACCAGCAGGTCCCGCACCGTCCGCTCGTCCTGTACGGACCCCACGAACTGCCCCATCACCCCCAGCCCGCCGCTCACCGTCACCGAGCCGCCATGCGGCTGCAGTTCCCGGGAGATCAGCTTGAGCAGGGTCGTCTTGCCCGCTCCGTTGGGCCCGACCAGGGCCACGACAGCGCCCTCCCCGACCCGGAAGGAAACGTCGCCGAGCAACGGCCGCCCGTCCGGCAGGTAGTACTCGACGTGTGCGGCCTCAAGATGTCCCATGCTCCGCATTGTCGCCGTCGTCCGCCGCATCACCCAACCGGATTAGGATGCGCGGCATGAGCTTTGGGCAAGGGGGGCCCTCCTGGGGTGGCCCCGAGGGACAGCAGAGCCCTCAGGATCCGTACGGAACACAGACCGCACCCGACACGCCGGACTGGGCGGCACTCGCCGACGCCTCCGCCGCACGCGCCCGCAAAAAACGGTGGACGTACATCGGCGGCGGCGTCCTGGCGACCGCGATAGTCGGCGCGATCGTAGCCACAGCGGTAGTCACGACAAACAACAACACAGACCCGAACAACACCACGGCGACCGAGCTGCCGACCCCCGAAACGCTCCCCAACGAGTCCGTCCAGCCGGGCCCCTCCTTCTCCTCCCAGGCGCCGCCGCCCCCGCCGAACCCCCGGGACTTCATCTCCAGCGCGCAGAAGGACAAGCTGCCGCTGAGCGCCGACACCCTCTTCCCCGGCAAGAAGCTGAAGATGGGCGACCGCGCGTACACCAAGGGCGCGACGAACCGCACCACCAGCTGCTCCGCCGCGACCCAGGGAGCGCTGGGCTCCGTACTCGCCGGCAACGGCTGCGACCAGGTCATCCGCGCGACGTACTCGAAGGGCGGCGTGGCCGTGACCGTCGGTGTCGCGGTCTTCGACACCGCCGCCCAGGCCGAGCGGGCCAAAGAGCAGGCGAGCGGCGGCCTGGCCTCCCTCCCCGGCGCCGGCGTCCCCACCTTCTGCCGGGCCGGCGCGATCTGCCGCAAGACGACCAATGCCTACGGCCGCTACGCGTACTTCACCGTCGCCGGCTTCACCACGGGCAAGAACGTCACGGTGTCCGACAAGGACGTCTACACCACCGGCGACGACCTCGCGGAGTTCACCTTCCGCCAGATCCACCAGCGCGGAAAGACCCAGGCGTCAGCAGCAACCACCGCCGGGTGACCCGGGCAGCGTCCGCATGTTGCGGGCCTGCCGGGCACGCGCCGCCAGCAATTCGTCAGCCGGATAGCCCACTTCTTCCAGCGTGAGGCCGTGCGGGCGTACGACATGGACAGCCGAGTCCCGTACGCCCGCCGCCAGCACCTTGCCCGGCCAGTCCGCGTCCCGGTGCCCGTCGCCCACGAACAGCATGGCGCCCACCAGCGACCGCACCATGTTGTGGCAGAAGGCATCGGCGCGCACGGTCGCGGTAATGACCCCGTCCGCCCCGCGCTCCCAGCTGAGCTCCTGCAAGGTGCGAATGGTCGTCGCGCCCTCACGCCTCTTGCAGTACGCCGCGAAATCGTGCTCCCCGACCAGCTTCTCGGCCGCCCGGTTCATGGCGTCGACGTCCAGCGGCCAGTCGTGCCAGAGCACATGTCCGCGCAGCAGCGGGTCGACGCCCCCGGGATTGTCGGTCACGCGGTACGCGTAGCGCCGCCAGACGGCCGCGAACCGGGCGTTGAACCCCGGGGGTGCCTCCGCGACCTTCCAGACCCGTACATCGTGCGGCAGCCGCCCCGCGAGCCGCCGCAGCAGCTTGTCGTGGTGCTCGGCCCACACCTCCTCCGGCAGGTCGACGTGCGCGACCTGGCCGCGCGCGTGCACGCCCGAGTCCGTACGCCCGGCGACCGTCAGCTCGTACGTCACCGAGGACCGCGTCACGGTCCGCAGCGCGTCCTCGATCTCACCGCAGACCGTGCGCCGCTCGGTCTGCTTCGCCCACCCGGAAAAGTCCTTCCCGTCGTACGAAAGATCCAGCCGCACCCGCACGAACCCGGGAGCCGCACCCTCAATGCCCTCGCTCACCCGCAAATCCTCTCCAAGCAACAAAAACCAGAACGGGCCCGCACCGCCCCGAAGGGTGATGCGGGCCCGCCCGGTGGTGTCAGAACGCTCAGGCGTCCTTGGACTCACCCTCGGCAGCCTCGGCGGCCGGAGCGGCGTCCTCGACAGCCTCGTCCTTCTTGAGGGCGTCTTCCTTCACCGCACGCTTCGTCGCGGCCTCGGCCTCACCGGTGGCGGCCTGCGCCACGGTCAGGGCCTCGACGAGCTCGATGACCGCCATCGGGGCGTTGTCGCCACGACGGTTGCCGATCTTCGTGATGCGGGTGTAACCACCGGGGCGGTTCTCGTACCGCGGAGCGATCTCGGTGAACAGCGTGTGCACGATGCTCTTGTCCGTGATCGTCTGCAGCACCAGGCGACGGTTGTGGATGTCGCCCTTCTTCGCCTTGGTGACCAGACGCTCGGCGACGGGGCGCAGGCGGCGGGCCTTGGCCTCGGTCGTCGTGATGCGGCCGTGCTCGAACAGCGACTTCGCCAGGTTGGCGAGAAGCAGACGCTCGTGCGCGGCGCTGCCGCCCAGACGGGCACCCTTTGCGGGACGCGGCATGGTGATTCTCCTAGTGTCTGCACCGGCCGTATCAGGTACCGGTGTCAGTTCCCGCGAGGCGGCCGCCGCGCGGAAGTCTTCAAATCAAGCCCGTCCGGCGATTGAGGACAAAGCCTCAGTCGCCGGCGCGGGGCACGATCAGTACTGCTCGGTCTCGACGAAACCCGCGTCCGCGTCGTCGTCGGCGCCAAAGGCGTCGGCGGCAGCAGTCGGGTCGAAGCCGGGAGGCGAGTCCTTCAGCGCGAGGCCCATACCGGCCAGCTTCGCCTTGACCTCGTCGATCGACTTCGCACCGAAGTTGCGGATGTCGAGCAGGTCGGCCTCGGAGCGCGCCACGAGCTCACCCACGGAGTGGATGCCCTCACGCTTGAGGCAGTTGTACGAACGAACGGTGAGCTCGAGCTCCTCGATCGGCAGCGCGAGATCAGCAGCGAGCGCGGCGTCCGTCGGCGACGGGCCCATGTCGATGCCCTCGGCGTCGATGTTGAGCTCGCGCGCCAGACCGAACAGCTCGACCAGGGTCTTACCGGCGGACGCCATGGCGTCACGCGGGCGCATGGCCTGCTTGGTCTCGACGTCGACGATCAGCTTGTCGAAGTCGGTGCGCTGCTCGACACGGGTCGCCTCGACCTTGTACGTGACCTTGAGCACCGGCGAGTAGATGGAGTCGACCGGAATACGGCCGATCTCCTGGCCCACCTGCTTGTTCTGGACGGCGGAGACGTAGCCGCGACCGCGCTCGACGGTCAGCTCCATCTCCAGCTTGCCCTTGCCGTTCAGCGTCGCGAGAACGAGGTCCGGGTTGTGGACCTCGACACCGGCCGGCGGGGCGATGTCAGCAGCGGTGACCAGACCGGGACCCTGCTTGCGCAGGTACATAACAACCGGCTCGTCGTGCTCGCTGGAAACCACCAGCTGCTTGATGTTGAGGATGAGGTCGGTCACGTCCTCCTTGACACCCGGCACGGTGGTGAACTCGTGCAGGACGCCGTCGATCCGGATGCTGGTGACAGCGGCACCGGGGATCGAGGAGAGGAGCGTACGACGCAGGGAGTTGCCGAGGGTGTAACCGAAGCCCGGCTCGAGGGGCTCGATCACGAACCGCGAGCGGTACTCGTCGACGACCTCTTCGGTCAGCGACGGACGCTGAGCGATAAGCATGAGAAATGCCTCCAGTCTTGGCACCCACTATTTGATGCCAACTGTTACAAGGGTACGGGCGGCACGGCCCGAAGGACCGTACCGCCCGAGTACAACGCGTTCGAAGGTGAAGGTCGGTCTTCACCCCTCACGCACTGCAACAACCAGAGTCGGACGCGAAAGCGTCAGACGCGGCGGCGCTTGGGAGGGCGGCAGCCGTACTGCGACATGTGGGGAGTAACCCCCACACCCCCAGCCGGACACCCGCGCCCCCAGCCAACCGGCGTCAGACGCCGACCCGCGTCAGACGCGGCGGCGCTTGGGAGGGCGGCAGCCGTTGTGCGGGGTGGGGGTGACGTCCTGGATCGAGCCGACCTCGAGGCCAGTGGCCTGGAGGGAGCGGATCGCGGTCTCACGGCCGGAGCCGGGACCCTTGACGAAGACGTCAACCTTGCGCATGCCGTGCTCCTGCGCGCGACGGGCAGCCGACTCGGCGGCCATCTGCGCGGCGAACGGAGTGGACTTGCGCGAGCCCTTGAAGCCGACGTGGCCGGCGGAGGCCCAGGAGATCACGTTGCCCGAGGGGTCGGTGATCGAAACGATCGTGTTGTTGAACGTGCTCTTGATGTGGGCGTGCCCATGAGCGACGTTCTTCTTTTCCTTGCGGCGCACCTTCTTGGCGGCGCCCTGACGACCCTTGGGGGGCATCTATATCTCCTACGGGAGGTGGTCGGTCCTACAGCGAAGACCGCTGATGAGCGTCCGGCTGAGGACTACTTCTTGCCCGGCTTCTTCTTACCGGCGATCGCGCGACGCGGGCCCTTGCGGGTACGAGCGTTCGTGCTGGTGCGCTGGCCGTGAACCGGCAGGCCGCGGCGGTGACGCAGACCCTGGTAGCAGCCGATCTCGACCTTGCGGCGGATGTCGGCCTGCACCTCGCGACGGAGGTCACCCTCGGTCTTGAAGTTGACGTCGACGTACTCGCGGATCTTGACCAGGTCCTCTTCGGCCAGGTCACGAACGCGCGTGTCCGGGTTCACGCCGGTAGCGGCGAGAGTCTCCTGGGCACGGGTACGACCGATGCCGAAGACGTAGGTAAGGGCGACCTCGATACGCTTTTCGCGCGGGAGGTCAACGCCTTCAAGGCGTGCCATTCATGGCTCCTGTTTGCTCGGAGGTCTTCCGCAGAACCGCTCCGTGGCCACCGACCACTCCCCTCAGGGAGCGTTACGGACCAGGTCCCCGGCCTCCGCCGGAGGTGTCAGCACCCGTGGGCACTGGGTTCTGCGTAATTACGTTTTTGCTTGCGTCGCGCGAAGTTCTGCGAGATGCAGGGGGTCGTACGTCAGCCCTGGCGCTGCTTGTGGCGCAGGTTTTCGCAGATGACCATGACCCGGCCGTGACGGCGGATCACCTTGCACTTGTCGCAGATCTTCTTGACGCTCGGCTTGACCTTCATGGGATGTGAGGTTCTCCGGGTCAGTGCCATCGCTCCGCGTAACCACGGAGCGCGGGCAAGATCTACTTGTACCGGTAGACGATCCGGCCACGCGTCAGGTCGTACGGAGACAGCTCCACAACGACCCGGTCATCCGGGAGGATGCGGATGTAGTGCATACGCATCTTGCCGCTGATGTGCGCTAGGACTTTGTGACCGTTCTGAAGTTCCACCTTGAACATTGCGTTCGGGAGGGACTCGATCACGGTGCCCTCGATTTCGATGGCACCTTGCTTCTTGGCCACGCTTCGCCCTTCGAATCGGCTACCTTGATCGACTCACGCATCCGTATGCAGGCATACGGGTACACGCGAGCCGACGAGTCAGTCTACGTCAGGCACCCGGAAAAGACGAATCCGGCAAGTGTGCCCAACAGTCAAGATCGTTACTCCGTACGGCCGAGCCGAGCTGGCCCAGCCGAGCCGCTTCCCAACGCCGCCCTCGCGGGCTCGGCGCCCGGGGGCGCCTCACAAGCTTCGAGCGACTGCGCCGGACTCCGTCCGCCGGGACCGGCGCTCAGCCCAGCGGATCCGGCGCGGCCGTAACCCCATACTCAGCCAGCTTCGCCTTGCCACCGACCTATCCCCGACGTCCCCCTCGCGGGCTCGGCGCCGGGGCGCCTCACAAGCTTCGAGCGACTGCGCCGGACTCCGTCCGCCGGGACCGGGGCTCAGCCCAGCGGATCCGGCGCGGCCGTAACCCCATACTCAGCCAGCTTGGCCTTTCCGCCGTCCACCGCGGTCAGGACCAACGGTCCCTCCTCGGTCAGCGCTACCGAGTGCTCCCAGTGCGAGGACCAGGTCCCGTCGGTCGTCACGACGGTCCAGTTGTCCTCCAGGACATCCGTCTGCGCCGTACCGAGGCTCACCATCGGCTCGATCGCCAGGCAGAAGCCGGGGACCAGCTTCGGGCCCTTGCCGCGCTTGCGCGTGACGTAGTTCAGCAGGTGCGGGTCCATGTGCATCTCGGAGCCGATGCCGTGCCCGCCGTAGTCCTCGATGATCCCGTACTTACCGGTCGCCGGACGCGGCTGGCGGCGGATGTACGACTCGATCGCCTTGGAGATGTCGACCAGCCGGTTGCCCAGCTTCATCGCGGCGAGACCCGCCCACATCGACTCCTCGGTCACCCGCGACAGCTCGATCAGCTCGGGCGCGTGCCCCGTACCCACGAAGGCGGTGTACGCCGCGTCGCCGTGCCAGCCGTCGACGATCGCGCCGGCGTCGATCGAGATGATGTCGCCGTCCTTCAGGACCGTCTTCTCGTCGGGGATGCCGTGGACGACGACCTCGTTGACCGACGTGCAGATGGTGGCGGGGAAACCGCCGTACCCGAGGAAGTTCGACTTCGCACCGTGCTCGGCGAGCACCTTGCGGGACACCTCGTCCAGGTCCCGCGTGGTGGCGCCCGGCACGGCCGCCTCACGCGTGGCCGCGTGGACGGCGGCGACGACCAGCCCCGCCTCGCGCATCTTCGCGATCTGCTCTGGGGTCTTGATCTCCACCATGATGGGTTGCGCCTCCTGGCACTGGTATTGCGGCGCTCCAGGATACGCGTACAGACAGATGTGCTCTGAAGCGGGCGGAGGCGTCACGTCCAACGCAGCAAAGCTCCGGTCGATGCAGGCATATCGGTTGATCGCCTGCACTGACCGGAGCTTGGATGCTTCGAGCGGCTTACTCGTTACTCGTCGAACACCGCAGACACGACGCAGCCACCGCCGCCGTTCCAGCACAGCAGCATGTCGTAGGGCTGGTTGAACATGATGTCGTAGCCCTTCGAGTCGCAACCAGCGTCACCGCCATCGTCGACGGTGAGGACAGTCCTTATCTCATTCGATGTGTTGATGGTCCTCAGATATCCGGTAACGCCGTGGCCGTCAGCGTTGGTGTCGCAGACCCGGAAGACGTCCCCGTCGTCGATGTGCGTCATCTGGCCACGGCCACTCAGGGTGAGGTACTGGTTTGCGGCAAAAGCCGGCGCCGCCGTGAAACCGATCGACATGGCAGCGGCCGCAACGACCACGGCTCCACGCTTGAACATAGTTTTAGCCATTTGATAGCCCCCCTTGCTGTATGGGTCGCGTAACGACCCAAAACGCCTTGCGAGTAACGCTGTTTGGGCGTTACCACAATGATCGATACGACCGTACCAATCAGACTCTTGTATGTCCACGGTCATCCAGTAGCCCGTGAAGAAGCCCCCGTCGTCCCGATCGGACGGCGGGGGCTTCGTTACTGGCTCAGTGAGAGCATGCGACGTGGCCCTGCGATCTAGGCAGGGGGCTCTGCAGGACCCTGCTCAATGCCTCAGCTGGGGCAGAGCCGCCATGGCCCGCCGCGTGACCTCTTCGACCTTACCGAGCGCGGAGATCGTCACCACGAGGCCCTGGGCCTTGTAGTGGTCGATGATCGGCTCGGTCTCGCGGTGGTACACGTCGAGCCGGTTCCGGACCGTCGCCTCGGTGTCGTCCCCGCGCTGGTACAACTCACCACCGCAGACGTCGCACACACCCTCCGTCTTCGGGGACGCGTAGAACACGTGGAAGACGTGCGCGGAGTCGTTCCGGCAGATCCGCCGTCCCGCGATCCGCTTGACGATCTCGTCCTCAGGCACCTCGAGATCGAGCACGGCGTCCAACTTCGTGCCCGTGCCGTCGAGGAACGCGTCGAGCGCGACCGCCTGGGAGACGTTCCGCGGGAACCCATCGAGCAGGAACCCGTTCTCCGCGTCAGACTGCCGCATACGGTCCTCGGCCATCCCGATGGTGACCTCGTCCGGCACCAGGTTTCCCGCGTTCATGTAGGACTTGGCCTGACGACCCAGCTCAGTCTCCTGGCTGATGTTGGCGCGGAAGAGATCACCCGTGGAGATGTGCGGGATACCCAGGTTCTTGGCAAGGAACGCGGCCTGCGTTCCCTTGCCCGCACCGGGCGGCCCGACGAGGACGATTCGCATCAGCGGAGGAACCCTTCGTAATTGCGCTGCTGGAGCTGACTCTCGATCTGCTTCACGGTCTCGAGACCCACACCCACGATGATGAGGATGCTTGTTCCACCAAAGGGGAAGTCCGCGTTCGCGTCGAAGCCGGCCAACGCCGTCGTCGGCACAAGAGCAATCAGGCCCAGGTACAGCGAGCCCGGCCACGTGATCCGGTTGAGCACGTAGCTCAGGTACTCGGCGGTAGGCCGACCTGCCCGGATACCCGGGATGAAGCCACCATACTTCTTCATGTTGTCGGCGACTTCCTCGGGGTTGAACGAAATCGCCACATAGAAGAAGGCGAAGAACACGATCAACAGGAAGTAGGTGGCGATGTAGATGGGCTTGCCATCGATGAAGTTGAGCTGAATCCACCTACCCCAGCCGGAGTTTGCCCCCCCACCGCTGAACTGAACGATGAGCATCGGGATGTAGAGCAGCGACGAAGCGAAGATGACCGGGATCACACCGGCCTGGTTGACCTTCAGCGGGATGTAAGTGGACGTACCGCCGTAGGACTTCCGCCCGATCATGCGCTTCGCATATTGCACGGGGATCCTGCGCTGCGCCTGTTCAACGAAGACCACGAGGCCAACCATGGCGAAGCCGACGAGCATCACGATGCCGAACTCGATCCAGCCGTTCGCGAGTTCGCCCTTCTCCTTGATAGCCCACAGCGCGCCCGGGAAGCCAGCGGCGATCGAGATGAACATCAGGATCGACATGCCGTTGCCGATGCCGCGGTCGGTCACGAGCTCACCGAGCCACATGACGGCCGCAGTGCCCGCGGTCATCGTGACGACCATCACGATGGTGATGAAGATGGACTTGTCCGGGACGATCTGCCCAGCGACCGGGCAGCCCTGGAAGATCGCACCGTTGCGGGCGGTGGCCACCAGACCGGTGCCCTGCAGCACGGCCAGGGCGACCGTCAGATAACGCGTGTACTGCGTGATCTTGGCCGTACCGGACTGTCCCTCCTTCTTGAGGGCCTCCAGCCGCGGGATCACCACGGTCAGCAGCTGCAGGATGATGCTCGCCGTGATGTACGGCATGATGCCGAGCGCGAAGATCGTGATCTGCAGCAGGGCTCCACCGCTGAACAGGTTGACGAGCCCGAAGAGCCCGCCGGTCTGCGCCTGGTCGACACAGATCTGCACGTTCTTGTAGTTGACGCCGGGAACCGGAACGTGGGCCCCGAGCCGGTACAGCACGATGATGCCCAGTGTGAAGAGCAGCTTCTTGCGCAGGTCGGGCGTCTTGAACGCCCGGGCGAACGCGGTGAGCACGGTGCCTCCTGCGACCCCCGCGCTACTGCGTCAGAGGTGACGGTATTGAGGATCGACGAATCCGACGGAACAACGAATGCAACTAGTACACGAATACAAAGCAGTCAAAAGCCGTGCGGACACACCGCACGGAAGTTAACGGTGCACGCCACCATACCGGCGACGATGCCCCCCTTGGAACGACCAACCGGGGATGCCCCATATGTGAGGCATCCCCGGTCGATGTTCAAGCCATCGGGCTCGTCTCTCAGACGAGCTCGGTGACGGTGCCGCCAGCGGCAGCGATCTTCTCCTTGGCGGAGGCGGAAACGGCGTCAACCGTCACCGTCAGCGCCACGGAGATCTCGCCGGCGCCGAGCACCTTGACGAGTTCGTTCTTACGAACCGCACCCTTGGCGACCAGGTCGGCCACCGTGACCTCTCCACCCTGCGGGTAGAGGTCGGCGAGCTTGTCCAGGTTCACGACCTGGTACTCGGTGCGGAACGGGTTCCGGAAGCCCTTGAGCTTCGGCAGACGCATGTGGAGGGGCATCTGCCCGCCCTCGAAGCGCTGCGGAACCTGGTAACGGGCCTTGGTGCCCTTGGTACCACGACCTGCGGTCTTACCCTTGGACGCCTCGCCACGACCCACACGGGTCTTGGCGGTCTTGGCGCCCGGGGCGGGCCGGAGGTTGTGGACCTTCAGCGGGTTATTCGCCGAGGACTCAGCCATGTCAGTCGACCTCCTCAACCGTCACGAGGTGGCGGACGGTGTGAACCATTCCGCGGAACTCGGGGCGGTCCTCCTTGACAACCACGTCGTTCAGGCGCTTGAGCCCGAGCGAACGCAGGGTGTCGCGGTGGTTCTGCTTGCTGCCGATGTACGACTTCGTCTGCGTGATCTGGAGACGGGCCATTACGCACCCGCTCCCGCACGCGCACGGAGCAGGGCCGCGGGGGCCACGTCCTCGAGGGGCAGACCACGGCGAGCCGCGATCTCCTCGGGACGCTGCAGACCCTTGAGGGCCGTCACAGTCGCGTGGACGATGTTGATCGGGTTCGACGAGCCGAGCGACTTCGACAGGATGTCGTGAACGCCGGCGCACTCGAGCACGGCTCGCACCGGGCCACCGGCGATAACGCCGGTACCGGGGGAAGCCGGCTTGAGCAGGACGACGCCCGCAGCCTTCTCGCCCTGAATCGGGTGAGGGATGGTGCCCTGGATGCGCGGAACCTTGAAGAAGGACTTCTTGGCCTCTTCAACGCCCTTGGCAATGGCCGCGGGAACTTCCTTGGCCTTGCCGTATCCGACGCCTACAGTGCCGTCACCGTCGCCCACCACGACCAGCGCGGTGAAGCTGAAGCGGCGACCACCCTTGACAACCTTGGCAACGCGGTTGATCGCGACAACGCGCTCAACGTAAGCGGTCTTCTCGGCGGCAGGGCCACCGTCGCGACCCTTCCGGTCCCGCCGCTCGCCGCCACCGGCACCGCTTCCGCGGCGCTGGGGTCCAGCCATTGGATTTACCTCTCTCTGTTACGTCCGTTAGTCCCGGAACCGGGGCTTAGAACTTCAGCCCGGCTTCGCGGGCGGCGTCAGCCAGAGCGGCAATGCGCCCGGCGTACCTGTTGCCACCACGGTCGAACACGACGGCCTCGACGCCGGCAGCCTTGGCACGCTCGGCGACAAGTGCGCCGACCTGCTGGGCCTGGGCGCTCTTGTCGGCCTCGCCACCGCGGATCGAAGCGTCCAGGGTCGACGCCGACGCGAGCGTGTGGCCCGCGATGTCGTCGATGACCTGAGCAACGATGTTGCGGTTGGAGCGCGTCACGACCAGGCGAGGACGCTCCGGCGTACCGGAGACGTGCTTGCGGACGCGGATGTGGCGGCGCTTGATGGCAGCGCGCTTGTACGCGTCACCCTTGGCGATCTTTACACCGTATGCCATGGCTTACTTACCCGCCTTTCCAACCTTGCGGCGGATAACCTCGCCGGCGTACTTGACGCCCTTGGCCTTGTACGGGTCGGGCTTCCGCAGCTTGCGGATGTTAGCGGCGACCTCGCCGACCTTCTGCTTGTCGATGCCCTCGACGCTGAGCTTCGTGGGCGACTCGACCTTGAAGGTGATGCCCTCGGGGGCCTCAACGACGATCGGGTGGCTGTAGCCCAGGGCGAACTCCAGGTTGGAGCCCTTCGCCTGGACGCGGTAACCGACACCGCTGATCTCGAGCGCCTTCGTGTAACCCGCGGTCACGCCGGTGATCATGTTCGCCACCAGCGTGCGGGACAGGCCGTGGAGGGCCTTGTTCTGACGCTCGTCGTTGGGGCGCAGCACCGAGAGGGTGCCGTCCTCGCCCTTGGTGACCTCGATGGGCGCTGCGACGGTGTGCGAGAGGGAACCCTTGGGGCCCTTCACCGCGACCGTGCGGCCATCGATGGTGACGTCCACACCGGCGGGAACCTGGATGGGGAGCTTGCCGATTCGCGACATTAGCTTTCCTTCCTTTCCCGACTACCAGACGTAGGCGAGGACTTCCCCACCTACGCCCTTCTTGCCTGCCTGCTGGCCGGTCAGGAGACCGTGGGACGTGGAGATGATCGCCACGCCCAGGCCGCCGAGGACCTTCGGCAGGTTGGTGGACTTCGCGTAAACGCGCAGACCCGGCTTCGAGATCCGCTTGATGCCCGCAATGGAGCGCTCACGGTTCGGGCCGAACTTCAGCTCGAGGACGAGGGACTTGCCAACTTCGGCGTCCTCGACCTTCCAGCCAGTGATGAAGCCCTCCTGCTGGAGGATCTCCGCGATGTGCGACTTGATCTTGCTGTGCGGCATAGCCACGGTGTCGTGGTACGCCGAGTTCGCGTTACGCAGACGAGTCAGCATGTCCGCGATCGGATCAGTCATGGTCATGAATTGGCCTTCGGCCTCTCTCGCCGGGGTTTCCTGTATGCGCCATCCCTCTCCCCACTCAGTGGCGGGACGGGTGCGGTGCGGGGACCTACGGCGTAGTAAGTCGGTCAGGGCGGCAGGCGCCCAACCCCGCAAGCCTACGGCATGCGGTGTCGGGCTCCTGCCGACCAGATACTTACCGAGAGCATCCGGAGTACGGGAAGTCCCGTACTACCAGGAGCTCTTGGTTACGCCCGGCAGCTCGCCACGGTGAGCCATCTCACGAAGGCACACGCGGCACAGGCCGAACTTGCGGTAGACGGAGTGCGGCCGGCCGCAGCGCTGGCAACGCGTGTACGCGCGCACAGCGAACTTCGGCTTGCGGGCCGCCTTAGCGATCAGGGCCTTCTTCGCCACGGTCAGTTCTCCTTGAACGGGAAGCCGAGGTGACGAAGGAGGGCACGACCCTCGTCGTCGTTGGTCGCCGTGGTGACCACGGTGATGTCCATGCCCCGGACCCGGTCGATCTTGTCCTGGTCGATCTCGTGGAACATGACCTGCTCCGTGAGACCGAAGGTGTAGTTGCCACGGCCGTCGAACTGCTTCGGCGACAGACCACGGAAGTCACGGATACGCGGCAGCGCGAGCGACAGCGTACGGTCCAGGAACTCCCACATGCGGTCACCGCGGAGGGTGACGTGGCAGCCGATCGGCTGACCCTCGCGCAGCTTGAACTGCGCGATGGACTTCCGGGCCTTGGTGACGGCCGGCTTCTGGCCCGTGATCGTGGTGAGGTCGCGAATGGCGCCATCGATCAGCTTGGAGTCGCGGGCGGCGTCGCCCACACCCATGTTGACCACGATCTTGACGAGACCGGGGATCTGCATGACGTTCTCGTACGAGAACTCTTCACGCAGCTTGCCCGCGATCTCCTCGCGGTAGCGCAGCTTGAGGCGCGGTGCGGTGGTGGTAGTCATCAGATGTCCTCACCGGTCCGCTTGGCAACGCGGATCTTGTTGCCCTCGTCGTCAAAGCGGTAGCCGACGCGGGTAACGACCTTCTTGCCGTCCTTCTCCACAACCAGCTGAACGTTGCTGACGTGGATCAGGGCCTCGGTCGTCACAATGCCACCGGTCTGCGAACCGCGAGCGGTCTGGCCGGCCTTGGTGTGCTTCTTGACCCGGTTGACACCCTCGACCAGGACACGGTTCTCGCGGGGCACGGCCAGAATGACCTTGCCCTGCTTGCCCTTGTCCTTACCGGTGATGACCTGAACCAGGTCGCCCTTCTTGATCTTCATGCTTACAGCACCTCCGGCGCGAGCGAGATGATCTTCATGAACTTCTTCTCGCGCAGCTCACGGCCCACCGGGCCGAAGATACGGGTGCCACGAGGGTCGCCGTCGTTCTTGAGAATGACAGCGGCGTTCTCGTCGAAGCGGATGTACGAGCCGTCCGGACGGCGGCGCTCCTTGACGGTGCGAACGATGACAGCCTTGACGACGTCACCCTTCTTCACGTTGCCGCCGGGGATCGCGTCCTTGACGGTGGCGACGATGACGTCGCCGATGCCCGCGTAGCGGCGACCCGAGCCACCGAGAACACGGATGGTGAGAATTTCCTTCGCACCCGTGTTGTCGGCGACACGCAGTCGCGACTCCTGCTGGATCACGTCTATCTCCTGATCGTCTGCCGGTTCCCGGCGAGGGGCTCGCTGCTTCTGGATGTCACAGCGGAGACCCCTCACCGAGCCTGGCGGAACTGCCCTGAGGGATACCCCTCAGGGGTTATTACTTGGCCTTCTCGAGGATCTCGACGATGCGCCAGCGCTTGCTCGCCGACAGCGGACGCGTCTCCATGATGAGGACGCGGTCGCCGACGCCTGCGGCGTTGGACTCGTCGTGAGCCTTGAGCTTGTTCGTACGGCGGATGACCTTG
Source organism: Streptomyces sp. NPDC002994 (assembly GCF_040611155.1). Classification (NCBI taxonomy): domain Bacteria; kingdom Bacillati; phylum Actinomycetota; class Actinomycetes; order Kitasatosporales; family Streptomycetaceae; genus Streptomyces; species Streptomyces sp. NPDC002994. Next base: position 261,300 of record NZ_JBEXNQ010000008.1, read on the forward strand.
CCGTACAGGGCGTGCTTGACGCGATCCTCGACAGCGACGACGACGGTCTTGTCCATCTTGTCGCTGACGACGAGACCCTCACGGGTCTTGCGGAATCCGCGCTGCTCAGTCGTCTCAGTCACATTCTTCTCGCTCATCAGGCGCTCTCCACCGTCTCGATGCCCAGCTCGCGCTCGCGCATCAGGGTGTAGATCCGGGCGATGTCCTTACGGACGGACTTGAGCCGGCCGTGATTCTCGAGCTGCCCGGTCGCCGCCTGGAAGCGGAGGTTGAACAGTTCTTCCTTGGCCTCACGCAGCTTCGCGACGAGGTCCTCGTCGTTCAGCTCGCGCAGCTCAGTCGCCTTCGTACCGGCCACCATTACGACTCACCTGCCTCGCGCCGAACAATCCGGCACTTCATCGGAAGCTTGTGAGCAGCGCGGGTGAGCGCCTCACGAGCAATCTTCTCGTTCGGGTAGGACAGCTCGAACATGACCCGACCCGGGTGCACGTTCGCGATCCACCACTCCGGAGAACCCTTACCGGAACCCATGCGGGTCTCGGCAGGCTTCTTCGTCAGCGGACGGTCCGGGTAGATGTTGATCCAGACCTTGCCGCCACGCTTGATGTGGCGGGTCATCGCGATACGAGCAGCCTCGATCTGGCGGTTCGTCACGTAGGCCGGGGTCAGCGCCTGGATGCCGTACTCGCCGAATGCGACCTCAGTGCCACCCTTCGCCATACCGCGGCGCTTGGGGTGGTGCTGCTTGCGGTGCTTGACCCTACGAGGGATCAGCATTTCGGTCAGGCCTCCGTTCCGGTGCTCTCAGCCGGAGCAGAGGTGGCGGGAGCGTCGGCCTTGGGGGCCTCTGCTGCCGGTGCACCCTGCTGCGGCTTGCGGCCGCGGCCGCCACGCTCGCCACCACGACCACCACGGCCACCGGCCGGACGGTCGGCCGGGCCGCCACCACGGGCCGGGCGGTTACCCGCACGGGCCGCAGCGTTCTCGGCACGGACCTCGGCGATGTTCTTGACGTCGCCCTTGTAGATCCAGACCTTCACGCCGATACGGCCGAAGGTGGTCTTGGCCTCGAAGAAGCCGTAGTCCACGTTCGCGCGCAGCGTGTGCAGCGGCACACGACCCTCGCGGTAGAACTCGGACCGGGACATCTCGGCGCCGCCGAGACGGCCACCACACTGGATCTTGATGCCCTTGGCGCCGGCCTTCATCGTGCCCTGCATGCTCTTACGCATGGCGCGACGGAAGGAGACGCGGGACGAGAGCTGCTCGGCAACGGCCTGAGCAACCAGCTGAGCGTCCATCTCGGGGTTCTTGACCTCGAGGATGTTCAGCTGGACCTGCTTGCCCGTGAGCTTCTCGAGGTCGCCGCGGATGCGGTCGGCCTCGGCGCCACGGCGGCCGATGACGATGCCCGGACGTGCGGTGTGGATGTCCACACGCACGCGGTCACGGGTGCGCTCGATCTCAACCTTCGAGATGCCGGCGCGCTCCATGCCGGACGTCATCATCCTGCGGATGGCGACGTCTTCCTTGACGTAGTCCTTGTACAGCTTGTCGGCGTACCAACGGGACTTGAAGTCCGTGGTGATGCCGAGCCGGAACCCGTGCGGGTTTACCTTCTGGCCCATTACCGGGAACCTTCCTTGCTGCTGACGACCACGGTGATGTGGCTGGTCCGCTTGCGGATCCGGTAGGCACGGCCCTGAGCACGCGGACGGAACCGCTTCAGGGTCGGGCCCTCGTCGACGTACGCCTCGCTGATGACCAGCGAGGAGGCGTCCGTGTGGTCGTAGTTGTGCGCAGCGTTGGCAATGGCGCTGTCAAGCACCTTGCCTACCGGCACGCTCGCGGCCTGCGCGGCGAAACGCAGGACCGCCTGAGCCTCCGTGGCATCCATGCCACGGATAAGGTCCACCACGCGGCGGGCCTTCATGGGCGTGACGCGGATGTACCGCGCCTGGGCCCTGGCTTCCATGGTTGTCCCTTCGGTGTCGTTCATAGTCATCGCACCCCGCCTTAGCGGCGCTTCGACTTGCGGTCGTCCTTGACGTGGCCGCGGAAGGTGCGGGTCGGCGCAAACTCGCCGAGCTTGTGGCCGACCATCGACTCGGTGACGAACACCGGGACGTGAATCTTGCCGTTGTGCACCGCGATGGTGTGACCCAGCATGCTGGGAATGATCATCGAGCGCCGGGACCAGGTCTTGATGACGTTCTTGGTGCCAGCTTCGTTCTGGACGTCCACCTTCTTTACGAGGTGTCCGTCGACGAAGGGCCCCTTCTTGAGACTACGCGGCATCTAAACCCGCTCCTAGCGCTTCTTGTTCGACTTGCGGCGGCGGACGATGTACTTGCTCGATGCCTTCTTCGGCGAGCGAGTACGACCCTCCTTCTGACCCCACGGGCTGACCGGGTGGCGACCACCGGAGGTCTTGCCCTCACCACCACCGTGCGGGTGGTCAACGGGGTTCATCGCGACACCGCGGACGGTCGGGCGTACGCCCTTCCAGCGCATACGGCCGGCCTTGCCCCAGTTGATGTTCGACTGCTCGGCGTTGCCGACCTCGCCAATCGTGGCGCGGCAGCGGGCGTCGACCAGGCGGATCTCGCCGGAAGGCATACGAAGGTGGGCCATCGTGCCCTCCTTCGCCAGCAGCTGCACGGAGGCACCCGCGGAACGGGCGAACTTCGCGCCGCCGCCGGGCCGAAGCTCGATGGCGTGGATGGTCGTACCGACCGGGATGTTGCGCAGCGCCAGGTTGTTGCCGGGCTTGATGTCGGCCGCGGGGCCGTTCTCAATCCGGTCACCCTGCGTGAGGCCACGCGGTGCGATGATGTAGCGCTTCTCGCCGTCTGCGTAGTGCAGGAGCGCGATGCGCGCGGTGCGGTTCGGGTCGTACTCGATGTGCGCGACCTTCGCCGGCACGCCGTCCTTGTCGTGACGACGGAAGTCGATCACTCGGTAGGCGCGCTTGTGTCCGCCACCCTGGTGGCGAACGGTGATCCGACCGGCGTTGTTACGGCCGCCCTTGCTGTGCAGGGGGCGGACCAGCGACTTCTCCGGCGTGGACCGCGTGATCTCGACAAAGTCGGCTACGGAGGAGCCACGGCGGCCCGGCGTAGTCGGCTTGTACTTGCGGATTCCCATTTCTCAGTCCTCGTCCGATTCCGGACGATCCAGACCGCCGTTAGGCGGTCGGACCGCCGAAGATGTCGATACGGTCGCCCTCGGCGAGGGTCACGATGGCGCGCTTCGTGTCGGAGCGCTTGCCGAAGCCGGTCTTGGTGCGCTTGCGCTTACCCTGCCGGTTGATCGTGTTGACCCCGGTGACCTTGACCCCGAAGACCGCCTGGACGGCCTGCTTGATCTGGGTCTTGTTGGAGCCGGGCGCCACGATGAACGTGTACTTGTTCTCGTCGAGCAGCGCGTAGCTCTTCTCGGATACAACCGGCTTGACGAGTACGTCGCGCGGGTCCGTGAAGGTCTTGCTGGTTACGGTCGCCTCAGCCATCAGACGTCGCTCCCTTCGGTCTCATCGGCCGTGGTGGGGCCAGACACGAAAGACTCGAAAGCGGCCTTGGTGAAGACCACGTCGTCGGAGACGAGCACGTCGTACGTGTTGAGCTGGCCCGGCTCCAGGAGGTGCACCTGGGGCAGGTTGCGGGCGGAGAGCCACGCGGCCTCGTCCGAACGCTCGGCGACCAGGAGCACGTGCTTGCGCTCGCTGACCTTGCCCAGCAGGGACTTCGCGGCCTTCGTGGACACAACCGCACCCTCGACCACGTCGGAGACGACGTGGATGCGAGCGTTGCGGGCCCGGTCGGTGAGGGCGCCACGCAGAGCGGCGGCCTTCATCTTCTTGGGCGTGCGCTGCGAGTAGTCACGCGGCTGCGGGCCGTGTACGACGCCACCGCCTGCGAACTGCGGGGCGCGGGTCGAACCCTGACGGGCGCGGCCGGTGCCCTTCTGGCGGTAGGGCTTCCTGCCGCCACCACGGACTTCGCCGCGACGCTTGGTCTTGTGCGTGCCCTGACGGGCAGCGGCCAGCTGTGCGACAACGACCTGGTGGATCAGCGGAATGCTGACCTTGGCGTCGAAGATCTCCGCGGGGAGTTCGACGGTACCGGCCTTGTCGCCTGCCGGCGTAAGGATGTCAATGGTGCTCATCGGTTCCTCAAACCCCCTTCGCCGCGGTGCGGACCAGGACGAGGCCACCGTTGGGGCCGGGGACGGCGCCCTTGATGAGCAGCAGACCCTTCTCGGCGTCAACGGCGTGGACGGTCAGGTTCTGGGTGGTGACCCGCTCGTTGCCCATACGACCCGCCATGCGCATGCCCTTGAAGACACGGCCGGGGGTGGCACAGCCACCGATGGAACCAGGCTTACGGTGCACGCGGTGGGCACCGTGGGAAGCCTTGCCACCGGCGAAGTTGTGACGCTTCATGACACCGGCGAAGCCCTTGCCCTTGCTCTTGCCCGTGACGTCAACCTTGACGCCGGACTCGAACACCTCGGCAGTGATCTCCTGGCCGAGCGTGTACTCGCTGGCGTCGGAGGTACGGAGCTCCACCAGGTGGCGGCGCGGGGTCACGTCGGCCTTGGCGAAGTGGCCCTTGAGGGGCTTGTTCACCTTGCGAGGGTCGATCTCGCCGAAGGCGATCTGGACCGACTCGTAGCCGTCAGTGTCGTTCGTGCGGACCTGGGTCACGACATTCGGCCCGGCCTTGACGACGGTCACCGGGACAACCCGGTTGTTCTCGTCCCAGACCTGGGTCATGCCGAGCTTCTCGCCCAGGATTCCCTTAATCTGCTTAGCCATCTCCGCGCCCCTCAGAGCTTGATCTCGATGTCAACGCCGGCCGGAAGGTCCAGGCGCATCAGCGAGTCAACGGTCTTGGGGGTGGGGTCGAGGATGTCGATGAGGCGCTTGTGCGTGCGCATCTCGAAGTGCTCGCGAGAATCCTTGTACTTGTGCGGCGACTTGATGACGCAGTACACGTTCTTCTCTGTGGGCAGCGGCACCGGGCCTGCGACCGACGCACCAGTGCGAGTCACCGTCTCGACGATCTTCTTCGCCGAAGAGTCGATGACCTCGTGGTCGTAGGCCTTGAGCCGGATGCGGATCTTCTGTCCCGCCATGGCTACCTAGTAGTCCTGTTCTCTCGTAACGCTCTGGGACCCGTGGATTGTCTGGATAAGCACCGCTCTGCTCCGACCCACGCGGTCGGGCGTGTCGCATCCTCGCCACATAGAAATCCCGAAGGTTTTCCCTGCTAGGGGATGCGGTCCGCGACCGCATATCGGGGGCAGAACACCCACCGGGCGCCTGGTCTCAGCCCCGCTGACGCTTCCCGAAAGATTCCCGTACGTCCGCCCCAGCGCTGCCCTGAGGGGCAGTTAAGGCGACGAGTACTGTGGGACTCGCTTCCGGTCCTCCCGACGGGAGGCGCGCAGCATCGGCACTCAACCGAGCAACCCCGACAGTCTGCCATACGGGGCACAGCCCGCGCCAATCGGGCGCAGAAGATTACCCCGTGCGTGACGCACGTCAAACCCAGGGCTACACCCGGGCGCGCCGGAGCCTTGTCCACCCGTGCGGGTGAAGACCCCCCATACGGCGGCACGAGCGGCAATCGCCTCCCTAGCGTCATATGCCATGGTCACTTCTTCGCATGACGCTATGCACCGCGTCCTCCAGGAGGCACCGGGCGCCTTCACCCGAACCTTCCGGGCACTCGACCTCCCCTTCGACGACCCCGTCGCCGTCACCCTGCTCCCGACCGACCGCGTGGACGCACTGCTGCGCATTGACACCGCCGACCCGGCCGGCAGCTTTCTGCTGGCGGTCCAGGCCCAGGAGAAGGAGGACCCGACAAGGCGTGCGAGCTGGGTCTACTCCCTGACGCGCTTCAATCTCGAGTACGGCGTTCCGTCGGTACTTCTCGTCGTGTGCCAGGACAGGAGCACCGCGGCCTGGGCCGCCGACCCGGTCGACATCGGCCACCCGCAATGGCCGACCCTGACGATGCGCCCCTTGGTCCTGGGCCCGCACAACGTCCCGGCCATCACCGACCCCGCAGCAGCCGCCGACAACATCCTCCTGGCCACGCTCTCCGCAATCACCCACGGCAAGGCCCCGGACGCCAATGCAGTACTGAAAGCGCTGGCCGCCGGGTTGAGAGCCGTGGGCAAGGACACCGCGAGCATCGTCCTCGAACTCGCCGAACTGGGCCTGGGCACCGCCGCGGTAGCTCAGATCTGGAGGCATCTGATGTTCATCGAGGGCCGACTGGAGGCGCGGATGGAGGACATCCTGCTGCTGCTCACGCAGCGCGGTATCGACGTCCCCGACGACACCTGCGAACGCATCACCGCCTGCATCGACCTAGATACCCTCGGCGTCTGGCTCACCCGTGCCATCACCGTCAGCTCCGCCGAGGACCTCTTCGCAGAGTGGTGACAGCCCGCAAAGCGGTCTGAGCCCCTGCCCGGATCGAACGGGCAGGGGCTCAGCTGTGACAGTCAGCTCGTGGAGGCGTACACGACGAAGTCGGCCCAGGCGTCGGACGCGAACCCGAGCTGCGGGCCGCGCACGTTCTTGGAGTCCCGGACGTGGACGGTGCCGCAGCCGGTGGCGATCTCGACGCAGTCGTTACTGTCACTGGCGCTGTAGCTGCTCTTGGTCCACGCAACCTCGACACAGTCGTTGTTGTTGCTACCGCTGTAGCTGCTCTTGAACCACTCCAACTCGGCAGCGTTCATGTCTCCCCCAGCACTTTTTCGATGAAGGCCATCGACTCCCGTGGGCTGAGAGCCTGGGCCCGGATAATTCCATACCGCAGCTCCAAGACCTGCACCTCTTTCGGATTCGAGACGAGGCGACTGGTGAGCTGCGCCTCGGAGTGCCCCACCGCCGAACCGTCCCTAAGCTTCAGGAGCTGGAGCTCGCCACCCATCCCGGCGTGATCCTCTCGGTCCGTCGGCATCACCTGAATCTCGACGTGCCTCAACTGGCCGACTCGCAACAGATTTTCGAGCTGTCGGCGCAGCACCATTCTGCCCCCGATCGGACGTCGCAGTGTGACCTCCTCCTGAACGAAGGTGAGCGTGGTCAGCGGCGTTCGGTCGAAGATCTCCTGACGCGCCATGCGGGCTGACACGTACCGGTCGAGGTTGTCCGAGGAAAGGGCTGGCCGTCGTACGTCGAACAGCCCCCGCGCGTACTCCTCTGTCTGCAACAGGCCGTGCATGTTGTGGTTGCCGTACGCACCCAGCTCGACCGCTTCCGCCTCCAGCTTCGCCAGATCCCGCACCTTCTTGGGATACCTGGCCTCCTCCACGTCCTTCTTCATCGCGGAGATCTTGCCGTCCGCGCCCAGGACCTCGTCCGCACGGTCCAGATACTCCGGCTTCGGGATGCGCCGGCCGCGTTCCACCGCCGAGACCATCTCCTCGCCGTAACCGATCGCCGCGCCGAACTCGACCTGCTTCAGGCACGCCGCCTCGCGCCACAGCTTGAGCTGGCGGCTCACCGCCTTGAGTACCGCGCCCGAGTCGTCCTCCAGGCTGAGGTCCCAGCCGGGGCCGTCCGCCTCGTCCGTCGTGTAGTCCGTGCCACCGCTGCCGCTCATACGACACCCACCTCCGCCGTACCACCCGTACCGGACGCCGTACCGGCCGGACAGTCACTGTCCGTGCAGGCACCATCACTGTTCAGCGTAGTTGGATCCGGCCACGCTGAGTGATGTGAATCCTGAAATCACCCAGCCCCGCACCAGCGCCCGCCAGTTCGCCGTTCAGCTCTCCGCCACCCGCCGTGGCGCCCGGCTGGCCCGCCTGCTCGCGACAGAACAACTGCGGTCCTGGGGACTCCCCTTGGAGGACGCAGCCCACGTCGTCGCCGAACTGGCCTCGAACGCCACGACGCACGGCCGCGTACCGGGTCGGGACTTCCGGCTCACGCTCACCGTCACGGCCACGGACACGCTCCGTATTGAGGTGACCGACGCACGCGGTGACCGGTTGCCGACGGCACAGGCAGCGCCCGGCGACGGAGAGTCGGGACGCGGACTGCTGCTCGTCGACGCGCTCGCGGACCGCTGGGGCGTTACGCCGGGGCCGGTGCCGTGCAAGACGGTGTGGGCCGAGATGGGGCTCTGAACCGGGTCGCGGTGTGCCGCGACCCGGTGGGCCGCGTCGTGGTGTTGCGCGACACCTAGAACTTTCAATTCCTGGGAGAGAAATACCCCTCCCAACCCCTCCAGCCTCCCCGTCACCCACACGGGTGGCATTCGCCAACTGGAGTGGATTCGCGGGCGGTTGCCGGGCATATGCTCGGCCCGACAACCACAGACATGCGACGGCCCCCGGCCGGGACTGGCATCCCGAACGAGGGCCTGACCAACGAGGAAGTTAGGGCTTCCCGATGGATGTTCAGCACCTTAGCGCGCGCTCGCGCGCCTCGTCCGGCGATCGTCGGGCTCCCGCCCGTTCCGGCGTTGTTCACGCCAACTCCCGGCACACCAGCCGCTACACCGTCGTCGGCAACCACCTCAGCCAGCACCGTGAACTGACCCTGGTCGCGATCGGGCTCGCCGTACACATCCAGTCGCTGCCCGCCGGGGCCCGTATCGGCATCAAGTTCCTCGCGGCCCGGTTCCCGGAGAGCGAAGCCCGTATCGCATCCGCCCTGCGGGAGCTGGAGGCCTGCGGCTACCTGAAGCGCTCGCGGGAGCGGTTGGCCAATGGCCGCATCGTCACCCGTACGGTGTCCTGCAACCAGCCGGGGGCGCGGCCTCCCGCCGCTGCTCCGCCCCGGCCTCGGCGCCCGAAGGCGCCCCGGCCCGCCCCCGTCGGCGTACCGGCGGCGCTGGAGGCCACGGCGTACCACTGGCCGGAGCTCGCCGACGTACCACCACCGGAGCAGGAACCGGCTCCGGAACCCGACGCGGCCCCGGCCCCCGCGCCCGCGCCGCAACGCGTACCGCCGCCGCCCCTTCCCCAGCCGCTTGTCCATGACCCCGTACGCGACCAGGCCGCCCGTGACCTCCTCGCCGGGCTGCGCCGGGACGACCCGCGCCTCACGCTCGCCGAGCGGGACGTGCACCGGCTGGCTCCCGGCGTCGCCGCCTGGCTGGAGCGCAACACGGCGCCGGAGGCGGTGCGGCAGGCGCTGAGCGCCAACCTTCCGGAGCAGCCGATCAGCCCGGCCGGCCTGGTCGCGCACCGGCTGGCCGCGCTGATGCCGGGGCCGCTCCCGGCCGAGCCCGTCGTCGTACGACCGGATCCGTTCCAGGACTGCGAGGGCTGCGACCGTCCCTTCCGCTCCCCGGAACCGGGCCGCTGCCGCGACTGCCGGGGTGCGGGCGTGGTTCACGTGGTGGCCACCGCAGGAAGCACTGCATGACCGGACCTTGGTGGCCCTACAGCCCGGTGCAGTTCTCCGTAGGACGCTCCTCTGGAGGAGGGCCATGAAGACGATGTCGTACACCGAGTCCCGCGCGAGGTACGCCGAGACTCTGGACGCGGTCGTCAACGACCGCGAGGAAGTCGTGATCACACGGGCAGGGCATGAGGCGGTCGTGGTGACGGGCATCTGGGACGGCGTCGAGTGGTGGCGGTACCAGGGTCGCGAGGTCCTGAAGTGCGGTGAGCCAGTGAGGGAGCTCCCGGAACCGGGCCGCTGCCGCCTATGCCGTCCAGGCATGACGGGCGCTGCCTAGCATGAAGGTGATGGCTCCGGCCCCAGGCCACAGACGACGAGGAGCGAACGCCATGACCATCGCCCCGGACGACGCGCGGCGGGACGCCTCCCACTACGGGGCGATGCGGGAGTTCCTTCAGTCCATGGACGACACCCTTCCCGGCAAATTCGAGATCACGAAGGAAGGGATCGTCCACGACATGATCGTGCCCGTCGGCCCCCATGAGCTGACGACGCTGCGCGTCCGGAAGCGCCTTGAGAAGGTGATGCCGGAAGTGCTGGTGGCCCACACGGGGACTCCCGACGTGGAGGGCCAGGCTGAAGGCATCATGCGTCACCCCGACGTGATGGTGATCGCCGAAGCGGACATGGAGGTCGACGGGCCCTTCGATCCGCGCACCCTGATCGCCGCTGTAGAGGTCGTGTCCCGGTCCAACCCGGACAACGACTGGGTGGGCAAGATGCGCGACTATCCGCTGCTCGGAATCCCGGCGTACGCGATCTTCGATCCTCGTACGGGTGCCGGAGCTGTGCTGTCCGACATCCACCCGACACCGGACGGTCCCCGGTACGCGACCCGGAAGGACTTCGTCTACGGCGAGGACGTCACGATCGGCGAGTGGACGATCTCGACGGAGCAGCTGCCGCGCTACCCGTAGCCGCACCGCTCACAGCCGCCTGGCGCGGCGACGTCGCTTGGCGATCACGAAGCCAACGGTCAGAGCTGCGGCGCCGGCCGCCAGCCCGAGGCCGTACAAGGTCTCGGCGGTACTGCTGCCGTCTGCGGCCGTACTGCCCGTGCCGCCCCTCACCCCGAGAGTGGGGGACACGGTGGGCTGAACGGGTGCGGGAGTGGGAGTGGGCGTGGCGGTAGCCGTCGCTGTGGCTGTGGCGGTCGCGGTGGTCGGCACGGGGGCCGGGACCGTGGCTGTGACGGTGGCTGTGGCCGGCGCTGAGGTGGTGGCTGTGGCTGTGCCGATGTCGCCCCTGCGGGGCAGCACCTCGCACGCGATGCCGTCGTCCTCCCCCTGGTCCTCGTCCAGCCCGTGCGGGTCACTTGGATCCCGGTTGAACTCCGCCTGCGCCTCCTCCTGGAAGGCGAAGTCGCTGCAGTCGAGGTCGGGCTGAGCGTGCGCGAGACCGGACAACGGGACGGAGGCGGCGGCAGTCAGCACCAGGGCCGCTGCGGCAGTACGAAGGTTCATTTCTCGAACGTAAGCAGGGTGATCTTTGCCTGCCACTCGACCACGGACGCAACCGGGTCGCCCGGCCGAGGCAACCCCGACGCCCGAACATCCGTCTAGTCCAGCGCGGCCGGTCCCCCGGGGGGTGGGATCGGCGCCTTAAGCGATCGACGGATGTACGCGCGGAGCGAGCAACGCCCGCTGCGGGGGAAGCGGACGGAGCGCGGCGCGTGACCAGCACGACCGAACGGGGGCTTGCTGCCGCGTGCCCGCAGGACGCCACCACACCCGGCCCCAGCAGGCGCGCCGTGGTCGCGTCCGCCGCCGCCGCCGCTCTCACCGCCGGCCTGGCCCTCACCTCGTGCTCCGTCCCCGCCCCGCGCCGCGAGGGCCCCGCCGCCGACCCGGTCCCCGGCAAGCCGATATCCAGCCCCCGGCACGCGCTGCTGATGCAGATACTCGCCCACCCGGACGACGACCTGTACTTCATGAACCCGGACACCCAGCAGACGCTGGACTCCGGCGTCCCGCTGGTCTGCGTGTACGTCACCGCCGGTGAGGCCAATGGTGTGAACCGGATACCCGGCGCGGGCCCGCAGCCCGCCGACCGTACGGCGTACTCCTCCGCCCGCCATCAGGGACTGCGTCAGGCGTACGCCGTTCTGCTCGGCCTCCCCCGGTTCACCAAGTGGCAGAGGTCCGTGACCACCCTGCGCGGGGATCACGAAGCCGAGCTGAACATCCTCGTCAACGGCGACCGCCGCGTCGAGCTGGTCTTCCTCAACCTGGCCATGCACACCTCATGGGGCCGGATGGGCCTGCCCAGTCTCTGGGAGGCGCGCCGGCTTTCCCTCCGTACCGTGGTGGCGGACGGCTCACCCCTGGAGAAGGCAGGCTCGTACAACTACGACGGGCTCATCGACGTACTCGCGGGGCTGATGGAGCGGTACCGGCCCACGGTGGTGCACACCCTCGACCCGGACCCCGACATCCAGCACAGCGACGAGGCCACGCGGCGCCGCGACAGTGAGCAGCCCGGGTACTCCGACCACGCCGACCACACCGCCGTCGCCTCCTTCGCGTGGGCCGCGATGATCCGGCGGGTCGCCGAGGCGACGGAGGGCGGGGGTGATGTGCCCGGCTTCGTCGCCACGTCCTTCCGCGGCTACTACAACCGCCACTGGCCGAAGAACCTCCCCGAGCAGGTGGTCGCGGAGAAGGCCTCGCACCTGGTGCCGTACGGCGGCGCTCCCGACTGGGAGTGCGGGAACGCGGCGGGCTGCGGCGACTACAACGTCGGCGGCGACCGCCCGCTCACCAACCGCAAGGGCTGGGTCCGCTCCACCCACTACCGCTACCCCGGCGCCCGCCCGGTCGTCGCGACCGGCCCCGACGGTCGGCTCACGGCGTACAGCGTGCTGGGTCTGCGGGTCGCACGCCGGCGCGAGACAGCGCCCGGCAGCGGAGTGTGGGGCCCCGCGGACGATCTCGGCGGCGGGCCACTGGCGCCGGCGCTCGGCGCGGCGGCACTCAGCGACGGCCGGCAGCTGCTCTTCGGGCTGCGCTTCTCCGCGCTCGCGGGCCACGGCGCGGCCAATACGCGTGAGATCGTACTGCTCGAACAGCGCACGCCCGGCGGCGAGTTCGGCGCCTGGACCGGCCTGGGCAATCCGGAGAAGCGCCACGACCGGGGCCGCCGCATCGGCTCGCCCGTCGCGGTCACGGCGCCCGACGGCCGGGTCCATCTCTTCGTACGGAACGCGGACAAGGGCATCAGTACGCGCGTCCGGAGCGCGGCCGGCCGCTGGGACGCCTGGCGCGACCTCGGCGGGGGCGAGATCCAGGACGGGCTGGCCACGGCGGTGGACGGCGCCGGCCGCGTCCACGTCTTCGCGGCGGGGCACGACACCGTGCACCACTGGACGCAGGACGCACCCGGCAGGCCCGTCGGCCCGCGCCCCGCCACCGGCCTGCCCACGCCGGGCGGCCCGCCCACGGCCCTCGCCGCACCCGACGGCGGCATAGACCTGGTCTACCGCGGCCCCGCCACGTCGCGCCTCACGACGGCCCGAGTCAGCGGCAGCAGGCCGGTACGGCTGCGCTTCAACGGTTACGGCGCGGTGGGCGCGGCGTCCGCCCCCACGGGTCCGGTCCTCCTGGGCCGCGACCGCAGGGGCCAGGTGCAGTTGCTGACGGAGGGCCGCCTGATACGCCGCAAGGGCACCCCGCCCTCCCTGGAGGGCCCCACGCTCCACGTCGGCCCGAAGGGCCCGGTAGTGGTCGGCCTGGGCCCGGACGCGACCCCGTGGCTCTGGCGCCCGTAGACGGGCTGGATTTGCCGCTTGCGGCAATCTCAGCCCCTCCCGCGTTTGAGGAGCGGGGTCTGGGGCGGAGCCCCAGTTCGGGAAGGGGCGGGTAGGGGAAATGCCACCGCACAACAGAAGGGCCCCCACTCCGCCGTGAACGACGGAGCAGGGGCCCTTCTTGGTGCTCATGCAGGAGCAACCAGGTCAAACCAACAAATTACTTGTTGATCTTGGTGACCTGGCCGGCGCCGACGGTCCGGCCACCCTCACGGATGGCGAACTTGAGGCCCTCTTCCATGGCAACCGGCTGAATCAGGTTGACCGTCATGATGGTGTTGTCACCAGGCATGACCATCTCGGTGCCCTCGGGAAGGGTCACGACGCCCGTTACGTCCGTCGTACGGAAGTAGAACTGCGGGCGGTAGTTGTTGAAGAAGGGGGTGTGACGGCCACCCTCGTCCTTCGACAGGATGTAGGCCTGGGCCTCAAACTCGGTGTGCGGCGTAACCGAACCGGGCTTGATGATGACCTGGCCGCGCTCGACGTCCTCGCGCTTGATGCCACGGAGGAGGAGGCCGACGTTCTCGCCCGCCTGACCCTCATCCAGCAGCTTGCGGAACATCTCGATGCCCGTGACCGTGGTGGTGGTCTTCTCTTCCTTGATGCCCACAATGTCAACAGTCTCGTTGACCTTGAGCACGCCGCGCTCGATACGACCGGTGACGACCGTGCCACGACCGGTGATCGTGAAGACGTCCTCGATCGGCATCAGGAACGGCTTGTCGACGTCGCGCTCGGGCTGCGGGATCGACTCGTCGACGGCCTTCATCAGGTCGAGGACAGTCTTGCCCCACTCGGGGTCGCCCTCGAGCGCCTTGAGCGCCGAGACCTTGACGACCGGGAGGTCGTCGCCCGGGAACTCGTACTCGGAGAGGAGCTCACGAACCTCGAGCTCGACGAGCTCCAGGATCTCCTCGTCGTCCACCATGTCGGCCTTGTTCAGGGCGACAACGATGTACGGCACGCCTACCTGGCGGGCCAGGAGCACGTGCTCCTTGGTCTGCGGCATCGGGCCGTCGGTGGCCGCGACCACGAGGATGGCGCCGTCCATCTGCGCCGCACCCGTGATCATGTTCTTGATGTAGTCCGCGTGACCGGGGCAGTCGACGTGCGCGTAGTGACGCGACTCCGTCTGGTACTCGACGTGCGCGATCGAGATCGTGATACCGCGCTGGCGCTCCTCAGGAGCCTTGTCGATCTGGTCGAAGGCCGAGGCCTCGTTCAGGGTCGGGTACGCGTCATGCAGCACCTTGGTAATCGCCGCGGTCAGCGTCGTCTTACCGTGGTCAATGTGACCGATGGTGCCGATGTTGACGTGCGGCTTAGTCCGCTCGAACTTCGCCTTCGCCACTGGGTCCTCCTGGAGTGGTTCTGTACGCCTTGCTTCATCGGCGCCAGGTGATCTTTGCTGGGGTGCCAACCGCCGGGATTCTCACACACGGGTCGCGGGGAGAGCCCCGGCGGTTGGGTCAAGCCTAAAGCGTCAACTCGGGGGAGCTACTCGCCCTTGGCCTTCGCGATGATCTCCTCGGCGACGTTCCGCGGAACCTCGGCGTAGGAGTCGAACTGCATCGAGTAGCTTGCGCGACCCGAGGTCTTGCTGCGGAGGTCTCCGACGTAGCCGAACATCTCCGAGAGGGGCACGAGGCCCTTCACGACGCGAGCGCCGCTGCGCTCCTCCATGGCCTGAATCTGGCCACGGCGGGAGTTGAGGTCGCCGATCACATCGCCCATGTAGTCCTCGGGCGTGGTGACCTCGACGGCCATCATCGGCTCGAGGAGCACGGGAGAGGCCTTGCGGGCACCCTCCTTGAACGCCTGCGAACCGGCGATCTTGAAGGCGAGCTCCGAGGAGTCGACCTCGTGGTAACCACCGTCGAGAAGGGTGACGCGAACGCCGACCATCTCGTAGCCGGCCAGGATGCCGAACTGCATGGCTTCCTGCGCGCCCGCGTCCACCGAGGGGATGTACTCCCTGGGGATGCGGCCACCGGTGACCTTGTTGACGAACTCGTACGAGGCGTCGCCACCCTCGATGGGCTCAAGGGCGATCTGCACCTTCGCGAACTGGCCGGTACCACCAGTCTGCTTCTTGTGCGTGTAGTCGATACGCTCGACGGTCTTGCGAATCGTCTCGCGGTAAGCGACCTGGGGCTTGCCGACATTCGCCTCGACGCGGAACTCGCGCTTCATGCGGTCGACGAGCACCTCGAGGTGAAGCTCGCCCATACCACCGATGATGGTCTGGCCGGTCTCCTCGTCCGAGTGCACCTGGAAGGAGGGGTCCTCCTCCGCGAGCCGTTGGATGGCAACACCCAGCCGCTCCTGGTCACCCTTGGACTTGGGCTCGATCGCGACCTGAATGACCGGCGCCGGGAAGTCCATGGACTCCAGGATCACCGGGTTCTTCTCGTCGCACAGCGTCTCACCGGTGGTGGTCTGCTTCAGACCCATGACGGCGACGATGTCACCGGCACCCACCGAGGGGATCTCCTCACGCTTGTTCGCGTGCATGCGGTAGATCTTGCCGATGCGCTCCTTCTTGCCCTTGACCGAGTTCAGCACCGCGGTGCCGGCCTCGAGGCGACCGGAGTAGATCCGGACGAAGGTGAGCTTGCCCAGGTGCGGGTCGCTCGCGATCTTGAAGGCAAGGCCGGAGAACGGCTCCTCGTCCGACGGCTGACGCTTGACGACCTTCTCCGGGTCCTTGACGTCGTGGCCCTCAATGGCCTCGACGTCCAGGGGAGACGGCAGGTAGCGAACAACGGCGTCGAGCAGGGGCTGGACGCCCTTGTTCTTGAACGCGGTACCGCAGAACACCGGGGAGACGGTGACGGAGTCGGCACTGCCCTTGGAGGCCAGAGTGATACGACGGATGGCGGCGTACAGCTGCTCCTCGGTCGGCTCCTGGCCGTCGAGGTACATCTCCATCATCTCGTCGTCGTGCTCGGACACAGACTCAAGGAGCTTGCCGCGCCACTCGTCTGCAGCCTCGACGTGCGTCGCCGGGATGTCGACGATGTCGTACGCCTCGCCCTTGGCCGCCTCGGCGGACCAGACGAAGGCCTTCATCGTCACGAGGTCGACAACACCCTGGAAGTCGGCCTCGGCGCCGATCGGGAGCTGCATGACCAGCGGAACCGCACCGAGGCGGTCGACGATCATGTCGACGCAACGGTGGAACTCGGCGCCGGTGCGGTCGAGCTTGTTGACGAAGCAGATACGCGGCACGCCGTAGCGGTCCGCCTGACGCCAGACAGTCTCGGACTGCGGCTCGACGCCCGCTACACCGTCGAACACGGTGACGGCGCCGTCGAGGACGCGGAGCGAACGCTCCACCTCGACGGTGAAGTCCACGTGACCGGGGGTGTCAATGATGTTGATCGTGTGATCAACCTCATTGAGCGGCCAGTGGCAGGTCGTCGCGGCAGACGTGATCGTGATGCCGCGCTCCTGCTCCTGCTCCATCCAGTCCATGGTGGCTGCGCCATCGTGGACTTCACCGATCTTGTAAGACACGCCGGTGTAGAAGAGGATCCGCTCGGTGGTGGTCGTCTTGCCCGCGTCGATGTGGGCCATGATCCCAATGTTGCGGACCTTGGCCAGGTCAAGCGAAGTGGTGGCCATAAGGCTCAATCTTCTCTCGGTCTCGATGTGGGTAGCGACTACCAGCGGTAGTGCGCGAAGGCCTTGTTCGACTCGGCCATCTTGTGGGTGTCCTCGCGCTTCTTGACGGCAGCGCCAAGACCGTTGGAGGCGTCGAGCAGCTCGTTCATGAGGCGCTCGGTCATGGTCTTCTCGCGGCGGGCGCGGGAGTAACCCACGACCCAGCGCAGCGCGAGGGTGGCCGCACGACCGGGCTTGACCTCGATCGGCACCTGGTACGTCGCGCCACCGACGCGGCGGGACTTGACCTCGAGCGAGGGCTTGACGTTCTCAAGCGCGCGCTTCAGCGTGATGACCGGGTCGTTGCCGGTCTTCTCGCGGAGGCCTTCCATGGCGCCGTAAACAATGCGCTCGGCGGTGGAACGCTTGCCGTCAAGCAGAATCTTGTTGATCAGCGACGTGACAAGAGGAGAGCTGTAGACCGGGTCAATGATGACCGGGCGCTTCGGGGCGGGGCCCTTACGAGGCATTCTTACTTCTCCTTCTTGGCGCCGTAGCGGCTGCGGGCCTGCTTGCGGTTCTTGACACCCTGGGTGTCGAGCGAACCGCGGATGATCTTGTAGCGAACACCCGGCAGGTCCTTCACACGGCCACCACGCACGAGCACAATGGAGTGCTCCTGCAGGTTGTGTCCCTCACCCGGGATGTAAGCAGTAACTTCGATCCCGCTGGTCAGACGCACACGCGCGACCTTACGCAGGGCCGAGTTCGGCTTCTTCGGGGTGGTCGTGAACACTCGCGTGCAGACGCCGCGACGCTGAGGGGAACCCTCAAGTGCGGGCGTCTTGTTCTTCTCGACCTTGTCCTGTCGGCCCTTGCGGACCAGCTGCTGGATCGTAGGCACTACTTCTCCGGTTTCTGTGTGCCGATCACTGTGAAACTAACCTGGAACACCTCCGACCCACGCGGTCGGGTGTGTCGAACACTGAGGCCTCCACCGAAGTGGAGAATTCACAGGTTGCGGCGTGTTTTTCTCCCCCGGCTCCCTTAGCGGACATAAGCACGCGGTGGAGCCAGGACACACCCCAGGCACA
The DNA here is from genome assembly GCF_040611155.1 of Streptomyces sp. NPDC002994. Classification (NCBI taxonomy): domain Bacteria; kingdom Bacillati; phylum Actinomycetota; class Actinomycetes; order Kitasatosporales; family Streptomycetaceae; genus Streptomyces; species Streptomyces sp. NPDC002994. The sequence goes on from NZ_JBEXNQ010000008.1 coordinate 279,256, forward strand.
AGGTCTGACTGTACCTACCTCATTGACTCCGGTCAAAACAAATGCCGTCCACCCCAACACACCGGACTTCCCGGAGCCGCCGGCAACGCCGAAGGGCGGTCACCCCTTCCGGGGTGACCGCCCTTCTCAAGCGTCTCGCTTACTGGTTGTACGGACCGTAGTCGTAGTCCTCCAGCGGAACGGCCTGGCCGGAGCCGGTGCCGAACGGCGAGTAATCGATGTCGTCGTAGCCGACGGCCGAGTACATCGCGGCCTTGGCCTCCTCGGTGGGCTCCACCCGGATGTTGCGGTAGCGGGACAGGCCCGTACCGGCCGGGATGAGCTTACCGATGATGACGTTCTCCTTGAGGCCGATCAGGGAGTCGGACTTGGCGTTGATCGCCGCGTCCGTCAGAACCCTGGTCGTCTCCTGGAAGGACGCCGCCGACAGCCACGACTCGGTCGCCAGCGAGGCCTTGGTGATACCCATCAGCTGCGGACGGCCGGAGGCCGGGTGGCCGCCTTCCGTGACCACACGACGGTTCTCGCCCTCGAAGCGGCCGCGCTCGACGAGCTCGCCCGGAAGCAGCTCGGCGTCGCCCGACTCGATGATCGTCACGCGGCGGAGCATCTGCCGGATGATGATCTCGATGTGCTTGTCGTGGATCGACACACCCTGGCTGTTGTAGACCTTCTGGACTTCGCCGACCAGGTGGACCTGGACCGCGCGCTGGCCGAGGATCCGCAGCACGTCGTGCGGGTTGGTGGCACCCACGGTGAGCTTCTGGCCCACCTCGACGTGGTCGCCCTCGCCCACGAGCAGACGGGCACGCTTCGAGATCGGGAACGCCGTCTCGTCGCTGCCGTCGTCCGGGGTGACGACGATCTTCTTGGTCTTCTCGGTCTCCTCGATACGGATGCGGCCGGCCGCCTCCGAGATCGGGGCGACACCCTTGGGCGTACGAGCCTCGAAGAGCTCGACGACACGGGGCAGACCCTGGGTGATGTCGTCACCGGCCACACCACCGGTGTGGAAGGTACGCATCGTCAGCTGGGTACCGGGCTCACCGATGGACTGGGCGGCGATGATGCCGACCGCCTCACCGATGTCGACCAGCTTGCCGGTGGCGAGCGAGCGTCCGTAGCAGAAGGCACAGGTGCCGACCGCGGACTCACAGGTCAGGACCGAGCGGGTCTTGACCTCCTCGACGCCGTGCATGACCAGCTGGTCGATGAGCACGTCACCGAGGTCGACATTGGCAGGCGCGATGACCTTGCCGTCGATGACGACGTCCTCGGCGAGCATGCGTGCGTACACGCTGGTCTCGACATCGTCCGTCTTGCGCAGGATGCCGTCGGCACCCTTCGACGCGATCTTCAGCTTGAGGCCGCGGTCGGTGCCACAGTCCTCCTCGCGGATGATCACGTCCTGCGAGACGTCCACCAGACGACGGGTCAGGTAACCCGAGTCGGCGGTACGCAGGGCGGTGTCGGCCAGACCCTTACGGGCACCGTGGGTGGAGATGAAGTACTCCAGCACGGACAGACCCTCACGGAACGACGCCTTAATGGGGCGAGGAATCGTCTCGTTCTTGGCGTTCGACACCAGACCACGCATACCGGCGATCTGACGCATCTGCATCATGTTTCCTCGGGCACCCGAGTCAACCATCATGAAGATGGGGTTCGTCTTGGGGAAGTTCGCGTTCATCGCCTCGGCAACCTCATTGGTCGCCTTGGTCCAGATCGCGATGAGCTCCTGAGTGCGCTCTTCCTTGGTGATGAGACCGCGCTCGTACTGCTTCTGGACCTTCTCGTCCAGCGCCTCGTAACCCTTGACGATGGCCTTCTTGGCCTCGGGCACGACGACGTCGGAGATGGCCACGGTGACGCCCGAACGGGTCGCCCAGTGGAAGCCGGCCGCCTTCAGGTTGTCGAGCGTCGCCGCCACGATGACCTTGGGGTAGCGCTCCGCCAGGTCGTTGACGATCTCGGAGAGCTGCTTCTTGCCCACCGAGTAGTCGACGAACGGGTAGTCCTCGGGCAGCAGCTCGTTGAAGAGCGCGCGGCCCAGCGTCGTACGAAGCCGGAAGCTGTCGCCCTGCTGGAACTCCTGCTCACCCTCCTCAGCGACCGGCGGCACCCAGCCACGCGGCGGGATGGTGCCCACCGGGAAGCGGATGTCGACCTTCGCCTGGAGCGAGAGCTCGCGGTTGTCGAACGCCATGGTCGCCTCGGCGGTCGAGCCGAAGCTACGGCCCTCACCGATGACCTTGCGCTCTTCCTCATCAGTGGTGAGGAAGAAGAGACCGAGAACCATGTCCTGGGTCGGCATGGTGACGGGACGACCGTCGGCCGGCTTCAGGATGTTGTTCGAGGACAGCATCAGGATGCGGGCCTCGGCCTGCGCCTCTGCCGAAAGCGGCAGGTGCACGGCCATCTGGTCACCGTCGAAGTCCGCGTTGAACGCGGTGCAGACGAGCGGGTGGATCTGGATGGCCTTGCCCTCGACCAGCTGCGGCTCGAAGGCCTGGATGCCGAGGCGGTGCAGCGTCGGCGCACGGTTCAGCAGAACCGGGTGCTCGGCGATGACCTCTTCCAGCACGTCGTACACGACGGTCCGGCCGCGCTCGACCATGCGCTTCGCCGACTTGATGTTCTGCGCGTGGTTGAGGTCAACCAGGCGCTTCATCACGAACGGCTTGAAGAGCTCCAGCGCCATGGCCTTGGGCAGACCACACTGGTGCAGCTTCAGCTGCGGGCCGACGACGATCACGGAACGCGCGGAGTAGTCCACACGCTTACCGAGAAGGTTCTGACGGAATCGACCCTGCTTGCCCTTGAGCATGTCGCTCAGGGACTTCAGCGGGCGGTTACCGGGACCGGTGACCGGACGGCCACGACGACCGTTGTCGAACAGCGCGTCAACGGCCTCCTGAAGCATGCGCTTCTCGTTGTTGACGATGATCTCGGGAGCACCGAGGTCGAGAAGCCGCTTCAGACGGTTGTTGCGGTTGATCACACGGCGGTACAGGTCGTTCAGGTCGGAGGTCGCGAAGCGGCCACCGTCCAGCTGCACCATCGGGCGAAGGTCCGGCGGAATGACCGGGACGCAGTCGAGCACCATGCCCTTGGGGCTGTTGGAGGTCTGCAGGAAGGCAGACACGACCTTCAGCCGCTTCAGCGCACGGGTCTTCTTCTGGCCCTTGCCAGTACGGATGATCTCGCGAAGCCGCTCGGCCTCTTCGTTCAGATCGAAGGACTCCAGGCGCTTCTGCAGAGCAGCGGCACCCATCGAGCCGTCGAAGTACGTACCGAAGCGGTCGCGCAGCTCGCGGTAGAGCAGCTCGTCGCCCTCGAGGTCCTGGACCTTGAGGTTCTTGAAGCGGCTCCACACCTCGTCGAGACGGTCGATCTCGCGCTGCGCACGGTCACGCAGCTGCTTCATCTCACGCTCGGCACCTTCGCGCACCTTGCGGCGTACGTCGGCCTTGGCGCCCTCGGCCTCGAGCTCGGCCAGGTCGGTCTCGAGCTTCTTGGCGCGGGCTTCGAGGTCGGAGTCGCGACGGTTCTCGACCTGCTGACGCTCTACGGAGACGTGCGCCTCCAGCGACGGCAGGTCACGCGTGCGGCGCTCCTCGTCCACGAACGTGATCATGTACGCGGCGAAGTAGATGACCTTTTCGAGGTCCTTCGGCGCGAGGTCGAGCAGGTAGCCGAGGCGCGAAGGCACGCCCTTGAAGTACCAGATGTGCGTGACAGGGGCGGCCAGCTCAATGTGGCCCATCCGCTCACGACGCACCTTGGCGCGAGTGACCTCGACGCCGCAGCGCTCGCAGATGATGCCCTTGAAGCGGACACGCTTGTACTTACCGCAGTAGCACTCCCAGTCCCGGGTCGGGCCGAAGATCTTCTCGCAGAAGAGTCCGTCCTTCTCGGGCTTGAGCGTGCGGTAGTTGATGGTCTCCGGCTTCTTCACTTCGCCGTGCGACCAGGTCCGGATGTCGTCCGCGGTGGCGAGGCCGATCCGCAGCTCGTCGAAGAAGTTGACGTCGAGCACTTGTCGTCAATCCCTCTTTCGGGGTCGAGAGTCAATCATGGTCTGAACGGGTCCGGGGAGAGCCGGCCGCTGCGGTGAAGCAGCGGCCGGACAACCCGTCAGACCTCTTCGACGCTGCTCGGCTCGCGCCGGGACAGGTCGATACCGAGCTCTTCCGCAGCGCGGAAGACGTCCTCGTCGGTGTCGCGCATCTCGATGGACATGCCGTCCGAGGACAGCACCTCCACGTTGAGGCACAGGGACTGCATCTCCTTGATGAGCACCTTGAAGGACTCGGGGATGCCGGGCTCAGGAATGTTCTCGCCCTTGACGATGGCCTCGTAGACCTTCACGCGGCCGGTGACGTCGTCGGACTTGATGGTCAGCAGTTCCTGGAGGGCGTAAGCGGCGCCATAAGCCTCAAGCGCCCACACCTCCATCTCACCGAAGCGCTGGCCACCGAACTGGGCCTTACCACCCAGCGGCTGCTGGGTGATCATCGAGTACGGACCGGTCGAACGAGCGTGCAGCTTGTCGTCGACCAGGTGGTGGAGCTTGAGGATGTACATGTAGCCGACCGAGACCGGCTCCGGGAAAGGCTCACCCGAGCGGCCGTCGAACAGGTTGGCCTTGCCCGAGGGCTGCACCATCCTGTTGCCGTCGCGGTTCGGGATCGTGGACTCGAAGAGACCCGAGATCTCGTCCTCGCGCGCACCGTCGAAGACCGGGGTGGCGACGTTGGTACCGGGAGCGACCTCGTCGGCCCCGATCACCTTCAGACGCTCCATCCAGTCCTCGCCGCCCTCGACCTTCCAGCCCTGACTGGCGAGCCAGCCCAGGTGGATTTCGAGGACCTGTCCCGGGTTCATTCGGGACGGGACACCCAGCGGGTTGAGGATGATGTCGACCGGGGTGCCGTCCTCCATGAACGGCATGTCCTCGATCGGCAGGATCTTCGAGATGACGCCCTTGTTGCCGTGACGGCCGGCGAGCTTGTCACCATCGGTGATCTTGCGCTTCTGCGCGACGTAGACACGAACCAGCTGGTTCACGCCCGGCGGCAGCTCGTCGCCCTCTTCGCGGTCGAAGACACGGACACCGATGATCTTGCCGACCTCGCCGTGCGGCACCTTCAGTGAGGTGTCGCGCACTTCGCGCGCCTTCTCACCGAAGATCGCGCGCAGCAGTCGCTCTTCCGGCGTCAGCTCGGTCTCACCCTTGGGCGTGACCTTGCCGACGAGGATGTCACCGGCGACGACCTCGGCACCGATACGGATGATGCCGCGCTCGTCGAGGTCCGCGAGGACCTCTTCGGAGACGTTCGGGATGTCCCGGGTGATCTCCTCCGGGCCGAGCTTGGTGTCACGGGCGTCGACCTCGTGCTCCTCGATGTGAATCGAGGAGAGGACGTCGTCCTGCACCAGACGCTGGCTGAGGATGATCGCGTCTTCGTAGTTGTGACCCTCCCACGGCATGAACGCCACGAGCAGGTTCTTGCCGAGCGCCATCTCACCCTGCTGGGTGGCGGGCCCGTCGGCGAGGACCTGGCCCTCGACGACCCGGGCGCCCTCGTCCACGACAACCTTCTGGTTGACCGAGGTGCCCTGGTTGGAGCGGGAGAACTTCGCGATCCGGTACGTGGTGTACGTACCGTCGTCGTTGGCGACGGTGACGTAGTCCGCGGAAACCTCCTGGACCACACCGTCCTTCTCCGCCTTGATGACGTCACCGGCGTCGACCGCACAGCGGTATTCCATGCCGGTGCCGACGAGCGGCGCCTCGGACGTGATCAGCGGCACGGCCTGACGCATCATGTTCGCGCCCATGAGCGCGCGGTTCGCGTCGTCGTGCTCGAGGAACGGGATCATCGCGGTGGCGACCGACACCATCTGGCGCGGCGAGACGTCCATGTAGTCGACGTCGTCGCCCGGGATGTAGTCGATCTCGCCGCCACGACGGCGGACGAGCACGCGCGACTCGGTGAAGCGCATGTCCTCACCCAGCGTCGCGTTGGCCTGCGCGATGACGAAACGGTCTTCCTCATCGGCGGTCAGGTAGTCGACGTCGTCGGTGACGACACCCTCGACCACCTTGCGGTACGGCGTCTCGACGAAGCCGAACGCGTTGACGCGGCCGTACGAGGCGAGCGAACCGATCAGACCGATGTTCGGGCCTTCGGGAGTCTCAATCGGGCACATACGGCCGTAGTGAGACGGGTGCACGTCACGGACCTCGAAGCCGGCCCGCTCACGGGAGAGACCACCCGGGCCAAGCGCCGACAGACGGCGCTTGTGGGTGAGACCCGACAGCGGGTTGTTCTGGTCCATGAACTGCGACAGCTGGCTGGTGCCGAAGAACTCCTTGATGGAGGCGACGACCGGCCGGATGTTGATCAGGGTCTGCGGCGTGATCGCCTCGACGTCCTGAGTCGTCATCCGCTCACGTACGACGCGCTCCATACGAGCCAGACCCGTGCGGACCTGGTTCTGGATGAGCTCGCCGACGTTACGCAGACGACGGTTGCCGAAGTGGTCGATGTCGTCGGTCTCGACGACGATGCTCCGGCCCGACTCGCCGACCGTCTCGACCTCGCCGGCGTGCAGCCGGACCAGGTACTTGATGGTGGCGATGATGTCCTTGCTGGTGAGGACACCGGCGTTCAGCGGCTCATCGGCGCCGAGCTTCTTGTTCACCTTGTAGCGGCCGACCTTCGCGAGGTCGTAGCGCTTCGGGTTGAAGTAGAGGTTCTCGAGCAGCGTCTGAGCAGCCTCACGCGTGGGCGGCTCGCCCGGGCGGAGCTTGCGGTAGATGTCGAGCAGCGCGTCGTCCTGGCCCTGGGTGTGGTCCTTCTCCAGGGTGGCGCGCATGGACTCGTACTCGCCGAACTCTTCGAGGATCTGCTCGGTGGTCCAACCGAGAGCCTTGAGGAGGACGGTCACGGACTGCTTGCGCTTGCGGTCGATGCGGACACCGACCATGTCGCGCTTGTCGATCTCCATCTCCAGCCAGGCACCCCGGGAAGGGATGATCTTGGAGGAGAAGATGTCCTTGTCGGACGTCTTGTCGATGGAGGAGTCGAAGTAGACACCCGGCGAGCGGACCAGCTGCGACACCACGACACGCTCGGTGCCGTTGATGACGAAGGTGCCCTTGTTGGTCATGAGCGGGAAATCGCCCATGAAGACCGTCTGGGACTTGATCTCGCCGGTCTCGTTGTTGGTGAACTCTGCGGTGACGAAAAGGGGAGCCGCGAACGTGAAGTCGCGCTCCTTGCACTCGTCGATCGAGTTCTTCGGGGGCTCGAACCGGTGGTCGCGGAACGTCAGCGACATCGACCCGGAGAAGTCCTCGATCGGCGAGATCTCCTCGAAGATCTCTTCCAGACCAGACTTGGTGGGGACGTCCTGTCCGCTCTCGAGAGCGGCCTCGACGCGACCCTTCCAAGCGGCATTACCGAGCAGCCAGTCAAAGCTCTCGGTCTGCAGCGCGAGGAGGTTAGGAACCTCGAGGGGCTCCTTGATCTTTGCAAAGGAGATGCGCAGCGGGGCGGTGCTGGCGCCGTTGTTCGTATTAGAGGTCGAGGCGTTGCGCGAGGCGGCCAAGAGGGGGTCCTTCCGAGGGCTCGGACTCACTACGCGCGTACCGGTCCCAAGCTGGCACAGCGGCAGAAGTCCCTGGTCGGGGATGTCGGCCGTCGATGCTCGAGCGAGGGTATGCCCCTGGTGACGGGCAGGAGGCAGCTAACAGGCAGCGCAAAGGGTCAGTGTAGCCACTTGGCCCACTGATGTCCAGTGCGGGTTGTTTGACACCCTCGCTGTACTCAACTCCTGCGGAAAGCCACGCGCTGTATGCGCATATCAGTACTGCCCTCTACGTCGCCGATCCATGCCTCGGATCCGGATCGGTATGACGACGCGTCCTGAGAATTGCGCGCCTCGTGCGGTTCGTCAAGGGCCCCCCGCTCTCCACAGAGATCGTCACTGGCCAGAGCGCCGTACGGCGCACGGCCACCCGCGGGGCGTACGGCGAAGATCACGATACTCGCCGCAGCGCCAAGAGCAAGGAAGGCGTCCCGGGAACGCCTGAGGGCGACCACCCGAATGGGTGATCGCCCTCAGAACGTGAGCAGCTGAGTCAGAGACTCAACAAGGTCACTTGACCTCGACAGCCGCGCCGGCGGCCTTGAGGGACTCGGCGGCCTTCTCAGCGGCCTCCTTGGCGACCTTCTCGAGGACCGGCTTCGGAGCGCCGTCGACGAGGTCCTTGGCCTCCTTCAGACCCAGCGAGGTCAGCTCACGCACGACCTTGATGACCTGGATCTTCTTGTCGCCGGCACCGGTGAGGATGACGTCGAACTCGTCCTGCTCCTCAGCGGCCTCGGCGGGGGCGCCGGGGGCACCCGGGGCGACGGCGGCAACCGCGGCAGCGGCGGTGACGTCGAACTTCTCCTCGAAGGCCTTCACGAACTCAGAGAGCTCAATGAGGGTCATCTCTTCGAACTGCGCGAGCAGGTCGGCCTGGGCGAGCTTCGCCATGATGGCGTCCTTCCACTAATTCGGCTGGTGCCGATGTACATGTGAGGCGGGCGTACTTCCGGCCCGCTGCGACCTGCGCCTGTCGGCGTCGGTCAAAAAGCGAGCCGAATTACTCGGCACCGCCCTGCTCGGCCTGCTTGGCACGAAGCGCCTCCGCGGTGCGGACGAACTTCGACGGAAGCGCCTTGAACAGCGAAGCGGTCTGCGACTGCTTGCCCTTCATCGCGCCCGCCAGCTTGGCGAGCAGAACCTCGCGGGACTCGAGGTCCGCGAGCTTCTTGATCTCATCGGCGGACAGCGCCTTACCGTCAAGGACACCGCCCTTGATGATCAGGTTCGGGTTCTCCTTGGCGAAGTCACGAAGACCCTTCGCCGACTCCACCGGGTCACCGGTGATGAAGGCAACCGCCGTCGGACCTGCGAACAGGTCGTCCAGCGTGTTGATCCCGGCCTCGTTGGCCGCGATCTTGGTCAGCGTGTTCTTCACCACGGCGTACTGGGCGTTCTCACCGAGCGAACGACGCAGCGTCTTGAGCTGCGCCACAGTGAGACCCCGGTACTCGGTCAGCACGGCGGCGTTCGAGCTACGGAACTGGTCCGCGAGCTCGGCTACCGCGGCAGCCTTGTCGGGCCTTGCCATAGAGCGTCGGCCTCCTTCCGGGTGATGAGGACCGCTCAGAAGGGGCTGGGCAAACAAAACGCCCCGGCGCAGGCGCACGGGGCTTGGCTCGACCGGCTGTGCTCTTTGAAGAGCATGTCCGGGAGCTTTCCACGACACCTACGCGGGTCGTCCGCACCTAGCGGATCCTTCGGCCACCGCACCTTCTTGCGAAGGCGCAGCAACGACCAGCGGTCTTTGGCTTCTGGAGGAGACTACGCGAACAGGTCACCCACAAGCAAATCGGGCCCCGCGCCTCCCCGAGGGGAGGTACGGGGCCCGATCAGAGCCACTCAGTGACCCGAGCCGTCAGGCTCGGCCCGGCTGTCAGACAGCGGCCGGGTCTTCCTCGACGAGGAGGTTACGGGTGCGGTTCTGGTCCAGCGGGATGCTGGGGCCCATCGTCGTGGCCAGGGCGGCCTTCCTGATGTAGCGGCCCTTGGCGGCGGACGGCTTGAGACGGAGGATCTCCTCCAGCGCCGCGGCATAGTTCTCGACCAGCTTCGTCTCGTCGAAGGAGACCTTGCCGATGATGAAGTGCAGGTTCGAGTGCTTGTCGACGCGGAACTCGATCTTGCCGCCCTTGATGTCCGTGACAGCCTTCGCCACGTCCGGGGTGACCGTTCCGGTCTTCGGGTTGGGCATCAGACCACGCGGACCGAGCACGCGGCCGAGGCGGCCGACCTTGCCCATGAGGTCCGGGGTGGCGACGACGGCGTCGAAGTCCAGACGGCCCTTCGCAACCTCGTCGATGAGCTCGTCGGAGCCGACGATGTCGGCGCCGGCGGCCTCCGCGGCCGCAGCACGGTCACCGGTCGCGAAGACCAGGACCCGGGCGGTCTTGCCGGTGCCGTGCGGCAGGTTCACGGTGCCGCGGACCATCTGGTCGGCCTTGCGCGGGTCGACACCCAGACGCATGGCGACCTCGACGGTGCCGTCGAACTTCGTGGTGGAGGTGTCCTTGGCGATACGGACGGCCTCGAGCGGGGCGTACAGACGCTCCCGGTCGATCTTCGCGTCCGCGCTGCGGAAGTTCTTGCTGCGCTTCACTTCTGCTCCTGTTGGCAGTTACACCATGCGGCTTCCGCCGCGTGGGAGATGGAGTCGTGGTGCGGACCAGCGCTTGGCCCTACCACTGAGGTGCTACGGGGACTTTCAGCCCTCGACGGTGATGCCCATGGAACGGGCGGTACCGGCGATGATCTTGTCCGCGGCCTCGAGGTCGTTGGCGTTCAGGTCGGGGAGCTTGACCGTCGAGATCTCACGCACCTGAGCGGCGGTGAGCTTCGCGACCTTGGTCTTGTGGGGCTCGCCCGATCCCTTGTCCACACCTGCGGCCTTGAGGATCAGCTTCGCGGCCGGCGGGGTCTTCGTCACGAAGGTGAAGGAGCGGTCTTCGTAGACCGTGATCTCCACCGGCACGACCATGCCACGCTGCGACTCGGTCGCGGCGTTGTAGGCCTTGCAGAACTCCATGATGTTGACGCCGTGCTGGCCCAGCGCGGGGCCGACCGGCGGAGCCGGGTTGGCCGCGCCGGCGTTGATCTGGAGCTTGATGAGCCCCGTGACCTTCTTCTTCTTGGGAGGCATTGCTCTCTCCGGGTCCTAGTGAGAGTTTCCTGCCATCCGATCACCGGACGGAGGCATACCGCACCACGATAACGGGTATCGTGCTGCGGCTAAAAACCGAGCAGGTCAGACCGGCTGCGAGAGCCGGTCTGACCTGGTCGGAAGCGTGGGTCCAGAGAAGATCAGTTCTTCTGGATCTGGTCGAAGCTGAGCTCGACCGGGGTCTCGCGACCGAAGATCTCGACGAGGCCCTTGACCTTCTTCGAGTCGGCGTTGATCTCGTTGATCGTCGCCTGGAGGGTCGCGAAGGGGCCGTCGGTGACAGTGACCGAGTCGCCCACCTCGAAGTCCAGAACCTGGACCTCCATCTTGCGGCTGGGCGCCGGCTTGCCCTCGGCCTCGGCGGCCTCGCGGGCGGCCTTCTCCTCGGCCTCCGGGGCGAGCATCTTGACGATCTCGTCCAGGGTCAGCGGGTACGGGTCGTAGGCGTTGCCGACGAAGCCGGTGACGCCGGGGGTGTTGCGGACAACGCCCCAGGACTCGTTGGTGAGGTCCATGCGGACCAGGACGTAACCGGGAAGCTTGTTCTGGCGGACGTTCTTGCGCTCGCCGTTCTTGATCTGAACGATCTCTTCTTCGGGGACTTCAGCCTGGTAGATGAATTCCTCGACGTTCAGCGAAACGGCGCGCTGCTCCAGGTTCGCCTTCACACGCTTCTCGTACCCGGCGTACGTGTGGATGACGTACCACTCGCCCGGCAGGGTGCGGAGCTCCTCGCGGAGCGCGGCGACCGGGTCGGCCGGAGCCTCGGCCTCGACGGCCTCTTCCTCGGTGTCCTCGGTGGACTCGACGTCCCCACCGGACTCGACGTCTCCACCGGACTCGGCGTCGGCGTCGGCGTCGACGACATCCTCGTCGGACACGTCGGACTCATCGGACTCGACGTGCACAGCGGACTCTTCCGCCGGCTCGCTCGCAGCGACGTCAGCAGCTTCCGCCTGGTCCGGGTCCTCGGCGTCCGCCGCCTCGACGATGTCGAGCTGGTCCTCGGCGGACTCCTGCGACTCGATGGCGTCGTTCAGGTTCGGGTCAGACACGGTGGCTGCTTCTTCCTGGATACATATGGGTGGAACGGCGAAAGGGGCGCCGGGTGAGGCGCCCTACGCGGGATCAGCCGAAAACGTACTTGACGGCTCGGGCGAAGCCCATGTCGATCACGGTCACAATGCCGATCATGATGACGACGAAGACAATCACCACGGTGGTGTACGTCGTCAGCTGGCTGCGCGTCGGCCAAACGACCTTGCGCAGCTCTGCGACGATCTGGCGGTAGAAGAGCGCGAGACGGCCCAGAGGGCCCTTCTTGCCGCGCTTGCCGCCTTTGCGAGACTTCTTGGTGGAGTCCGGCGTCTCGTCCTGGGCATCAGGCATGTCGATGGAGCCCACGGCGTCCGTCACGCTACTCACCTGATTCCGGGTCGTGGCCGTGCCGCGCCCGGTGGAGCCGCACGGCAGTGCATAGAAGTACGTACATGCGCACACATCCTGGCGAAGATGTGTGTAGCAGGGCCGGAGGGACTTGAACCCCCAACCGCTGGTTTTGGAGACCAGTGCTCTACCAATTGAGCTACGACCCTTTGTGGTTCCCCCAACCTACCGCATCCGACCGGGTGCACGGAGTGCGCACGGAGGAGCTGCCGCTGAGGGGCCAACGACGAGTGAGTGTACGTGCTCACAAGCCCGGCGTCGAACAGATACGGCCTGACCACTTCCGGTCCGCACGGTGTCCGCCCTGCGGGATCCGTGTGCTGAGCGGGTTTGCGGTCTGGGACGATGGCCCGCATGAGCGCTGCAACTCCTCCCACCGAGCGCCGGGTCTCAGCCCGAATCGGCGCGATTTCCGAGTCCGCGACCCTTGCCGTGGACGCCAAGGCCAAGGCCCTGAAGGCGGCCGGTCGTCCGGTCATCGGCTTCGGCGCGGGCGAGCCCGACTTCCCTACGCCCGGCTACATCGTCGAGGCCGCGATCGAGGCCTGCCGCAACCCGAAGTACCACCGCTACACGCCGGCCGGCGGGCTCCCCGAGCTCCGGGCCGCGATCGCCACGAAGACGCTGCGTGACTCCGGTTACGAGGTGGACGCCTCGCAGGTCCTGGTCACCAACGGCGGCAAGCAGGCCATCTACGAGGCGTTCGCCGCGATCCTGGACCCGGGCGACGAGGTCATCGTCCCGGCGCCCTACTGGACGACGTACCCCGAGTCGATCCGTCTCGCCGGCGGTGTCCCGGTCGACGTCGTGGCCGACGAGTCCACCGGCTACCGGGTCTCCGTCGAGCAGCTGGAAGCGGCCCGCACGGAGAAGACCAAGGTCGTCCTCTTCGTCTCCCCGTCCAACCCGACCGGCGCGGTCTACACCGAGGCCGAGACCGAGGCCATCGGCCGCTGGGCCGTCGAGCACGGGCTGTGGGTGCTGACGGACGAGATCTACGAGCACCTGGTCTACGGCGACGCGTCCGCCGTCTCCCTCCCGGCCGTGCTGCCGGAGCTGCGGGACAAGTGCATCGTGGTCAACGGTGTCGCCAAGACGTACGCGATGACCGGCTGGCGGGTCGGGTGGATGATCGGCCCGAAGGACGTCATCAAGGCCGCGGCCAACCTGCAGTCGCACGCCACCTCGAACGTCTCCAACGTGGCGCAGGTCGCGGCGCTGGCCGCCGTCTCCGGGAACCTGGACGCGGTCGCCGAGATGCGTTCCGCGTTCGACCGCCGCCGCAAGACGATCGTGCGGATGCTCAACGAGATCGACGGCGTCGTCTGCCCGGAGCCGGAGGGCGCGTTCTACGCGTACCCCTCGGTCAAGGGGCTGCTGGGCAAGGAGATCCGCGGCAAGCGCCCGCAGACCTCGGTCGAGCTGGCCGCGCTGATCCTGGACGAGGTCGAGGTGGCGGTCGTACCGGGCGAGGCGTTCGGTACGCCGGGCTACCTGCGGCTGTCGTACGCGCTGGGTGACGAGGACCTGGCCGAGGGTGTGTCGCGGATGCAGAAGCTGCTGGCCGAGGCCCGCGACTGAGCACCTGCTACTTGAGTAGGCGGGCTCCCGGCTTCGGCCGGGAGCCCGTTTCTGCGTTCGGGGAAGTACTCGTTCGGGCAAAGACGCTTCCGGGCGGCAGTCGGGTGCGGCAGGATCTTGGGATGTTGAGTGCGCGCGATGTCCGACTGCTGCCGAAGGCCCATCTGCATCTGCATTTCACCGGGTCGATGCGGCCAGGCACGCTTCTCGATCTGGCCGACAAGTACGGCGTACACCTGCCGGAAGCCCTGACGAGCGGGGAGCCGCCGAAGCTGCGGGCGACCGACGAGCGCGGCTGGTTCCGTTTTCAGCGGCTGTACGACGCCGCCCGGGCGTGTCTGCGCGAGCCCGAGGACATCCAGCGGCTGGTGCGCGAGGCGGCCGAGGAGGATGTGCGGGACGGCTCGGGCTGGCTGGAGATCCAGGTCGATCCGACGTCGTACGCGCCGATGCTGGGTGGCCTGATTCCGGCCCTGGAGATCATCCTCGACGCGGTGGACAGCGCCTCGCGGGAGACCGGGCTCGGGATGCGGGTGCTGGTCGCGGCGAACCGGATGAAGCACCCGCTGGACGCGCGGACGCTGGCGCGGCTCGCGGTGCGGTACGCGGACCGCGGGGTCGTCGGCTTCGGGCTGTCCAACGACGAACGCAGGGGCATGGCAAGGGATTTCGACCGTGCCTTCGCGATCGCGCGGGAGGGCGGGCTGCTCGCGGCGCCGCACGGCGGGGAGCTGACCGGGCCCGCGTCCGTACGGGACTGCCTGGACGATCTGCGCGCGACGCGGATCGGGCACGGCGTACGGGCTGCGGAGGACCCGCGGCTGCTCCGGAAGCTGGCCGAAAAGGGCGTGACCTGCGAGGTGTGTCCGGCCTCGAATGTGGCGCTGGGTGTGTACGAGAAGCCCGAGGACGTGCCGCTGCGGACGCTGTACGACGCCGGGGTTCCGATGGCGCTGGGCGCGGACGACCCGCTGCTGTTCGGGTCGCGGCTGGCGGCGCAGTACGAGCTGGTGCGGCGCCACCACGGCTTCACGGATGCCGAGCTGGCGGAGCTGGCCCGGCAGTCGGTGCGCGGGTCGGCCGCGCCCGACGACGTACAGGCGAAGCTGCTCGCCGGGATCGACCATTGGCTGGCCGGCTAGCCGATGCCCTTCAGCAGGGTGCGGGCGAGGGCGGCGGCGAAGTCGTCGACGGACTGCGGGGGCGTCTTGCCGATGGTCGCGTCATAGGCGAAGGCGCGTTGCGCGCAGGCGCCGAGGAGTAGTGAGGCGGCCGCGAAGGTGTCGGCGTCGGGGCTGATGCGGCCGGCTTCGCGTTCGGCGCGCAGGTAGGTGTCGAGGCCCTCGATGGGCGTGTGGGGGCCCGTGCCCATCTCCTGCAATACGTCGTCGTGGCGGCGCTTGAGCTTGGTCTCGGCGTAGAGCGAGGCGGCGATCGGGAAGCTCTCCGCGTAGAAGTGGGTGGCCTGGCGGGCGATCTCGGTGAGGTTCTCCTCGACGGACCGCTCCCCCGGGTCGACGAGGAGGCGGTGGAGGAGCGGGCCGATCTCGGGCAGGCGTTCCTTCAGCACGCCCACAAAGAGTTCCTCCTTGCTGGCGAAGTGCTTGTAGAGCGCGGCCTCCGAGCAGTCGGCGGCCCGGGCGATCTCCTTGGTGGTGGTACGGGCCAGGCCGATGGTGCGCATGAGCTCGTGGGAGGCGTCGAGGATCCGCTCCCGGGCCGGCTTCTGCATGTGCGCTCCAAGAAGGCTTGACGGGTGAGTGAACACTCACCCACTCTGGTGGTGATGTGCAGTGAGTGAATACTTACCCACCCGAGGAGTTGCACGCAATGAAGATCACTGTTTTCGGCGCGACCGGCGGCATCGGACAGGAGATCGTCAAGCAGGCGCTGGCCGCGAGACACGAGGTCACGGCAGTGGTGCGTGATCCGGCGCGGTTCAAGGTGACGGGGCGGGGCCTGGAGGTCTTCACGGCGCAGCTGGGCGACGGGGACGCGGGGGCCTTGCGGCCGGCGGTCGCGGGGCGGGACGCGGTGTTTTCCGGTCTCGGTGCGCGCGCCCGTAAAGACGCGGGCATAGCGGCGACCCTCACGCGCCCGGTGCTACGGGCGATGGAGGCGGAGGGCACGCGACGGCTGCTGGCGGTCAGCGCGGCTCCGCTCGGGCCGGCGCCGGAGGGGCAGCCGGTCGTGGACCGGATCTCGCTGGCCGTGATCAGCGCGGTCCTCAAGGACATCTACGCGGATCTTCGGGTCATGGAGGAGGAGCTGGCGCGGTCGGCGACGGACTGGACGTCGGTGCGGCCGCCGCGGCTGCTCGACCGGCCGTTGACGGGTACGTACCGGATGGTCGTGGGCGGGAGTCCGCGCAGCGGCAGGACCATCGGGCGAGCGGATGTCGCGCACGCGATGCTGGCGATGCTGGACGACCCGGCAACGGTGAAGCGGGGGGTGGGCGTCGCGTACTAGGCGGCGTGGCGCGCATGCCGTGCCCTGCGGGGGCCTTTCCCCTACCCGCCCCTTCCCGCTGTGACACTTCGCGGCTCCGCCGCGTGGGGGCAAGCCCTAGCCCCCAGACCACACAGACGCCCTCCGGGCGTGTCCTCAAACGCCGGACGGGCTGGAATTTGCTGGCGCCAGCCCCCGTCCGGCAACATCCAGCCCCTCCGGCGTTTGAGGAGCGGGTCTGGGGCCAGCGCCCCACGCGGCGGAGCCGCGAAGTGTCACAGCCGGGAAGGGGCGGGTAGGGGACAGCGCCGCAGGCACCCGCACCCGCACCCGCACCCGCGCCCCCGCGGCTACAGGCTGACGCCCACGGTCACCGGCTCGTTCACCAGCGTTACTCCGAACGCCTCGCGGACCCCGGCGACCACCTCGCGCGCGAGCGCCAGCAAGTCCTCCGTGGTCGCTTCGCCGCGATTGGTGAGGGCCAAGGTGTGCTTCGTGGAGATCCGGGCAGGACCCGCCCCGTACCCCTTCGTGAAGCCCGCCTTGTCGATCAGCCACGCCGCGGACGTCTTGGTCCTGCCGTCACCCACCGGGAACGCCGGCGGCGACACATCCGCGCCGAGCCTCTCCCCCACGCGGGCGACAAACGCGGCGTACTCCTCACCGGTCAGGATCGGGTTGGTGAAGAAGGACCCCGCCGACCACGTGTCGTGGTCCTCCGGGTCCAGGACCATGCCCTTGCCCGCGCGCAGCTTCAGCACGGTCTCGCGGGCGACAGCGGCGGGCACCCGGTCGCCGGCCTCGACACCCAGCGTGCGCGCGGTCTCGGGGTACTTGATCGGCGCCGACATACCCCCCGCGTCCTCCAGCGCGAAGCGGACGCGCAGGACCACGAAACGCTCCGGGTCCTGCTTGAAACGGCTGTGGCGGTACGAGAAGTCGCACTCGTCGGCGGGGATGGTGACCGTCTCTCCCGAGCGGCGGTCGTAGGCGACCACCTCGGTGATGACGCCGGCCACCTCCTGGCCGTACGCCCCGACGTTCTGGATCGGGGTCGCGCCGGCCGAGCCGGGGATGCCCGCGAGGCACTCGACGCCCGCGAGGCCCGCTTCGACGGTGCGGGCGACGGCGTCCGTCCAGACCTCGCCGGCAGCCAGTTCCAGCGACGTACCGTCCAGGTGGAAGCCGGTGGTCGCGATGCGCAGGGCGGTGCCGTCGAAGCCCTTGTCGCCGATGACGAGGTTGCTTCCGCCGCCGATGACGAGCAGCGGGGTGCCGGCCGCGTCGGCCTCGCGGACGGTGGCGATCACCTCGTCGTCGGTGGTGGCCGTGACGAGACGGGTCGCTGGGCCGCCGAGCCGGAAGGTGGTCAGGGGGGCGAGGGGGGCGTCGTGGAGTTCCTGCACGGGGACAAGCGTACGGGGCCCCTCTGACAGCCATCTGCCAGCCAGAGGCGCCCCGTATCCCGCCACATCAGTGCACGAGTTCCTTCTCACGCTCCGCCGGCGCGGGAACGGCCGCCTCCCGCCGCGACGGGATCAGCAGCGCCACCGAGTGCGTCAGGCCAGCTGGACCACGGCGCGGGACATGCCCAGCACCTTCTGGCCGGCGCTCATCGCCGTCAGGTCCACCCGGACCCGGTTGTCCTCGAGCAGGGCGGCGACCTTGGCGCTGACCTCGATCAGCGCACCCTTGTCGTCGTTCGGGACTATGACCGGCTTCGTGAAGCGCACGCCGTACTCGACCACGGCGGCCGGGTCGCCCACCCAGTCGGTGACCACGCGGATCGCCTCGGCCATGGTGAACATGCCGTGCGCGATCACGTCCGGCAGCCCGACCTCGGTGGCGAACTTCTCGTTCCAGTGGATCGGGTTGAAGTCGCCGGAGGCGCCCGCGTACCGCACCAGCGAGGCGCGCGTCACGGGGAAGGACTGCGCCGGCAGCTCGGTGCCGACCTCGACGTCCGTGTAAGAGATCTTCGCCGCCATCACGCCTCCTGGACCGCGCGTGCGACGAGCTTCGTCCACGCCGTCACCACATGCTCGCCGGACTCGTCGTGGACGTCCCCGCGGATGTCCAGGATGTCGTTGCCGGCCATCGACTTGACCGCCTCTATGGTCGAGGTGACCGACAGCCGGTCCCCCGCACGCACCGGGCGCTTGTACGCGAACTTCTGGTCGCCGTGCACCACACGGCTGTAGTCCAGGCCGAGCTGCGGGTCCTGGACGACCTGCCCCGCCGCCTTGAACGTGATGGAGAAGACAAAGGTCGGCGGTGCGATCACATCGGAGTGACCGAGTGCCTTGGCGGCTTCCGGATCGGTGTACGCGGGATTGGCGTCGCCCACTGCCTCGGCGAACTCGCGGATCTTCTCCCGGCCGACCTCGTACGGTGCGGTGGGCGGATAGGCCCGCCCCACGAAGGACTGGTCGAGCGCCATGGACTCGTACCTCCTGATGCGTGATGCGTGATGAATTGACTGGATCAAACGACGCGAGGCCGCCCCCGAAATGGGGACGGCCTCGCATACGAGCCTGTGTTTAGCGGGTTTCGCGGTGCGCGGTGTGCGAGTTGCAGCGCGGGCAGTGCTTCTTCATCTCAAGACGGTCCGGGTTGTTACGCCGGTTCTTCTTGGTGATGTAGTTCCGCTCCTTGCACTCCACGCAGGCCAGCGTGATCTTCGGGCGGACGTCGGTGGCAGCCACGTGAGTGCTCCTTGGACGGACGGTTGACGGATGAACGCATAAAAGAGTAGCCGATCGAAGGACCGACCCCACAATCGGCTACCGTGTGTAGCGGTGACCGGACTTGAACCGGTGACACAGCGATTATGAGCCGCTTGCTCTACCGACTGAGCTACACCGCTTTGATGCCGGATCCCCCCGCCCGAAGGCGGGGATCACCGATCACCAGAGCCCCAATACGGAATCGAACCGTAGACCTTCTCCTTACCATGGAGACGCTCTACCGACTGAGCTATTGGGGCGAGCGATGAAGACATTACACGCTCGCCCGCCGATCGCCCAAATCCGTTTCTCCCACTCCTCCGCCTGCCCACCACACCGGTCTCGTACGCCACTCGTGCCCACACCGGTACGACTATTTCGCTCCTCCTCGAAGGCTGGTTTGCGGCCCCCTAGGCTCGACTCACGCTGCGTGATCTTGATCTTGCACGCCCGAGCCCCACCAGGAGCCCGATGTCCGACAGCCAGCCGCAGCCGCCCCGTTCGTCCGGCGGCAACCCTGGGAACAGCGACGGCTTGCCCAGCACCGACAGCAGCACGCTCCTGCTCTGCGCGGCCCGTCTGACCGACGGCCGCACGGTGGACGTACGGCTCAGCGGCGGCCGTATCGAGGCCGTCGGAACCGTCGGCAGCCTGCCCGCGGTGGGCGCGCGCGTGGACCTCGGCGGCCATCTCCTGCTCCCCGCCGCCGCCGAGCCGCACGCCCACAGTGACACTGCTCTCACCGCCGACGCCGGCGGCCCCGTCTCGTACAGCACCGAGGACGTCCAGCGCCGCACCACCGAGGCGGTGCTGCTGCAACTGGGGCACGGTGCGACCGCGGTGCGCTCGCACGTACGGATCGGGGACGTGCAGGGGCTCAGGTCCATGGAGGCGGTGCTGCAGGCGCGGCGCTCGCTGCGCGGGCTGGCCGATCTGACCGCCGTGGCCGTGCCGCGGCTGCTCACCGGGCTGGCGGGCGCCGACGGCCTGTCCATGCTGCGGGACGCCGTGAAGATGGGCGCCGGTGTGGTGGGTGGCTGCCCGGACCTCGATCCCGACCCGGCCGGGTTCACGGAAGCGGTCCTGGAGATCGCCGCCGAGCACGGCTGCCCCGTGGACCTCCATACGGAGGGTGACGATCCGGCCCGGCTGGCGCGGCTCGCGGCGATGGCGGGCGGACTGCGGCCCGGGGTCACCATCGGTCCGTGCGCCGGGCTCTCGCGGCTGCCCCTGGACGCCGCGACGCGCGCCGCCGGGCAGTTGGCAGCCGCCGGCATCACCGTGGTCTGTCTGCCGCAGGGCGACTGCTCGGGGGTGGAGCGGCGGGGCGCCGGGCCGGCTCCCGTACGGCTGCTGCGGGCGGCCGGGGTACGGGTAGCCGCGGGCAGTGGGGCGCTGCGGGACGTGGCCAATCCGGTGGGGCGGGGGGATCCGCTGGAGGCTGCCTATCTGCTGGCCTCGCAGGGCGGGATGCGGGCCGCTGACGCGTACGGCGCTGTGAGTTCGGCGGCGCGGGAGGCGATGGGGCTGCCCGAAGTGCGGGTGGAGGCGGGCTTCCCGGCCGAGCTGGTCGCCGTACGGGGGGACCGGATCGCGGGCGTGCTGTCCCTCGCGTACAGCCGCGTCGTCATCCACCGCGGGCGTGTCGTGGCACGTACCAGCGCGGTCCGCGAGTACTGCGACTCGGCGGCCGCCGTCGCGCTCGACCTGCCGCGGCAGGGGCGGGGTTGAGCTGGTTCGAGCCGTTTTCCGGCGCGATGCGATCCGATGGCGCCCGGCCCTGAGCACGCGCGCGCCGGGGCGCGTACGGTCGGAAACATGCGCATTGTCATCGCAGGTGGACATGGTCAGATCGCGCTGCGGCTGGAGCGGTTGCTCGCCGCGCGCGGGTACGAAGCCGCGGGCATCATCCGTGATGCCCGGCAGAGCGAGGATCTGCGGGCGGTGGGCGCCGAACCGGTCGTACTGGACCTGGAGTCGGCCTCCGTCGAGCAGGTCGCCGAGGTACTGGACGGCGCCGACGCCGCCGTCTTCGCGGCGGGCGCGGGGCCCGGCAGCGGTACGGAGCGCAAGGACACGGTGGACCGGGGCGCGGCCGTGCTGTTCGCGGACGCGGCGGAGCGGGCGGGCGTACGCCGCTATCTCATCGTGTCCTCGATGGGCGCCGACGCGGATCGGGCGGGTGACGAAGTGTTCGACGCGTACCTGCGCGCCAAGGGTGCGGCGGACGCGGACGTACGCTCGCGAACCGGGCTTGACTGGACGATCCTGCGGCCGGGCAGCCTGACGAACGACGCGGGGACCGGGCTTGTGCACCTCGGGGTCTCGACGGGGCGTGGTCCCGTGCCGCGTGACGACGTGGCGGCTGTGCTGGCCGAGCTGCTGGACACGCCGTCGACGGCGGGGCTGACGCTTGAGCTCATCAGCGGGTCGGTGCCGGTCTCGGTCGCGGTGAAGGACGTCGCCGGTAATTGACCGACCGTACGAACGAAAAACCCCCTCCGGTCTGCGTTTCTGCAGTCCGGAGGGGGTTTCCCTACCTGTGGCGGCGCCAGGATTCGAACCTGGGAAGGCTAAGCCGGCGGATTTACAGTCCGCTCCCATTGGCCACTCGGGCACACCGCCATGGGATGTCGCTTTGGTAGACCGCTTGCGCGGTGTTCCGTGGCAACGACGTAAACGATACCTGATACCCAGGGGTGCTTCGCCACTGGATTGATCAGCACCCGGGGCAGGTGCGGGTGGCTAGGCTTTACGGGAGCGGCCCGGGACGCCCGGCCGCGCACCCTGCCCGGTGAGGCACCCGATACCGGTATCCCCGCCCCCGATCAAAGGAGCCACAGGACATGGCCGACTCCAGTTTCGACATCGTCTCGAAGGTCGAGCGGCAGGAGGTCGACAACGCCCTCAACCAGGCCGCGAAGGAGATCTCGCAGCGCTACGACTTCAAGAACGTCGGCGCCTCGATCGATTGGTCGGGCGAGAAGATCCTGATGCAGGCCAACTCCGAGGAGCGGGTCAAGGCGATCCTCGACGTCTTCGAGACCAAGCTGATCAAGCGCGGGATTTCACTCAAGGTGCTGGACGCCGGCGAGCCGCAGCTGTCCGGCAAGGAGTACAAGATCTTCGCGTCCATCGAGGAGGGCATCTCCCAGGACAACGCCAAGAAGGTGGCGAAGATCATCCGCGACGAGGGCCCCAAGGGCGTCAAGGCTCAGGTCCAGGGCGACGAGCTGCGGGTCAGCTCGAAGAGCCGTGACGACCTCCAGGCCGTGCAGGCGCTGCTGAAGGGCAAGGACTTCGACTTCGCGCTGCAGTTCGTGAACTACCGGTGACCGGCTGCTGATCCGGCGGTTCGCATCGGGACGGGGGTGGAGGCGGCGCGGTCGGCTCCCTCCCCGTCGCGATGTCCGAATACCGCCAGCCGCGGCGGGCCCCGCGTCGCAGACTCGTCGTAACGGGCGACGTAATGCGAGGGAAGGGAATCAGCCATGACGCTCTACGCGACCATGGACAGCCCACTGGGCGAACTGCTGCTGGTCGGCGAAGAGTCCGCGACGGCCACCGGCGGCACGGCGCTGGCCTCGCTGTCCGTGCCGGGGCAGAAGGGCGGGGTCGCTGTCGAGGACGTGCCCGACGCGTGGCGGCGTGATCCCGGGGCCTTCGAGGAGATCGCGCGGCAGGTACGGGCGTACTTCGGCGGGGAGTTGACGCGCTTCGACGTGGAGTACGCCGTGGGTGTGGGCACGGGCTTTCAGCTGCGGGTCTGGGAAGCGCTGGAGAGCATTCCGTACGGGACTACGACTTCGTACGGGAAGCTCGCCGAGCGGATCGGGGTCTCGCGGGCCGCTGTGCGGGCGCTGGGGGCGGCGATCGGGCGTAATCCGCTGCTCGTCGTGCGGCCGTGCCACCGGGTGATCGGGGCGGACGGCTCGCTGACCGGATACGCGGGTGGGCTCGAACGCAAGCGGCAGCTGCTGGAGCTGGAGCTTGAGGGAGTCGGGGCGCGGCCGTGACCGGGCTGTTCCCCCGTGAGCGGGCGCAGATCGCGCCGGGGGCCGTGCACGTGCCCGGCTGGCTGTCGGCGGCCGAGCAGCGGGAGCTGGTCGCGGCGTGCCGGGAGTGGGCGCGGGGGCCGGTGCCGATCCGGCATACGCGGCTGCCGAATGGAGGCGTCATGTCGGTGCGGACGGTGTGCGTGGGGTGGCACTGGCAGCCGTACCGGTACACGCGCACGGCTGATGACGTGAATGGCGCGCGGGTCGCGGAGTTTCCTGAGTGGCTGGTCGAGCTGGGGCGGCGGGCTCTGGTCGATGCGTACGGGGACGAGGCGGCGGCGCGGGCGTACGCGCCGGACACCGCGCTCGTCAATTTCTATGACGGTGACGCGAAAATGGGGATGCACCAGGACAAGGACGAACGGTCCGGGGCTCCTGTGGTGTCGCTGAGCATCGGGGATTCGTGCGTCTTCCGGTTCGGCAACACGGAGGGGCGGGGGCGGCCGTACACGGATGTTGAACTGATGTCGGGTGATTTGTTTGTGTTCGGGGGGCCGTCGCGCTTCGCGTACCACGGTGTGCCGAAGGTGCTGGCGGGGACGGGCGATCCGGCGAACGGGATGACGGGCGGGCGGCTCAACCTCACGTTGCGGGAGACGGGGCTGCGCTAGCTGCGTGGGGACGGTGGCCGCAGTGGCTGTCGTGGCTGCCCTATCGCGAGCGCGAGTGGCCGAAAAGGATCCGGTAGACGACCAGGAGAGCCAGCGCGCCGCCGATGGCCGCGGCCCAGGTGGCGCCGTCGTAGAACTCGTTGGCGATCGGGCGGTCCAGGTACCGGGCCGAGGCCCAGCCGCCGATGAACGCGCCCGCGATGCCGATCAGGGTTGTGCCGATCAGGCCGCCCGGGTCGCGCCCGGGGAGCAGGATTTTGGCTGCGGCTCCGGCGAGCAGCCCGAGAACGATCCAGCTGATGATGCTCATGTGCCTTGAAGACGTACCGGGACGTCGAGTGGTTGCGCACGTCAGTAGGGTGCGGCCCATGACACAGGAACTGCGGCGGACGCTCGGGGTCTTCGACGCCGTTGTGATCGGGCTCGGGGCGATGGTCGGCGCGGGGATCTTCGTGGCGCTCGCACCGGCGGCCGGCGCGGCCGGCTCCGGGACGCTGCTGATGGCGGGGCTGGCGCTGGCCGCTGTGGTGGCGTACTGCAACGCGATGGCGTCCGCGCGGCTCGCGGCCCTCTATCCGGCCTCGGGCGGGACGTATGTGTACGGGCGGGAGCGGCTGGGGCCCTTCTGGGGGTATCTGGCCGGCTGGGGTTTCGTGGTGGGGAAGACCGCCTCGTGCGCCGCCATGGCGCTGACCGTCGGGGCGTATGTGTGGCCGGAACAGGCGCACGGGGTGGCGGTCGGGGCGGTGGTCGTGCTGACCGCGGTCAATTACGGGGGCGTACAGAAGTCGGCCTGGCTCACGCGCGCGATCGTGGTGGTGGTGCTGGCGGTCCTGGTGGCGGTCGTGGCTGTTTGTGTGGGGGTGGACGGGCCTTCGCTCGGCTCGGGGCCTGGTGGGTCTGGGGCGGGTGGGTCTGGGGTTGGTGGAGTGCTTCAGGCCGGTGGGCTGTTGTTCTTCGCATTCGCCGGGTATGCGCGGATCGCGACGCTCGGGGAAGAGGTGCGCGATCCGGGCCGTACGATTCCGCGCGCGATTCCCGTGGCGCTGGGGATCGCGCTGGTGGTGTACGCGTGCGTGGCGGTCGCGGTGCTGTCAGTGCTGGGGGCCGGGGAACTGGCCTCTTCCGCTGCGCCGTTGGCGGATGCGGTGCGGGCGGCCGGCGCCCCGGAGCTGGCGCCCGTGGTGCGGGTCGGGGCGGCTGTGGCGGCGCTCGGGGCGCTGCTGGCGCTGATCCTCGGGGTGTCGCGTACGACGCTGGCGATGGCCCGGGACGGGCATCTGCCGGGCGTGCTGGCCGCCGTACACCCACGGTTTCAGGTGCCGCACCGGGCTGAGTTGGCGGTGGGGATGGTTGTTGCGGTGGTTGCCGCTGTGGGGGATCTGCGGGGCGCTATCGGGTTCTCGTCGTTCGGGGTGCTGGCGTACTACGCGATCGCCAACGCTTCGGCGTGGACGCTCGGGCCGGGGCGCGGGCGGGTCCTGGCGGCGGGCGGGCTTGTGGGGTGCGGGGCGCTGGCGTTCGCGCTGCCGGTGTCGTCGGTGGTGGCGGGGGCAGCGGTGCTGGCGGTGGGGGCGGCGGCGTACGGGGTGCGGCGGCGGGCGGGGCGTTGGGGTCGGTGACGCCGGGGCGTTGGGGTCGGCGACGTCGGGGCGTTGGGGTCGGAGACCCCCGGGGCGTTGGGGTCGGCGACGTCAGGGCGTTGGGTCGGAGACCCCCGGGGCGTTGAGGTCGGCGACGTCGGGGCGTTGGGTCGGAGACGCCGGGGCGTTGGGGTCGGTGACGCCCCGGGGCGTCTCCTCGGGTGCCGAACAATTCGGGTACTCGCGGTCGTTCGGGCTGGTTGCGTTCGACACCCTGCGGGGAGCGCCCCGGTGCGTCCCCTCCTGGCAGCGTGGACAGCGACACCCGGGTGGGGGCGTACCTGCGGGGGCTGGTGGTCAGCGGGTTGCGAACAGTTGGTCTGTTGGGACGATTTCTCGGCCCAGGGGGAGCAGCGAGAGCGGGACCATCTTGAAGTTGGCGATGCCGAACGGGATGCCGATGATCGTGATGCACAGCGCGACGCCCGTGACGATGTGGCCCAGCGCCAGCCACCAGCCCGCGAGGATCAGCCACAGGACGTTGCCCACGAGGGAGGGTGCTCCCGCGTCGTGGCGCTCTGTCGTGGTGTAGCCGAAGGGCCAGAGGGCGTACACGCCGATCCGGAAGGCCGCCAGGCCGAAGGGGATGCCGATGATGGTGATGCAGAGGAGTACGCCTGCGAGCAGGTAGCCGAGGAAGAGCCAGAAGCCGCTCAGGACCAGCCATATGACGTTCAGGATTGTCTTCATGGGCGGTGACCTGCCATCTGTTCGAGTCGGGCGATGCGTTCCGCCATGGGTGGGTGGGTCGAGAAGAGCCTCGCGGCTCCCTGTCCCGGGCGGAACGGGTTCGCAATCATCATGTGGCTCGCGGTCTCGATGCGCGGCTCGGCAGGTAGGGGCAGTTGTTTGGTGCCGGCGTCGAGTTTGCGCAGGGCGCTCGCCAGGGCGAGGGGGTCACCGGTGAGCTGGGCGCCGGAGGCGTCCGCCTGGTACTCGCGGGAACGGCTTACCGCCAATTGGATGACGGAGGCGGCGAGGGGGCCGAGGATCATGATCAGCAGCATGCCGAAGAGGCCCGGGCCCTCGTCGTCGTCGGAGCGGCCGATGGGGATCAGCCAGGCGAAGTTGACCAGGAACATGATCACGGAGGCCAGGGCGCCGGCGACCGATGAGATCAGGATGTCGCGGTTGTAGACGTGGCTCAGTTCGTGGCCGATGACGCCGCGGAGTTCCCGCTCGTCGAGGAGGCGGAGGATGCCTTCCGTGCAGCAGACGGCCGCGTTGCGGGGGTTGCGGCCGGTCGCGAAGGCGTTGGGTGCCTGGGTGGGCGAGATGTACAGGCGGGGCATCGGCTGGCGGGCCTGAGTGGAGAGCTCGCGGACCATGCGGTACAGCTGTGGCGCCTGGAACTCGCTGACGGGGCGGGCGCGCATGGCTCGCAGGGCGAGCTTGTCGCTGTTCCAGTACGCGTAGGCGTTGGTGCCGAGTGCGACGAGAACCGCGACAATCAGGCCCGTACGGCCGAAAAAGCTGCCGATGACGATGATGAGGGCTGACAGTCCCCCGAGGAGTACGGCGGTCCTCAGCCCGTTGTGCCGGCGGTGCACGGTGCGCCCTCCAAATGGTGCGGCAGGGGAACCCCTTGCTCGGAAGGGC
This sequence comes from Streptomyces sp. NPDC002994, assembly GCF_040611155.1. Taxonomy (NCBI): domain Bacteria; kingdom Bacillati; phylum Actinomycetota; class Actinomycetes; order Kitasatosporales; family Streptomycetaceae; genus Streptomyces; species Streptomyces sp. NPDC002994. The sequence continues at coordinate 306,190 of NZ_JBEXNQ010000008.1, forward strand.
CTTCCACATCCAGTGGACCCTCCCTCACTGGTCAACGCCAAGCGAGGGGGGCTAGTTCCCTTGTGCACCGGGCCGCCCGTTGGGCCATACGGGCAGCCCTGCTTACTGGAAGAGGTTCCCGGTGGCGAAGCGCAGTACCACCTGCGGTACGCCGGACAGGGCGATGCCGATGACGGCGGTGAGGACGATGGCGACCGTGACGGGCATGGGGACCGCGTGCTGGGACGGCTCGCCCTCGGGGGCGCGGAAGAGGACCGCCGTCCACTGGAGGTAGTAGTAGAGCGCGATCACTACGTTCGCCGCCATGACGACCGCGAGCCAGCCGAGTCCCGCGTCGACCGCTGCGGAGAAGACCGTGACCTTGGCGAAGAGGCCGATGATGCCGGGCGGCAGGCCTGCCAGGCAGAGGAGGAAGAAGCCGAGCGCGAGGGCTGCCAGGGGGCGGGTCGCGTAGAGGCCGCGGTAGTCGGAGATCCGGTTGAGCGGGTGCGTACGGGCTACCAGGGCGGCGACGGCGAAGGCGCCGAGGTTCACCACGGCGTACATCAGCGCGTACGCGACCGTGGAGCCGATCTGGTCGTCGCTGGAGTACGCCGCTGCCGCGATCGGGACCAGGATGTAGCCGGCCTGGCCGACGGAGGACCAGGCGAGCAGGCGGATCGCGCTGTACGCGCGCGTGGTCGACTGGCGCAGGGCGGCCACATTGCCCACGGTCATGGTGAGCGCTGCCAGCACGGCCATGGCGGGGCCCCATACGTCGGCGTACGACGGGAAGGCGACGACGGTGACCAGGATGAGGCCCGTGAAGCCGACCGCCTTTCCGATGACGGAGAGGTACGCGGCGACGGGGAGGGGCGCTCCTACGTACGTGTCGGGGACCCAGAAGTGGAAGGGGACCGCCGCTGTTTTGAAGGCGAAGCCGACGAGGGTCAGGGCGACGCCGGCCTTGGCGAGCGTGTCGAGCTGCGCAGGTACGTCGTCGAGGCGTACGGCGATCTCGGTGAGGTGCAGGGTGCCGGTCGTCGCGTAGATGAAGCTGACGCCCAGCAGCATGACGGCGGTTGCTGTCACGGAGGAGAGGAAGAACTTCAGGGCCGCCTCGGAGGAGAGGCGGTTGCCGCGCTTCATGCCTACCAGGGCGAAGGCGGGCAGTGAGGCGACTTCCAGGGCTACGACGAGGGTGGCGAGGTCCCGGGAGGCGGGCAGCAGGGCTGCTCCGGCCGCGGAGGACATCAGGAGGAACCAGAACTCACCCGCCGGCAGCTTGTTCTTCTCCGTCTCCGTGATCGAGAGCAGCGCGGTGAGCAGCGCGCCGCCGAGCACCAGGAGCTGGATGACCAGGGTGAAGTGGTCGGCCGTGTAGCTGCAGACGTCGGCGTCGGAGGTCAGGCAGAAAGTGGAGCGGTCGCCCTCGCGGAGCGGGAGGAGGGCGAGGAGCGCCGCTGCCAGACCGGCGATCGAGAGCCGGCCGAGGAGCTGCTTCTTGCTCTCGGGTACGAAGAGGTCGGCGACCAGGACGATCAGGCCCATGACCGCGGTGATCGTGGGCGGGGCGATCGCCCACCAGTCGACGGTCTGGACGAGGCTGGCGGTTTCGGCGGCCACGGTCACGACTTGCCTCCTGCGAGGAGCTTCTGCACGGCCGGGTCGGTGAGGCCGAGGAGGACCGCGGGCCAGAGTCCGGCAAGGACGGTGAGGGCGACGAGTGGGGTCCAGGCGGCGAACTCGTAGCCCTGGACGTCGGCGATCGTTGCCGGCTCGGCTGCTTGCCGCTGGGGTACGCCCATGCAGACGCGGCGTACGACGACCAGGAGGTACGCGGCGGTGAGGAGCGTGCCGACGCCGGCGATCGCCATGAAGGTGAGGAAGGCGGGGCGGTTGAGGCCCTCGGCGGGGTCGAAGGCGCCGAACATCGTCAGCATCTCGCCCCAGAATCCGGCGAGGCCGGGGAGGCCGAGGGAGGCGATCGCGGCGAAGGCGAGGAGGCCGCCGAGGCGGGGGGCGCGGCCGTAGAGGGCCGCGCCGGTGGCGCCGGCGAGGGTGTCGAGGTCGGCGGTGCCGTAGCGGTCCTTGAGGGCGCCGACCAGGAAGAAGAGCAGGCCGGTGATCAGGCCGTGGCCGATGTTGGCGAAGAGGGCGCCGTTGACGCCGGTGGGGGTCATCGAGGCGATGCCGAGGAGTACGAAGCCCATGTGGCCGACGGAGGAGTACGCGATCAGGCGCTTGAGGTCGCCCTTGGCGCCCTTGCGGGTGAGGGCGAGGCAGGCCAGGGATCCGTAGATGATGCCGACGACCGCGAAGGCGGCGAGGTAGGGCGCGAAGGTGCGCATGCCGTCGGGGGTGATGGGCAGGGCGATGCGGACGAAACCGTACGTGCCCATCTTGAGCAGGACGCCCGCGAGGAGGACCGAGCCGACGGTGGGGGCGGCGGTGTGGGCGTCGGGGAGCCAGCTGTGCAGGGGCCACATCGGGGTCTTGACGGCGAGGCCGAGGCCGATCGCGAGAACGGCGATGACCTGCACGGATGTGGTCAGTCCACGGCCGTTGTCAGTGGCGAGTGCCACCATGTCGAATGTGCCCGACGTCAGTCCGATGAGGAGGAGACCGAGCAGCATGACGACGGAGCCGAGCAGCGTGTAGAGGATGAACTTCCAGGCGGCGGGCTGCCGTTGGTCGCCGCCCCAGCGGGCGATCAGGAAGTACATCGGGATGAGGACCATCTCGAAGGCGAGGAAGAAGAGGAGGAGGTCGAGGACGGCGAAGGTCGCGAGCATGCCGGACTCGAGGACCAGGAGGAGGGCGACGAATGCCTTCGGGGAGGGGCCCTCAGGCATCTTGAAGTAGCTGTAGAGCGCGCAGAGGAAGGTCAGCAGCGCGGTCATGACGAGGAGGGGGAGCGAGATGCCGTCGATGCCGAGGTGGATCCTGACGTCGAGCGCCGGGATCCAGCTGATGTCGGTCGTGGCCTGCATCTTCGAGGGGTGGCTGTGGTCGAAGCCGAGGGTGAGGGCGATGGCGGCGATCAGGATCGCGCCGGTCACGGTCACGCCGTGGCGGAGTACGGCCTGCCCCGGGCTCTTGCCCTTCAGGCCGGGCGGGGCCGGGAGAAGGGCCGCGGCGGCGCCGAGGAGCGGGCCGACGACGATGAACGCCAGGAGGAACTGCATCACGGACGGGCTGATATCGATCACGGCTCACGCTCCGACGGCGGCGACGATGACGGCGGCGATCGCCAGGACGACGGAACCGGCGAGCAGTGCGCTGAGGTAGGTCTGCACGTTGCCGGTCTGGGCTCGGCGTACGCCTGCGCCGAGCAGGCGCGGGACGGCCCCCGCACCTCGTACGTACGTGTCGACCACTTCGCGGTCCAGGAAGCGGACCAGCTCGGCGGCTGCCACGACGGGGCGTACGAAAAGGGTGTGGTAGACGGCGTCCAGGTGGAAGCCGGCGGCCGCGGGGCGGTGCAGCGGGCCCAGCAGGAGCCGTCCGGGGTCGGCGGGGTCCGGGGCTGACGCGATGTCGCCGTAGGCGGGGGTGTGGGTGGCGATGGCTTCCGCCTCGGAGAGGGCCGGGCCGTCGCCGGGGTGGGCGGCTACGGCGCCGATCGGGGGGCGGGCCGCCATGGCGGTGGTGTGCCGCCAGGCTCCGTAGGTGACCAGGCCGCCGACGAGGGCGACGCCGGTGCCCAGGACGGCGGTGGTGACGGTCGGGGTGAGGGCGTGGCCGTCGAACCAGTCGGCCAGGTAGCCGACGGTGAGGCCGAAGGCGAGCGAGGGGACGGCGAGGACCCACAGGACGCCGTTCATGGCGATGGGCTGTTTGCCGTGATCCGGGGCGGCGGGGCCGCGGCCGCGGAAGGCGAGCAGCCACAGGCGGGTGGCGTACGCCGCGGTGAGGAGGGCGGTGAGCAGGCCCGCGACGAGCACGGTCCAGCCGGCACCGGAGGGGACGCCCGTGGTGTCGCCGAGCGATGCGTGTTCGGCGGCGACGAGGACGGCTTCCTTGGAGAAGAAGCCGGCGAACGGCGGAATCGCGGCGAGGGCGAAGAGCGCGATCGTCATCGTCCAGTAGGCGTCCGGGATGCGCTTGGCCAGACCGCCCATGCGGGACATGGCGGCCAGCGAGTTGGTGCCGGCGGCGTGGATGATCACGCCGGCGCCGAGGAACAGCAGCGCCTTGAAGGCGCCGTGGGAGAGGAGGTGGAAGACGGCGGCGCCGCGGTCGCCGACGGCCAGGGCGCCGGTCATGTAGCCGAGCTGGCCGATCGTCGAGTAGGCGAGGACGCGCTTGATGTCGTCCTGGGCCAGCGCGGCGAGCGCCGAGCCGACCATCGTGACCGCGGCCATGACGGCCAGGACGGTCAGGGCGGCGGCGGAGGCGGCGAAGACGGGGAGGAGGCGGGCCACGAAGTACACACCGGCGGCGACCATCGTCGCGGCGTGGATCAGCGCGGAGACGGGCGTGGGGCCCGCCATCGCGTCGGGCAGCCAGGTGTGCAGCGGGAACTGCGCCGACTTGCCGGCCACACCGGCGAGGAGCAGCAGGGCGATGAGGGTGGGGTGGTCCAGCCCGTCGCCGGCGACGGCGCCGAGGATGCCGGTGATCCGGAACGTACCGGCGTCGGCGGCGAGCGCGAACAGGCCGAACAGGAAGGGGACGTCGCCGAGCTTGGTGACCAGGAAGGCCTTCAGGGAGGCGGCGCGGGCTTCGGGCGTCTCCCAGTAGTGGCCGACGAGGAAGTACGAGCAGATGCCCATGATTTCCCAGCCGACCAGCAGCACCATCAGGTCGCCGGAGTAGACGACGAGCAGCATCGCGGAGGTGAAGAGGGAGATGAGGGCGGCGTAGGACGGGTAGCGCGGGTCGTCGCGCAGGTAGCCCGTCGAGTAGAGCTGCACGCAGGTCGCGACGACCCCGACCAGGACGGCGACGAGGACCGCGAAGCCGTCGAGGTGCAGGGCGAGGTCGATGGGGACCGACCCCGTGGGGGTGAGCTGCGTCGAAGCGTCGATCGGCCCGCCACCACCCTGGCGTACGGCGACGATCGCGGCCAGCACGGCGGCGGCCAAGGTCGGCAGTACGGCCAGGGGCCGGACGAATCCCGGGGCGGTTCGGCCGAACAGCAGGCCGGCCGCGGCGCCGAGGAAGGGAAGGAGGGGGACGAGGACGGCGAGGGTCGTGGTCGTCACGCGGCGGCCTCAGCCTTCTGTGCGGCCTCTTGTGCGGCCTTGTGTGCCATGGCGGAAGCTTCGTCGTCGGCGGCCTGGCCTTCGACGGTGTCGCGCAGCTTGTCGATGTCCGAGGTCCCGCGGTTGCGGTAGACCATCAGGACGATCGACAGGCCGATGCCGATCTCCGCCGCGGCGATGGCGATGGTGAAGAGGGTGAGTGCCTGGCCGGCGTGCAGGGCGTCGCGGAGCCAGACGTCGAAGGCGACCAGGTTGAGGTTGACGGCGTTGAGCATCAGCTCGACGGACATCAGGACCAGGATCGCGTTGCGGCGCGCGAGCACTCCGTACAGACCGGTGCAGAAGAGGAGGGCGGCGAGCACGGCGGGATAGGCGAGGTGCATCAGCGCTGCTCCTTGTCGCTGTCGCTCTTGCGGGAGAGGACGATCGCGCCGACGAGTGCGGCGAGCAGGAGAACCGAGAGCGCCTCGAAAGGCAGCACCCAGTGCTGGAAGAGGATCTGGCCACTGACTTTGGTGGAGCCCTGGGACGGTCCGTCCAGGTCGATCCACTGGGTGCGGAACGCGTCCACGACCACCCAGACGAGTGCGGCGGCCGCGGCGAGGGCCACCACGAGGGCGGCCCAGCGGTTACCGGAGTCGGCGTCCGGGGAACGCCCGATGGGCGCCTTGGTGAGCATCAGCCCGAAGAGGAGGAGGACGACCACGGAACCGACGTAGATCAGGACCTGCACCCAGGCGATGAACTCGGCCGTCAGCAGGAGGTACTCGACGGCGAGGCCGCCGAGGGCCACGACCAGCCAGAGTGCGGCGTGCACGAGCTGCTTGGTGGTGACGGTGATGACGGCCGCGCCGAGGGTGGCGATGCCGACGAGGAGGAAGGCGATCTCGACGCCGGTCGGGGAGAGGAATCCCTGCTCGGCGGCTGCGGCGAGGTGGCTCATTCGGCGGGCCCCTGCCCCTCTTCCTGCTGCGCTGACTGTTCCTGGGCTGCCTGTTCCTGGGCTGCGGCGAGCTTTTCGGCGGCCTTGCGGGCTGCCGCGATCTCCTTGGGCTCCTCGGCGCCCGGGTCGAGCGCGGGTGGCTCAGGGACCGTCCACATCCACTCGCGGAGCTTGTCCCGCTCGTGGGTGAGTTCGTGGATCTCGGTCTCGGCGTACTCGAATTCCGGGGACCAGAAGAGCGCGTCGAAAGGACAGACCTCGATGCAGATTCCGCAGTACATGCAGAGCGAGAAGTCGATCGCGAAGCGGTCGAGGACGTTGCGGCTGCGCTCACGGCCACCGGGGGCGGCGGCCGGGACCGTCTCCTTGTGCGAGTCGATGTAGATGCACCAGTCGGGGCACTCACGGGCGCAGAGCATGCAGACCGTGCAGTTCTCCTCGAACAGGCCGATGACGCCGCGCGAGCGGGGCGGGAGTTCGGGCTGGACGTCCGGGTACTGCGCGGTGACGTTCTTCTTCGTCATCGTGCGGAGCGTGACGGCCAAGCCCTTGGCGAGGCCTGAGCCGGGGAATGAGCGGGGCCGCCCGGAGGGCGTCGTTGAGGGGTGGTGGTCGGGCGACGGGCGGGACATTACTGGATCGCCACCTTCACGATGCCGGTGAGCGCGATCTGCGCGAGAGCGAGCGGGATGAGTACGGTCCAGGCGAGCTTCTGGAGCTGGTCCTCGCGCAGCCGCGGGTAGGTGACCCGCAGCCAGATGACGCCGAACGCGAGGATCGCGGTCTTGAGCAGCGTCCAGACCCAGCCGAGGCCGTCCGCGCCCCACGGTCCGTGCCAGCCACCGAGGAACAGGACGGTGGTCAGACCGCAGAGGACGACGATTCCGGCGTACTCGGCGAGCAGGAAGAGCGCGAAGCGCAGGCCCGTGTACTCGGTGTACGCGCCGAAGATGATCTCCGAGTCGGCGACCGGCATGTCGAAGGGCGGCCGCTGGAGTTCGGCGAGGCCGGCGACGAAGAAGACGATCGCGCCGACGATCTGCCACGGCAGCCACCACCACTCGAAGGCGTTCAGGATGCCGGGCAGCGAGACGGTGCCGGCTGCCATCGCCACGGAGGCGGCGGCGAGCAGCATCGGCAGTTCGTACGCGAGGAGCTGGGCGGCGGTACGCAGGCCGCCGAGGAGGGAGAACTTGTTGGCCGAGGCCCAGCCCGCCATGAGAGAGCCGAGCACGCCGACGCCCATGACGGCGAGCACGAAGAAGATGCCCGCGTCGATGACCTGGCCGACCGCGCCCTCGCTCGGGCCGATCGGGATCGCGACGAGAACCAGGAGGTACGGGAGGAGGGCGACGGCGGGTGCGAGCTGGAAGATACGGCGGTCGGCGTTGGCCGGGACGATGTCTTCCTTCTGCGCGAACTTCACGCCGTCGGCGACGAGCTGGGCCCAGCCGTGGAAACCACCCGCGTACATGGGGCCGAGGCGGCCCTGCATGTGCGCCATCACCTTGTGCTCGGTCTGCCCCACGACGAGCGGCAGGACCATGAACACGGCGAAGACGATGACCAGCCGGAAGGCGACATCGAGTACGTCGTTCACGCGTCGTCGCTCCCTTGGTCCGGAGTGGGGCCGGTTGTGCCCTTGTCGGCGGAGCCGGCGGCCGGACGGCCGGGCTCCTTGGCGGCGGCCGCGTCGCCGCGCAGGGCTTCGTCGGCCGCTGCGTCGGCGGCTTGCGCCGCGTCGGCGTCTGTATCTGCGGACGCGCCAGTTCTGGTCGCCGCCGGGTCCGACTCCGCGCGCTCCTCAGCGTCCTGGAACGCGGGGCGCGCGTGGTGCCAGGGCGCGTCGGCGCTGCGCGGGGCTGCGGGTGCGGCCTTGCCTTCGGCGGGCGCGGCACCCTCGGCCGGCGGCGTCGCGCCCTCCGGCGTCGCGCCAGTCGTCGACGCCTCCGCCGCCTGGCTCACCGAGCCCTCGGACACGCCGCGCGGCGCGGCCGGAGCACCGGCCCCGCCATCGGCGGGCGTGGTCTGCGCGGCGGCGCCCTCGGGCTCCGGAGACGGCTGTGTCGCCGGCGCGGCGCCAGCCGCTTCCGCCGCCTGGCTCGCCGAGCCCTCGGACACGCTGCGAGCGCGGCGCGGTGACGCCGGGGCACCGGCGTCGCCCTCGGCCGGCGGCGTCGCGGCTTCCGCTGCCTGGCTTGCCGAGCCCTCGGCAACGCTGCGCGTACGGCGCGGCGCGGCCGGAGCCGTCGCCTCCGGCGCGGGCGTCGCGCGGCGCGGGGGCCTCGGGGGCGTGCCTTCCGGGGTGGGGGGCGCTGCCTCCGGCGCTTGGGGCGCCGAGC